>JAGWOR010000044.1 GCA_028870845.1 Gammaproteobacteria bacterium | reverse complement strand
CAGCAAGCTGACCACCGCCTGATTGGCCTTGCGCGCTTGCGCTGTGAAGCGCGGCAGATTGCTGCGAAAGTCTTTGCTGTCGAATTGGGTTTTGTCATTGATTGCGCCGGTGAGAAAGCCGCGGCCCAGGGGACTGAAGGGCACGAAACCGATGCCCAGCTCCTCCAGCACCGGCAGCACGGTCTGCTCCGGCTCGCGCCACCACAATGAATACTCGCTTTGCAGCGCGGTGACCGGCTGCACCGCATGGGCACGACGGATCGAATCGACGCCGGCTTCGGACAGTCCGAAGTGCCTGACTTTGCCCGCCTGGATCAATTCTTTTATGGTCCCCGCCACCTCTTCGATGGGCACTTTGGGGTCCACGCGGTGCTGATACAAGAGATCGATGTGATCGGTCCTGAGCCGCTTGAGCGAGGCCTCGGCCACCGCCCTGATGTTCTCTGGCCGGCTGTCCAGCCCGCTGTTGGCAACGCCATTGATGAATCCGAACTTGGTGGCGATCACCACCCGCTGGCGGAACGGCGCCAGGGCTTCGCCCAGCAGTTCCTCGTTGGTGAAGGGACCATAGGCTTCGGCGGTATCGAAAAACGTCACACCACGCTCGATGGCCTGATGCAACAGTTTGACCATCGCTTGCTTGTCGGGTGCCGTGCCGTAGGCGAAGCTCATGCCCATGCAACCCAGGCCCAGGGCTGAGACCTCCAGTCCACTTTTGCCAAGATTACGCTTCTGCATTGTGTTTTCTCCTAAACTTTTTTCGAATGCGGCAACACGGCCCATCACGATTTGAGTGTGGCCATGTCGATGACAAAACGGTATTTGACGTCGCCCTTGACGGTGCGGTCGTACGCCTTGTTGACGTCCTTTATGCTGATTTTCTCGATGTCACAAACGATGTTGTGCTGGCCGCAGAAGTCGAGCATTTCCTGGGTTTCCGGCAACCCGCCGATCAGCGAACCCGCCATGGAGCGGCGACCCATGATGAACGGGATGCCGTTGACGTGCTTCAGCGGTTCAACCGCACCGACCACGACCATGGTGGCGTCGCGTTTCAGCAGCTTCATGTATGGATCGGTATCGTGACCGACAGGGATGGTATTGAGCAGGAAATCGAAGCTGCTTCGTGCGGCCTCCATGGCCTGTGCATTGGTTGATAACAGCACTTCATCCGCGCCGAGCTTCCTGGCATCTTCGCCCTTCCTGGGCGAGGTGGTAATCATGACAACCTTGGCCCCCAGGGCATGGGCAAACTTGATTCCCATATGGCCCAGACCGCCCAGGCCGATAATTCCGACCTTTTGACCCCGTCCAATCTTCCAATGCTTGAGGGGCGAATAGCTGGTGATACCCGCACACAGCAGCGGTGCAGCGGCGGCGGCATCCAGGTTTTTGGGGATGCTCAGCACAAAACGTTCATCCACGGTGAGCTTGTCGGAATAGCCGCCGAAGGTCTTTGGATGCGGGCTACCTCCGATCCTGTCCTGGCCGCCATAGGTACCGGTGAAACCGTTTTCGCAATACTGCTCCAGCCCTGCGTTGCAGGAATCGCAATGACGGCAACTGTCCACCAGGCAACCGACTCCGACCAGGTCGCCCACCTTGAATTTGTTGACCTTGCCGCCGACCGCTTTAACGCGGCCGATAATCTCGTGGCCGGGGACAAACGGATAGGTTGTCCGGCCCCATTCATTGCGTGCCGAATGGATGTCGGAATGGCAAATGCCGCAATACAGGATGTCGATAACCACGTCATTCGAACGTGGATCGCGGCGTTCAAAACTGAATGGCCTCAATTCGCCGGTGGCGGATTGCGTGGCATACCCCTGGGCCTGGATGGTCATGGATGGTTCCTTGTTAAGGACTGTTCGAATTGGCTCGCCGATTTAGCTTGCAAATGAATTCTCACAGCAACTCCCTGGCTTTCGTCACGGCGGACATGGCATTGGGCCAGCCTGCGTAGAACGCGAGGTGAGTGATCAACTCAATGAGCTCTTCCCTGGTAACGCCATTTTGGATGGCGCGAGGGAAATGAAAGTTCATTTGTTCTGTCTTGCCCAGCGCGATCAGCGCCGCACAGGTCACCAGGCTGCGGTCCCGCTTCGACAGTTCGCTGCGTTCCCACACGTCGCCGAACAACACTTGGTCGCTGAGCTCGGCCAGCTTAGGGGCCAGATCACCGAAGGACTTGCGGGCATTGGTAGGAGCTGATTTCGGACTCATGGCAATCTCCTCGGGTTGTCAAATTTCCGCAGGGCGGCGTGCCAGTTCTTCAACGAGGAAGCGTGTACTCGCCCTGCCTGCGAACCAGTCGGCCGTGCCCCGCACGGGGGTCCGGCCGCCGTGAGTTTTGATTCCCGTGCCGGGAATCCTCCCTGGCGCACAAAAAGCCTGAATCCCGATGGCTGAACTTTAGCCTTTCACGGTCACGATATTAAGTAGTAAACTCCGAATGGATATATGAATGATATTCATGAATGCCGCGCGCCAACCTGAATGACCTGCTGGCCTTTGTGGCGGTGGCGCGCGAACGCAGTTTTACCAGGGCGGCCGCCAAGCTCGGGCTATCCCAGTCGGCGCTGAGTCACACGCTGCGCGGCCTTGAGGCCCGGCTCGGCATCCGGCTGCTGACCCGCACCACCCGCAGTGTCTCACCCACCCAGGCCGGCGAACATCTGCTGCACCACCTGCAGCCCCGCTTCGAGGAAATCGATGCCGAACTGCTGGCATTGGGCGAATTCCGCGATCAGCCCGCCGGCACCATCCGCATCACCGCCGGCGGCCATGCGGCCGATTCGGTGCTGTGGCCGAAGCTGGCAGAATTCCTGCCCGCTTATCCGGACATCAGGCTCGAGTTGGTCATTGACTACGGCCTCACCGATATCGTCGCGCAGAGATACGACGCTGGGGTGCGTCTGGGCGAACAGGTTGCCAAGGACATGATCGCGGTGCGCATCGGCCCGGATTTCCGCATGGTGGTGGTGGGCGCACCGGGTTATCTGGCAAAACATCCGCCACCCAAAACGCCACAGGAGTTGCCCCAGCACAGCTGCATCAATCTGTGGCTGCCAACCTATGGCGCACCCTATGCCTGGGAATTCGAGAAAGGCAAACGTGAACTCAAGGTGCGCGTTGAGGGGCAGCTGATTTTCAACGACAGTAGCCACGTGCTCACAGCGGCATTGGAAGGATTCGGCCTGGCGTATCTTCCTGAAGACATGGTGCAATCACATCTTGCCAAAGGGCGCCTAAAGCCGGTACTCGAAGACTGGTGCCAGCCCTTTACTGGCTATCACCTGTACTACCCCAGCCGCAGGCAGCACTCCAAGGCCTTTGCTCTGCTGGTGGACGCGCTACGCTACAGGGCCTGAGGCTAATAATTTATTGCATTGATTTACATGGCTTTACCGTCATAGGTCTCGGCCTGCAAGGTATCGAGAAACGCCTTGAGTTCGGCGGCACGCTGCTTCCCGATACGCTGCGCCGACTTGGTAATGAGCCGGGGCGGAATGCTTTTCAAAAACCCGCGCAGGGTCTTGACTGCTGGTGCAAAACTGGGCGCCTTGGCGCCGGTGAGAGCGATGATGCGGGCTGCGCCGATATCGCCGAGGAAATCCAGCGAGTCGGCGTCGTGCAGCACGATGGCGGTGGGATCCTTGCCGGGATCGCTGTAGAACATGTGGCCGCGCTCCGCCTGCTGCACAATGGTGATCTTCTGCATCGGAAATCCTAGGCTCTTCAGAATCGCCGGGCTCTGCAGCGCCGCACACTCGCCATGCTCCATCTTCTTGTCGGCGCAGGGTTTAAAGGCCGCCATGTCATGCAGGAAAGCCGCAGCGAACAATGCGTCTTTATCGATTTTCAGCCCGTCGTCCGTGGCCAGCTGCACCGCCAGCCGGTAATCGCGCTCCGAGTGCTGCCAGCCCCAGGCCGGATGCAGGAACTCTTTGTGCACCATCTCGTAGAGTTTGATCTTCCACGGCGCATCCAGCGGGATGCCGGTGGCGGTGACAGGAACGGGGTTGGCCGGCACGGCTGCTGCCGACAGCAGCAGTAATCCTGCCGTAATAATTTGTGCAAGCCACCTTGTGTGCTTGCCCATATTACGCTGCCTGCTTTGCAGGAATTCGCTCTGTTTTTCAGTCATGGCGGTACTCCATCCGGCCGGCGATGGTTTCACGTATTCAAATATATGGCAATTCTGGCAATCTGAATGCCCACCAGACTAGCAGAAACCGCCGGCCTGGAAACCCGGATCCGAAAGCGGTGAATTCAGCCGGTCGGCAGGCCCTGCTGAGCAGGTAACACAAGGCCGGATTCATGCTAATTTAACCGCCAATTTTTCTTCTCCGGAGCATGCCATGAACTGGAACACCGATGACCTCGGCAAATTACTGTTGCGCCTGCTGGTAGGCGGGCTGCTGATCCTGCACGGGTTGCACAAGGTGTTTACCGGTCCGCACGAGATCGTCGCCATGCTGCAGGCCCATTCCCTGCCCGGGTTCCTTGCCTACGGCGTGTACCTGGGGGAAGTGCTGGGTCCGCTGATGGTGATTTTCGGTTTCTACTCGCGCATAGGCGGGCTGCTGATCCTGGCCGACCTGATTGTGGCGGTGCTGCTGGTGCACGGCGTGAACATTTTCCATCTGAACGAGAACGGTGGCTGGATTATCGAGCTGGAGCTGTTTTACGGCCTGGGTGCCCTGGCAGTGGCACTGTTGGGCGCCGGCAAATACAGCGTTACGGGATCCGGCGGCAAATGGAATTGAACCTCTACATCACTGCAGATCGAATAACAGCACTTCACCTTCAGGCGCGCCTCGCACACTGAGGTTGGCGGGGCCAGCCAGGGCGGCGCCGTCGCCTTCGTCCAGCCTCGTGCCGTTGACCTCCACGGAACCGCTGGCCACCTGCAGCCAGGCGCGACGCCCTTGGGCTAATGGATAGCCGACGGCTTGCTTGGCGGCGCGCGTGGCCAGCAGCACCACATCCTGGTGGATATTCACCAGACCGCCGCCGTTTTCCGGCGCGGCCAGTTTCAGCCAGCGTCCGCGGATGTCTTCCGGTCTGAAACCGCGCTGTTGGTAACCGGGCGGCAGGCTGCGGCCTTGCGGAATGATCCAGATCTGCAGGAAATGCACCTGCTGGCTACGCGAAGCGTTGTATTCGCTATGGGTAATGCCGGTGCCGGCGCTCATGCGCTGGATTTCTCCGGGACGGATCACCGAGCCATTGCCGAGACTGTCCTGGTGCTGCAGGGCGCCTTCCAGCACATAGCTGATGATTTCCATGTCGCTGTGGCTATGAGGCGCAAAACCGCCGCCGGGCGCCACCCGGTCATCGTTAATGACCCGCAGCGCGCCGAAACCCATGTAGCGCGGGTCGTGGTACTCGGCGAATGAAAACGTATGCTGGCTGTCCAGCCAGTCGCGGCGGCTATGGCCGCGTTCAGCAGCCGGACGGATGATCATATTTTCAGTTGGCATGGTTTTCTCCCTTGCCGGATATGGGGCCAGCACCGCGGTATCCAAGTGCACCTGAATTTGTAAAACATCATTCAGCGCCGGATGCCGCCAGTGCCGCGGTCACCAGCCTGGCCAGCAGTTTTTCCTGGAAGGTGCGCGGCTGCGCCAATGCCATACGCTGCAGACATGACTGGTAAGGTCTCCGTGATTGGGGCATCAACAGTCCAAGGGCGATGGCCAGCTTACCGCCCAGGGTTCGGCTGCGGCTTTTTAAATCCGTGAGGGCCTTGCCCAGTACCAGTTCCTCGGCTGTGAATTCATGGCCGAAGGGGAATTCCGGAAACAGCCCGGCGTTGCGCAGCGGCTGGATGGTGGTTTGCAGTTTTTCCGGCAGATTTTCCCGGAAGGCATCGGGAATGCGGTAATCGACCATGATCTTGCCGGCGTCTTTGGCCTGCGCCAGCAGCGCTTCCTGGAAACGCGAATCGCAGATGTTGAGCAGCGCGGCGATTACCTCCCAATCCTGCTTGCCGCGCAGGTCGGCGATGCCATATTCGGTAATCACCATGTCCCGCAGATGCCGGGGGATGGTGCATTGGGCGTATTCCCACAGGATGTTGGATACCGGTTTGCCGTGTTCGCGGCGCACGCTTTTGAGCATGAGGATGGAGCGCCCCTGTTTGAGGGCATGGGCCATGGCCACGAAGTTGTACTGGCCACCCACGCCGCTCACCACCTGGCCGCTGGCCAGGGTGTCGGAGGACGCCGCGCCCAGCAGCGTCATCTTCATGCAGATATTGAGAAATCGCGCATGCCGGTGCTGGCGCTGTTCCAGCTGCACGTCGCTGAAGATCTCATTGACCTTGGAGACCGCGGTCATGGCGAACAGCCGGCGTTCGGCTTCCGGCATGCCGCGCAGCTGCTCATAGAACCAGTTGGAACCCAGGAAGAAGGCGCCGTGCAGCAGCACGCCGTTGGCCAATCTCGCACCCAGCGCCTGGTGGACGATGCGGCTGAAACTTTCGGGATCATTTAAATCCGCCTCTAGCCGGGTATCGTCCGCAAGCCGCAACGCACCATCCTGATAGCCCACGTCCGGCCGCAGGATGCCAAAATGCCGCAGCAACTCCACATCTTGTGCGCTCAGCGGCGTGTGGATGACGCCGGCATCCAGCAGCGCCTTGAGGGTTTCCGCCCCCACGCTCTCGGAAATCCGGCCTTGGTTCAGCAGCTGCTGCAGCTGCTCGTGGTCGTAGACCCGGCGCTTAAGTATGCCGCTCTGGTACAGATGCAGCAGGCCGTCGCTGAACATTTCGCTGCCGGCATACAGGCCAGTTGTGAAACGCTCCACGCCACCCAATTGCTCAATTGTCTCGCCGAATTTTTTCTGCACGCCCAGGGTATCCAGCAACTGCCGGTAGCGGGCGTTGTCCGCGTGCCGCAGTTGCAATGCATACACGCAGGCATCCCCCAGGTTGCCGATACCCACCTGCAGGGTGCCGCCATCCTTGATGAGACTGCTGGCGTACAGGCCGATCATGTGTTCGGCGGGATCGATGGCCATGGATGGCACGCCGAACAGCTGATGGGCGTAGGCCGGATTGTCCACCACCAGGTCGAAAAATTCCGGCGCCACCTCAGCGTCGCCGTGCATGAAAGGCAGCTGGTTGTTCACCAGCCCCACAATGGCGATTTTGCGGCCGGGTTTTTGCGCCGCGCGCAACGGCGCATGGATGTCGAGGGTCAGATCCGGATTGCCGGACAGGCTGTAGCTCACCTGCCCGTCGCGTTCCTGTCTGGCCACCATCTGCAGGATCACGTTGACACCCGCGGCCAGCATGTCGCGCACCACGTGGGTGTAATTGCTGCTCACGTAGTGCTGCTGGGCACGGGCATTGCCCAGCAGCGCACCGGATTTGAAATAGAACTCGGAAATCACCACGTTGGCGGGCAATGTTCCGGCGTGCAGCGCCTGCATGTATTCCAGCTGCGGGTAGTCGCCAAACACGCGTTGGGCAAACGGCCCAAGAAAACGCTTCTCCAATTCATTGTTGCCGGACGGCCGCTCCAGCGACAGCGCGGTCATCAGCATGAGATGCAGCGAAGCATCGGCGGCCACACGCCGGTAGAGCGCATTCAGCAGATGGTTGGGCTTGCCGATGCCCAGCGGTGTGCCCACCATCAGGCGCGTGCCCACGCGCTCGATGATTGCCTGCACGCAGCTGTCAACGTCATTCAGAATCAGCGGCTGCATGTCCGTCCCGCAACACAAAACCCCGCCAAACGGCGGGCTCCATGTTAGCAACATCCACTTCAGTGTGCCGGATCGGCCGCCGGCGGATTCACGTAGGTGTTGAACAGCCGCCAGATGCGCCGGTATTCATCCAGCCAGGAATAAGGCGCCTTGAAATCGTGATGTTCGGTGGGATAGAACATCACGTCAAAGTTCGGATTCCTGAGTTCCTGCAGTTTCTGCACCATATGCACGGTGTCCAGAAAGAACACGTTGTCGTCCTCCAGGCCCTGCAGTATCAACAGCTGATGCTTGAGTGCGCCGGCGTAATTGATGGGCGAACTCACGTAATAGGCCTGCGGGTCGATGTTGGGGCGGTTGAGGATGTCGGCGGTATAGAAGTCGTTGTAATCCGCCCAATCGCCCACCGGCCGCAGCGCCGCGCCGGCCGCAAACAGCTCGGGACGGCGGAACATCATCATATAGGTCATGAAACCGCCATAGGATCCGCCGTACACCCCCAGGCGTTTCGGATCCACATGCCAGTTGCTTTCCAGCCAGTGGACACCGTCCTCGATGTCCTGCACTTCCGGGTGGCCCATGTGCTGGTAAATTGCGGTGCGCCAGGCTCGCCCGTAGCCGGCCGAGCCGCGATAATCCATGTCCAGCACCAGATAGCCGTGCTGCGCCAGGAAGGTCTGGAACATGAACTCGTGGAAATAATAGGACCAGCCCTGGTGGGCCTCCTGCCAGTATCCCGCGCCATGAATGAAGACGATGGCCGGCCAGGAATGGGCCGTGGTGTAATCGGCGGGACGGTAGAACCGGGCATAGATCGGCTCGGCCACGTGGCTGGACGGCACCTGCACAATCTCCGGCTTTACCCAGGGGATGGAACTGAAGGCTTGCGTCAGCGTGCGGGTGAGGCGCCTGGCTTTGCCGTCGGGGCGTGCCTGCACTACCCAGACCTCCGGTGGCCGCGTAGTGCTGGAATGGTAGACCAGGAGTTTCGCGCCGTCCGGCGACAGCGCGTAGCCACCGCCGCCGTCCTCCACCATGGAAAACTGCGGCCCGTTCACGCCACCCAGATGGGTGATGGCCCGCATCTCACCGCTGCGCACATCGATACGATAGATCTCATAGATCCCCGGCGCCTTGAGGTTGGCCACCGCGAAAAAGTAGCGGTCGTTGCGCGACAGTGTCGGATCAGAGATCTCGAAGCGGCCGTGTGTAAGCTGACGGGCCTTGGGCGCGTGTAACTCCTTGAGATACAGCTGCGAGTAGCCGCTGGCCTCCGAGAGATACCACAGCGTGTGGTTGTCGTGCAGCCAGCCGAACTGATTGAAGCTCCAGTTGATCCAGGCGGGATCGGTGAGCCGGTTCTGAGTCAGCAAAGTCTTTTTGGCAAAATCCACGCTCGCAATCCAGCGGTCCTTGTTGTCATTGGCGCGGAATTCCAGCGCCAGCTGCCGTCCGTCGTCGCTCCATGCAAGCCCCCAGACGGACACCGGGCGGATGGCCGGCGCTTTCACGGATTGTTCCGCGGTCTTGCGCTCGATACCGTGCTGTACATCCCACTCCACTGCGGACTTGCGTAAGCCGGCCAGCGGGTCATCCTGGATGCCCGGCAACTGGCTTAAATCCAGCGGGAAGGAGCTGTGGTTTTTGAGATCCAGCAACAGCACGCTTTGGGGTGGCGGCGGATTGAGCCCCACATAGGTGTGGCGTTTCAACAGCTGCACGTAACCGGAATCGGTGATCCATTCCGGCATCATGCCGGGTGCGCCCCGATTGTAATCAGCAGGTACGGTCACCAGCACCAGCCAGCGTCCGTCCGGCGACAGCGAACTGTGGAAGACCTTGAGCTTGTCACCCAGATACCAGGGCGCCGGCGGACGCGTGCCGTCGGCGCTGGCGCGGGAAGCCTGCTGCTGGAGTTGGGCTTGGGAGTCGGCTTTTTGCTTGCTCAAAAAATCAAACAGGCGCGGCTGCTCTGCCTGCAGGTAATCCTGCGGTGGTTCGTTTTTGGCGGGATCGCCGCTGAGGCGGATGTCTGCGGCCAGGGACAGCGTGCCGCTGCGCAGATCATACAGATAGATGTCGTTTTCCTGGTGCCACTGCACGTGCACGCCGTCGTCCATGAATTCCGGATCGCTTTTGGGAGTGGTATCGCGGGTTAACTGCCGCAATTGGCCGCTGGCCAGCGCCCGCACGAACACATTGTTGTCGCGCACGAACACCTTGAGGGTATGCGCATGGTTGAAGCTGCCAGCTGGCGCGGATATCAGCCCGAGTTCGCGCTCCGGAATTTTGTGCACCACGCCGGTGGTAATGTCGGCCGCGTACAGATCGCGCAGGCTGCTGTCGTTGCGCTTCTGCCAGTAGAAAATGTGGCGGCCGTTGTAACCCCAGTAGGCGCGCTCCGGCGGATTTCCGATCCAGTCCGGATTCGCCATGATCTGTTCGAGAGTGACGGGCGCGGCACCGCTTGCGGACGGCTGCGCGCCTGCCGGCGCTGCCAGCAACCAGGCAGAAACCAGCAATGCCCCCGGAAACACGGATGCCAAGCGTTGATTCATGCGGTTACCTTTGTATAAAAGGCGGATTTATTGGCTTGCCATGGCCTGATCCAGATCGGCAATCAGATCATCGGCGTGTTCCACGCCGACGGATGCGCGCACCAGATTGTCCGGCGTGCTGGTGTCTGGGCCTTCCATGGAAGCACGGTGCTCGATCAGGCTTTCCACGCCGCCCAGGCTGGTGGCGCGAGTAAACAGTTTCACCCCGGCGACGCAGCGCATGGCGGCTGCCTGGCCGCCGCGCAGCGTGAAGGATAGCACGGCGCCGAAACCACGCATCTGGCGCGCGGCCAGCGCATGTCCCGGATGGATTGCGAGGCCGGGATAAAACACCTGCTCGACCGCTTTATGTCTGGCGAGAAACTCCGCGATACGCGCGGCGTTGTGCGACTGCGCACGGATGCGCAGGTGCAGGGTGGCGGCGCCGCGCAAAATCAGCCAGCAATCGAACGGCGAGGGCACGGCTCCGGCTTCCGATTGCAGCAGCCGCAGGCGTTCGGTGAACGCGTTGCTCTCGCGCGCCACGATCACTCCGCCCATCACGTCGCTGTGGCCGCCCAGGTACTTGGTGGCGCTGTGCATCACCAGATCCATGCCAAAATCGAACGGCCGCTGCAGCACCGGTGTGGCAAAGGTGTTGTCGCAAACTGTCAGCACCTGGGCGTGTTGCGCGATCTCGGCCATTGCAGCCAGATCCGTGATGCGCAGCAACGGGTTGGATGGGGTTTCCACCCACAGCAACCGGGTAGTGGGCGTGATGGCCTTGCGCACCGCTGCAGGATCGGTGCTGTCCACGAAACGCACCTGCAGCCGCCAGGGCTGCAGCACTTCCCGCAGCAGCCGGCGGATGCCGTGGTAGGCATCCTCGGTGCACAGCACCTGGTCGCCGGGCTTGAGCGCCTGAAACACCGCCATGGCCGCAGCCACCCCGGAGGAAAACGCCAGTGCCTCGCGCCCGCCTTCGAGAACCGCCAGGCAGCTTTCCAGCTGCGCGCGGTTGGGGTTGGCAACGCGCGCATAACTGAACCCCTTGGGATAGCTGCCGTCGGGCCCGCGTTCGAACGTGGTGGACAGGTAAATCGGCGGACTGACGGCGGCGGTGGCCGCGTCCGGCCCGTGGCCGGCATGCACGCAATCGGTTTCAATGTGATGATCGGATTTCTTCATGCTCGCAGCTCCAGCAAAACACCCACGTAGGCTGATACATGCACCGCAACCTGCGGGTTATCCCGCGCATACGGCGGTTTTGCACACGCCCCGTCTCGCGTGCGTGCCTCAACGCTGCACGCGATCCAGCCACACTGCCAGTCCCTGGGCATTCAGCTCCACATCCATTTCCAACCAGGTATCCACGGTCTGTTGGTCCAGTGTACAGCCGTGCTCGCGCACCTGTTGCAGCAGATAAGCGTGCATTTTTACCCGCATGCAGGCGCGGCGCTGAGCGCCTTGGGCAGCGCATTCGCGCGCGATGCGCACGAACGCATCGAGGCGCATATGCATGTCCGTGCACAAGCGCTGCACATCGGTGACGCGGCTGTAATGGGTGAGAAAGCAGGCCTGCGGTTCGAAATCCATGATGCGCTCCAGCGAGGCATGCGCCTGCTGCGGATCGAAATGCGTGGGCGTGGTGGCGGGAAAAATAAACGCGCCATTTTTGCTGTCGAAGACACGATAGGAAATGCCGAAGCTGTCACCGGTAAACACGCTGTGGCTGTCGCCATCTACGATGCAATAATGATGCAATGCGTGCCCCGGCGTGTGGATGCACAACAGTTCGCCGCCGCCAAGACGAAAACGCGCATTGTCCTGCACCTCAACAATGCGCTGCGCCGCTATCGGCGGGATCTCGCCGTACAGTTCAGCGAATTTCCGCTCGCCGTACACCTGCTTGGTGCCGGTGATGAGCTTGTCCGGATTCACCAGGTGCGCGGCGCCCCGCGGATGCACCAGCACCCTGGCGTTGGGCAGATGTTTGAGCAATGCACCGGCGCCGCCCGCATGGTCCAGATGCACATGGGTCAGAAACACATATTCCACGTCTCCCGGGTCCAGGTCCTGATTACGCAGTGCCTGCAGCAGGCCCGGCACGGAGTGGCTGGTGCCGGTGTCCACGAACGCCGCCCGCCCGGCGCGCACCAGCAGATGGCTGGCGTCCAGCAACGGCCGTACATAGTGCGTGTCAATGGCGTGGATGCCATGCTCAAAATGGAGCGCGGTGGATTCCGGCATGTCTCAATCACACCTCGATAATCTCATCGGCATAACAATTCCAACAGTTTCAGGGGCCTGCCTGCACACCCCCGACGTGAGAAACGATGCCGCCATCGCCGCGATTGTCGGCACGAGATCCGAAGGCCAGACACTTGAGTGAGATGACCAGGATCAGTGACAGTACCCCGAGAATGTTGGGCCGGGTGATCGGCAGGGGATCGATGCGGTGAAGCACTCGTGTGTCGCCGTCGAGCGCGCCCAGCGTCGCCAAGGTCAGGAACGCAAATGGCCAGTCCTGCGGCGTTGCCGTTTGTTCGATTTGCAAGACAGCCTGCTGGGCAGTGCGTCCCAGCTTCCGGCCTGCTTCCGGTGCCATCAAGGGTGCCTTTGGGTTGCGTGGCTGTGCCGGGAGTCTATGTTACCGCAGCAAGATCGTGTTGATCCGAACCGGTGATCCTGGCCCTGATAACCTGACCGGGTCGCAACGGCCGCGAGTGCTGTACCCGCACCACGCCATCGATCTCGGGTGCATCGGCAAAACTGCGTGCCACCGCGCCTTCCTGGGTGACGCTGTCCACCAGCACCTCCAGTTCGCGGCCCACGAATCGCCGCAGGCGTGCGGCACTGATCTCCGCCTGGGTATGCATGAAAATGCGGCGGCGCTCCTCCGCCAGTTCCGCCGGCACCCAATCCTGCAGGCGGTTGGCTTCCGCACCCTGCACCGGTGAGTACACGAAGCACCCGACCCGGTCCAGCTGTGCTTCGCGTATGAACGCCAGCAGTTCGGCAAAATCCTGCTCAGTTTCACCGGGAAAGCCCACGATGAAGGTGGAGCGGATGGTGAGATCCGGACAGATACGGCGCCATTCGTGGATGCGCTGCAGGGCTTTTTCACCGGCCGCCGGGCGTCGCATGGCCTTGAGGATCCTGGGGCTGGCGTGCTGCAGCGGGATATCCAGATACGCAAGCAACTTGCCTGCCGCCATCAGCGGGATCACTTCACTGACGTGCGGATAGGGATAGACGTAATGCAGCCGCACCCACACCCCCAATTCACCGAGGGCGCTGCACAGATCCGTCAGCTGCGTGCGGTACTGCTTGCCGCGCCACTCGCTGCCCGTGTAGCCCATGTCCACACCGTACGCCGAGGTGTCCTGTGCCACCACCAGCAGTTCCCGGACGCCGTCCCGCACCAGGCGCTCCGCTTCGCCCAGCACTTCGCCGACGGGACGGCTTGCCAGCCGGCCGCGCAGTTTGGGAATGATGCAGAAGCTGCAGTGGTGGTTGCAGCCCTCGGAGATTTTCAGGTAGGCGTAATGCCGCGGGGTGAGCTTGATGCCGCTCTCTGGAATCAGGTCGAGATAGGGATTGCGTGCCGGCGGCGGCAACTGCGCATGCACCGCCTGCATCACCGCTTCATAGTCATGGGGCCCGGTGATGGCCAGTACCTCCGGATGATGCTCGCGGATCAGGGCAGCGCGCTTTCCCAGGCAGCCGGTGACGATGACCTTGCCGTTCTCGGCCAGAGCCTCGCCGATGGCCTGCAGGGATTCCTGCTGGGCGGCCTCGATGAAACCACAGGTATTGACCACCACCAGATCCGCTTCCCGGTAGCCGCCCACCACCTGATAGCCCTCGACTTTCAGCTGGGTGAGAATGCGCTCGGAGTCCACCAGTGCCTTGGGACAGCCAAGGCTCACGAAACCGATTTTGGGCGCGGGGTGCGCGGGTTGTTGGCCAGCTGCCATCATGCTTCACCTGCAAGGGGGCGCGTATGCTACGCGGGCCCCGCGGTGCTGACAAGAAAATCCCCGGCCTGGCCGGCGCCCGCCAACGGCGCAATGTATGCGGGCGGATGTGCTACAAAGCCGCCTGCAGGTCGGCGCGCAGTTTTGGGTCCTCGGGGACAGTGCGGGGGGAATAGCGCTGGATGACCCGTCCATCCCTGCCGATCAGGAACTTCTCGAAGTTCCATTGGATATCGGCGCCGCCGGTCTGCTGTTTCAGCCACTGATATAAAGGATGCGCGCCCTCGCCGTTGACCTGGATCTTGCTGGCGAGCGGAAAGCTCACCTGGTAATTGCTGGTGCAGAACTGCAGGATCTGCGCCTCGCTACCCGGTTCCTGCTGGCCGAACTGGTTACAGGGCAGGCCCAGCACCGTGAAACCGCGGGGTTCGAATTCGCGCTGGAGTTTTTCCAGGCCGGTGTACTGCGGCGTCAATCCGCACTGGCTGGCCACGTTCACCACCAGCAGCAGCTTACCCTGGAAGTCCCGCAGCGGCTTGGCCTGGCCGTCAATGCTGCGGATTTCGAAATCATAAAAATTTTGCATTTTGGGTTCCTGTTTTGCTGGCCTGGAGACGGATGGCGTGCGTGGCGATTGTGCGCCGCGCCGGATACGCATGACAATGCCGGCCAGGCTGATGGCTGCGAAACCACTAACCTCCCAGGGCCAGCTTATTTGCGGGAAGAGCATCAACAGGAAGGCGATCAAACCGGCGGCCATCGCCGGCTTGAGCAGCCAGCCGCGTAATGCGAACACGTCCAAGACACCCAGCACCATGGCCAGCAGCCACCAGTCGAGAAAATCCAGGGAGTTGAGAAAATGCACCAACGGGTTCATGCGCTGCTTCTGGAGATACCTGTGCAACCGGACAAGCGTGCCGCACCGCCTTGCACGGAACCGGCGCATAAGAATACAGTCCATAGGCTGCATAGCGAAACAATCATGAGGAAGCCGCCATGGGAAAAATGATCACTTACAAGCGCACCGACGGCCATGAGGCCTTGGGTTACCTGGCCGAAGCCGCCAATCCGCGCGCCCCGGGCGTGGTGGTGATCCAGGAATGGTGGGGCCTGCAGGGACAGATCAAGTCGGTGTGCGAGCAGTTCGCCGCCGCCGGCTTCAATGCCCTGGCGCCGGATCTGTATAACGGCCGGGTGGTGCCCTATCACGACAGCGCCGCCGCCAATGCAGCCATGTCGTCGCTGGACTTCAAGGACGCCACCCAGCAGGCAGTGCGGGGCGCCGTCCAGTACCTGAAATCCAAGGGCGCCAAAGCCGGGCTCACGGGTTTCTGCATGGGTGGCGCCGTGGCGGTCATCGGCGCGGTGCACATTCCGGAACTGGATGCGGCCGTGTCGTTTTATGGACTCCCGCCCGCAACCGTGGCCACCGCCAAGGGCATTCGCGTGCCGTTCCAGGGGCACTTCGCCAACCAGGACGACTGGGTCACGCCGGCCGCAGTGGATGGTTTCGAACAGGAACTCAAATCCGCCGGCAAAACCTATGAAATTTACCGCTACGACGGCCAGCACGCCTTCATGAATTCGGATCGCAAGGAAGTGTACAGCGCCGTCAACGCCAAACTAGCCTGGGATCGCTGCATCACATTTTTCAAAAAATACCTGGCCTGAAAATCTGCGGTTGCGGCGGCAAAAAAACTGCAAGCATGATCAGGCACGCCGACGCGCGGGTAGCGCTCGCTTTTTAAGGTGCACTTGCAGTATGGATACCGCCGCCGGAGTGACACCGGGAATGCGCGCCGCCTGTCCCAGGGTTTGAGGCCGCACTTCCAGCAGCTTCTGGCGCACTTCGTTGGATAATCCGTGCACCGCGTCGAAATCAAAATCCACCGGCAGGCGCGTGTCTTCCTGGCGGCGGGCACGCTGCACTTCCTGTTGCTGGCGTTCGATATAGCCGGCATAGCGCACGCCGATCTCCACCTGCTCGGCCACCTCCGTTACGACACCTGCATCGCCCACGCAGGCCAGTGACACCAGCCTGGCATGACGCAATTCCGGCCGGCGCAGCAATTCCAGTGCCGGCGTGGGGCGCGCCAGCGGCGCGCCCAGCAATTCGGGAACCGCGTCAGAGCCAATGTCCTCCGGGCGTACAGTGATTGCGCGCAAACGCGCGGTCTCACGTTCAATGGCATCGCGCTTGCGGGAATATTTTCCCCAGCGCCTGTCTTCCACCAAGCCGAGGCGCCGTCCGGTTTCCGTCAGGCGCAGGTCGGCGTTGTCCTCCCGCAGCAGCAGGCGGTGCTCGGCGCGGCTGGTGAACATGCGATAGGGTTCCGGCGCGCCGCGGGTGATGAGGTCATCCACCAGCACCCCCAGATAGGCCTGCTCGCGTCCCGGCCACCAGGGTGCCCGCTGTTTTACCTGCTGTGCGGCATTGATGCCGGCCAGCAAACCCTGGGCCGCGGCTTCCTCATAACCGGTGGTGCCGTTGATCTGGCCGGCAAAATACAGGCCAGCTATATATTTGGTTTCCAGCGAATACTTGAGATCACGCGGATCAAAATAGTCATACTCGATGGCGTAGCCAGGGCGGGTGAGGTGCGCATTTTCGAAGCCCTTGATGGAGCGCACCAGCGCGTATTGCACGTCGAACGGCAGGCTGGTGGAAATGCCGTTGGGGTAGACCTCGTGGGTATCGAGACCCTCCGGCTCGATGAAAATCTGGTGCGCGGGCTTGTCGGCGAAGCGCATCACCTTGTCTTCCACCGACGGACAATAGCGCGGACCCACGCCTTCGATGACCCCGGTGTACATGGGCGAGCGGTCCAGGCCGGAACGAATGATCTCGTGGGTGCGCACATTGGTGTGGGTGATGTGGCACACCATCTGGCGCGGGTGCTGGGAGCGTTCGCCCAGAAAGGAAAACACCGGCGTGGGTTCATCGCCGGGCTGCACCGCCAGCTGAGAGTAATCGATGCTGCGCCCGTCGAGGCGCGGTGGAGTGCCGGTCTTGAGGCGCCCGACCCGGAACGGCAGTTCACGCAGGCGCCGGGCCAAGCGGTTGGCGGGCGGGTCCCCGGCCCGTCCGCCCTCATGATTTTCCAGGCCGATGTGGATGCGGCCGCCAAGAAAAGTACCCACGGTCAACACCACCGCAGGCGCATGGAATTTCAGGCCCATCTGGGTAACCACGCCGCGGATGTGCTCGCCTTCCACCAGCAGATCATCCACCGCCTGCTGGAACAGGCACAGATTGGGCTGGTTTTCCAACAGGCCGCGGATGGCTTTTTTGTACAGGCTGCGGTCCGCCTGGGCGCGGGTAGCGCGCACCGCCGGGCCTTTGCTGGCGTTGAGGATGCGGAACTGGATGCCGGCCAGATCGGCGGCGTGTGCCATGACACCGCCCAAGGCGTCGATTTCCTTCACCAGATGGCCCTTGCCGATGCCGCCGATGGCGGGATTGCAGCTCATCTGTCCCAAGGTTTCCACATTGTGCGTCAGCAGCAGGGTGGCGCAACCCATGCGCGCGGCCGCCAGCGCCGCCTCGCTGCCGGCATGGCCGCCGCCCACCACGATCACATCGAAATGCCTTGGAAAATCCATACTATATAGAAGCCTTTTTATAGGGGCCGGCTATTTTATGCTCATAGTTCTGGGGCCGGAAGCGCACTCTGCCATCGGCAACAGACCGGATCATGGGTGCACATCAACTGCTTGATCTATGCCTATTCCGGGCTGTTGTAGTGGACGGCATCCACGCATATCCACAAGCACCAGGTAGAACGCTACTTCAAGCGTGGCCGTGCGGCTGGTGTTCACCGCCTTCATCGGGCAGGGGTATTGAAATGGCCCGGTTAACCAGGACGCCCTGCCGGGCTTAACCGCAGGGCCGTCAGGAACGAGTGCGGGGTTTACGCCAGGCGGATAACAGCATGCCGGCGACCACCAGCGACATAATGACTAATATCACCCAGGCAGCGGTATCCAGGCTGTCCTGACTCTGACCGAGCACAAACTCCGCTCTCGACTTGTCCTTGATGAAATCAATGATCTTTTGTTTAGCATCGTCCGCCGAGGAAAGCGATTTGTAAGTGGCCACCGGATAATTGACACCCGCGGCATACAGATAGACTTGATAATCACTGCTGGTGTCCGTATGCGTGGGATACGCAACCCGCGCGCCGGTCAGCGTATTGAGCCGTATCTGCATGCTCTGGACCTTGTTCTGCCCATGAATCATCAGCTGGCACTCATTGGTGGCGCGCTTGCATTGCATGACGGTGCGCCCGGGCGCATGCAACATCCGCAAGCCGAAAAACAAAATCAGGCTAATCAGGAAAATCCCGGCTGCGGATACGGTGATCCGGATTGAGCGATTATTGGATCTTGGCTGCGCACTGTTCATACGGATTTCAGCCCCCTCTGTAAGGCATTGTGAAATGCAGGCATCAAGGATTGAGTGGATGATTCTAGCGTAATGCAAACGGCACTTCTGGCCGTGGAATAAGCCTGAATACGGCCGCAGCAACTGTATTCCATCCCCGGCTGAGGCATGCTTGACCCTGATGTTCAAATGATTGAGACCCAATGACTGATGGTCAGAATGACTAGAATACTAGATATAATGTAAGTATTACTTGACTATTTGTAAAGTAAAGGCTACCTTTAGGTCATGAATACAAAACCCCGAATTTCCCCCGAAACCGCTTGCAAACGCTATCAATGGGAAATGGTGGCGGGCATGGCCCTGTACGCCCTGTTCGTCTGGGTGTGCGTGCAACTCCTGAAACATTTGCCGTCCGGTCCAGTGCGAATCAGTCTGGCGCTGCTGCCTGCGCTACCGGTGGTTTGGGTTATTTGGGCAGTGGTTCGTTATCTTAAGTTTGCCGATGAATTGCAGCGGCGCGTGCACCTGGAAGCGCTGTCCATCGCTGCAGGCGTAACTGCATTTCTGTCGCTCACCTACGGACTGCTGGAAGACCTGGGGGGCCTGCCAGCGGTGTCGGCCTGGTGGGGATTCGTCATCCTGGATATGGTTTGGGCATGCACATCCTTCATCCTGTTCCGGCGCTACCGGTGAAAAACCGCATGCATGTGCTGCGTGCCGAACAACGCTGGACCCAGGCTGAACTTGCCGAACGCCTGAACGTCTCGCGACAAACCATTAACGCACTCGAGACCGAGAAATACGACCCGAGCCTGCCGTTGGCTTTCCGCATCGCACGTCTGTTCGGCAAACCGCTGGAGGAAATCTTTTTATATGACGATACCTCGAGCGGCGAGACACATCGGTAAGCGCGTTATGTGGAACCCGCCGCGAACCCAGCAACACTGTTTCCGTAGCGCGACACGCATGCCGTCCTGGTTACTGGGCTGGCCAAATGTCTGCTTGCTGGTGCTGACACTGGCGTGCGTGTGCCATGGAAACAGCGTGTTGGCCGCTGACACAGGGCTGAAGTTCACACCCTGCCACATCGGCGCGCCGCATTCGGCGCAGCACCTGCAGGCCTGGTGCACGCAGGTTAGGGTGCCCGAGGATCGCGCTCGCCCGCAGGGCAAAAAAATCCAGCTGCACGTGGCGGTGTTGCGGGCGCGGTCCGGATCGCCGGCGCCGGATCCGATATTCTTCATCGCCGGCGGGCCGGGCCAGGCCGCCACCCAGGCATTTTTGGAAGAGGCACCGGCTTTTGAGCGCATCCGTCAGCAGCGCGACATCGTGCTGGTGGACCAGCGCGGCACCGGCCAGTCCAATCCGCTGGATTGTCCATCCACCACGGATAACACCCTGACGCCCAGTGCCGCCGAAATCGCAAGCCAGGTGCGGGCTTGCCTCAAACAGCTGCCGGGCGATCCGCGTTTTTACACCACCAGCGTGGCCGTCAAAGATCTGGACGCGGTACGCCAGGCACTGGGTTACCCAAACATCAACCTGTACGGCATTTCCTATGGCACGCGGGTGGCGCTGGAATACCTGCGGGAATTCCCGCAACGGGTGCGCAGCGTGGTGCTGGACGGCGTGGTGCCCGCTGACTGGGACGTGGGTGCCGATGTATCCGTGGATGCCCAGCAGGCGCTGGAGAAAATTTTTGCGCGCTGCGCCGGTGAACCGGCCTGTCATCAGGCATTTCCGGATCTGCCGGGCGTGTTCCAGCGCCTGCAGCAAACCCTGGAACGCCATCCCCAGACCATCCACCTGCAGGATCCCTTGAGCGGCGCGCCAATCACCCAGACACTCGATTGGCAAACCGCTGCCGGCGCAGTGCGCATCCTGAGTTATGCCAGCGAAACCGCAGCATTGCTGCCGTTGCTGATCCAGCAGGCCGGCGCCGCCCACGATTACACGCCATTGCTGGCCAATGCCCTGTTGCTCAATGAACAGCTCAACAGCGGCATCGCCACCGGCATGAATGCCGCGGTACTGTGCACCGAGGATGTACCGTTTTACAAAAACACCGCGGTTGCGGAAAAAGCCATGGTGGACACCTACGCGGGCGCCGCTCCGGTGCGGGCGCTGATCGAAACCTGCAAACACTGGCCGCGCGGGGTGATGCCGGCGGATTTCAAGACCCCGGTGGTTTCCAATAAACCGGTGTTGTTGTTGTCGGGCGCGGACGATCCCATCACGCCCCCCGCCAACGCTGCGCATGCCGCGCGTACCCTCAGCAACAGCCTGTCCATCGTGGTACCGGGACAGGGGCATGGCAACGCCTTCCGCGGTTGCATCCCGGAGCTGATGGCGGAATTTATTCAGCGAGCCTCGGTGAAGAACCTGAATACCGACTGTGTGCGCAATATCAAACCGTTTCCATTCTTCATCCGTTTCACCGGCCCCACGCCATGATCACGGTGTGGCGCATCAGCAAACACTTCGGCACACTGCAAGCGGTGCGCGAGGTGGAGTTTGCCGCCGCCGATGGCCGCATCACCGGTTTGCTGGGCCCCAACGGCGCCGGCAAATCCACCAGCCTGCGCATCATTTCCACGGTCTTGAAGCCGGACGGCGGCACGGTGCTGGTGGACCACAGCGACGTGCTCAGCGACAGCCTGGGCGCGCGCCGTCAGTTGGGCGTATTGCCCCATGCCAGCGGGCTATATCCACGGCTCACGGCACTGGAGAACATCCGCTATTACGGCGCCTTGAACGGCCTGCAGGGTGTGGCGCTGGAAGACCGCATTGGTGAACTGGTGGAGCTGCTGGAGATGCAGGATTTCGCCGCGCGCCGGGCCAAAGGCTTTTCCCAGGGCCAGCGCATCAAGGTGGCGCTGGCGCGCGCCCTGGTGCACCGGCCCAAAAACCTGGTACTGGATGAACCCACCAACGGCCTGGACGTGATGGCCACGCGCGCCCTGCGCGCCATCATCCGCAAGCTGCGGGATCAGGGGCATTGCGTGCTGTTTTCCAGCCACGTGATGCAGGAAGTGGCGGCCCTGTGCGATGACATCATCATCATCGCCCAGGGACGCATCGTGGCCCGGGGCACGCCTGAGGAAATCCGCCGGCAGAGCGATGAAACCGATCTGGAGGAAGCCTTCGTGAAACTGGTGACCGAAAGCGGAGCGGCAAGCTGATGCGCAAATTCTGGAT
>JAGWOR010000043.1 GCA_028870845.1 Gammaproteobacteria bacterium | reverse complement strand
GCCATCCACCGGCGTGAGGATTACGCCAAGGCCAACATTCCCATGCTGCCGGTGACCCATGGCGTGTCCTATACCGTGATGCAGATTATTCTCTACACGCTACTGCTGGTAGTGGTGAGCATATTGCCGTACCTCATCGGCATGAGCGGACTGCTGTATCTGGCTGGTGCGCTCATCTTTGGCGGGATTTTCCTGGTATACGCTTTTGCCATGCGCTTCAGCCAGGATCCCACATTGCCCATGCGCACTTTCCGCTATTCCATCGTCTATCTCACTGCGCTGTTTATCCTGCTGCTCGTCGATCACTATCTGCCCTTCGGTCATTTCGCCGCATAAGCCTGCGGTCCGCGTGCAGCGCGTGCCTACAAGATCACCCGTAAGAGCGGCCCCAGGCCGCATCCGCTGTCGCGCACATGGTGTGCGCTCACAATGGTGCTCAAGCGCAGCCTGCATCTTTGCCGTAAGAATGCCCATGGCCGTGATTCTTCAGGATCGCGGCAGGGCAGATTTATTGCTGCTGCAAAACTGTGGTTCCACCATCCATGGCGGTCAATGCCGCTCATGCCGATCAATACATGCGTTCACTCAGCCTTTACGTTAGGCTATGGGCTCCTTGAAAAAAGGCCAGCCATGGCGGACTCCGCCGATATCCAGCCCGGCTTCTTCGCTCGCCTGAAGCAGCACCACATCTACCGCGTGGCAGTGGGTTATGGCACTGCCATTGCGGTGCTGATCCAGGTGGTCGCGCGTGCCTTCCCGTACTTCGGTTGGTCGGCGGCAGTGCCGGCCATCATCATCATCCTGATTGCCGGGTTTCCGGTTGCCCTGGTGTTGGCTTGGCTCTTGGTCAAGCCTGCGGATCCTGCCAGTCAAACCATCTGGCGGCGGCGGCACTGGAAGCTGAAAGCCGCAGTCACGCTTGTGGTAATCGCGCTGGTGGTGATGTCGGGGTTTTTCGGCATACGGTTTTCCGGGCGGCATGCCGCAGTCTTGTCTGCGGTCCAATTATCCGCCGTATCGGCGGCCACCGGCACTTCCGCGCCATCCCCGGCGACGGCGATTCCTGCGAAATCCATCGCAGTGCTGCCGTTCGTCAATGAAAGCGGCAACAAGGATCAGCAGTATTTTTCAGACGGTTTGTCGGAAGATCTGATTACCACACTTTCGCAGTTTACCGGATTGAAAGTCATCAATCGCGATTCCTCGTTTCGGTTTCGTAATTCAACCGACAGCGTGCAGACGATTGCAGCGAAACTCGGTGTTGCACATCTGCTGGAAGGCAGCGTGCAGCACGCTGGCGGCGAGGTGCGCGTGAGCGTTGAGTTGGTGAACACCGCGGACGGCAGCACCTTGTGGTCGCAGCGTTACGACAAGCCGTACAAGGATCTGTTCGCACTGCAGGACGACATCACCAATGCGGTGGCCGGCGCATTGCAGATAAAGTTGCTGGCCGCACCCGGTGCGGTGGCGCAGAGCGACCGCCCACCCAGTGGCAATCTCGCGGCCTACAACGATTTTCTGCAAGGGAAGTTCTACGAACAACGCACTTCCGAAGCCGGTACGCGCAAGGCAATCGATTACTTCACCGACGCAATCCGCCTCGATCCGCGCTATGCGCTGGCATGGGTGGATCTCGGCACTGCATATGCCACTCTGGCCAGCGACTATGTGGGCGGCTCGGAGGCGACCGCAGCCTGGCACAGTGCGCTCGCCGCGAACCATACGGCGCTTGCATTGGATCCGGATCTGGCAACGGCTCATAGCAGCTACAGCATGATCCTCGCTTCGCATGACCACGAATGGATGAGCGCGGAAGCTGAAGCGCAACGCGCGAACCAACTGGCACCTGACAGGGACTTTGCAGCGTTGGCCATAATTTACGCGGCGCTGGGCCACACGCAGCGGGCGATCAAGTTGCTCCGGCAGGGTCTGCCGAATGATCCGCTGTGTGCGGGGTGCTACATGAGATTGGCCGCGTACCTTGCTGCGCAGGGGCGTTTCGACGAAGCCGTGGAAGCCGTGCGCAAGTCGTTGCACTTGGCGCCAATGGCCCTTCCCTTCCAAGTGATGCTCGTCAAAATCGAGGTCATGCGTAGCGATGCGAGCGCGGCGCTGAAGGCGGCGCAGCAGATGCCTCCTGGCGTCTGGCGCGATGGGGCGATAGCCTTTGCTCTGCAGCTCGGCAGCAATCGCGCTGCCGCCGATGCAGCCCTGCAAGCCGTGATCGTCAAGCAGGCCGGGTTTAACGCTTATTGGATCGCCGAGATCTACGCGCTGCGACGCGATCCGGTCCACATGTTCAAGTGGCTGGGGCGCGCCAACGAAATCCGCGATCCCGGCGTCCAGATGCTGCTCACTGACCCGTGGATCCTGCGCTACAAAAACGACCCGCGCTTTGCCGCGTTTTGCAAGCAGGTCGGCCTGCCGGACACTACCGATGCGAAGGCCTTGCCATGAGCGGGAAAGCGCGCTTTACACCAGTATGTACGGTCCATACAGTTTAGCTATGAAAATCACGGCACGCGCCGTTTCCAAGGGGGGCTGATGAAGCCCGCCAGCAGTTGCCCTCAATTCTGGCCGCGGCCGCTTCCGGGCGCACCACTATCATTACACGGCATGGTCACACGGTAGCGGCGGAGGTACCGGCGACCGCAGTGAGGCAACTCCGACCGATTTCACTGCTTGCGCTTGCAGGAACTGGGCATGGCTTGTGGGGGCGTAGCAGTGCCCGCGCAGTCGGCAAGTTGCGCGACGAATGGACTCGCTAAGCGTCGCATCCATCGTCAGCAGCGCCTTGTTGCTGGTGGACACGGCACCGATTATTTATACGCGCGAGGGCCATCGCACTCTCGCTGCACGGTTCGTGCCGCTGTTCCTGCGCCATTCAGCCGGCGACATCGTATTGGCGGTCAAAACAACCACTATTGCCGAAGTGTTGACTGGTCCGTTAATGGCAGACGAGGAAGCACTCGCACGGTGCTAGGGTGCGGCGCTGGAAACGTGGCTCGTGGTGGTTCTTACCGCCGAAATTTCGGCCAGCGCCGCGCGTCTGCGGGGCCGTTATGGCCGAAAACTCCCCGATACGATCCAGCCTGCCAGTGCGCTGGCGATCAATGCCGATACGCTGGCCACGCACGGCCCTGACTTCGGCCGTGTGACCGGCATCCGGGTGCTCGTATGAACGAAGAACCCGGGAATTTCCTCGCCCGCCTGAAGCAGCACCACCTGTACGGGGTGGTGGTGTACGCGGTGGTGGCGGGTTTCCTGATTCAGCTCGCGAGCCGCGTCCTGCCGGCTTTCG
The DNA here is from genome assembly GCA_028870845.1 of Gammaproteobacteria bacterium. Classification (GTDB taxonomy): domain Bacteria; phylum Pseudomonadota; class Gammaproteobacteria; order Natronospirales; family REEB76; genus REEB76. The sequence goes on along the minus strand of JAGWOR010000043.1, from coordinate 18,635 downwards.
GCTGGGGCGGGGCATTTACGGCGGCGATCATCATTCTGCTGGCTGGCTTTCCGGTCGCGGTGATGCTCGCCTGGACCTTCATCAAGCCGAAAGACCCGGCCAGATACACCCGCTGGCAAAATATCCATTGGAAGCTCCACGCAACCATGTCGGCGGTAGTGGTTGCGGCTGCGGTGATTTCCGGTTTTTACGTCTGGCGCTGGAATCAGCACCATGCAGCGCGCCTCATCGCCGAGCAAGCGGAGCCTCGGGCAAGCGCGAAACCCGCTACGCCTGCCTTCACCCCGCACGCCGACTCGATTGTTGTGCTGCCGTTCACCAATCTCTCAGGCGATCCCAAGCAGGCGTATTTCAGCAACGGCATCACCGAGGAGCTGACCGATGCACTCGGCCGGAATACCAGCCTCACCGTGATCGCGTGGGAAACCGCTTCCCGATACTCCGGTGGCAAGGAGACCCCGGCCGAAATCGGCAAGGCGCTGAACGTGGCGCAACTGCTGGGCGGCAGCATCGAGCACGAAGGCAACGCGGTGCGGGTCTCGGTGGAACTGGTAAGTACCATCACCGGCGAGCAACTGTGGTCGGCGCACTATGACGATTCCTTCCGGAACATCTTCCTGGTGCAGGACAAGATTTCCGCAGCCATCGCCGATACATTGAAAGTAAAATTCGCCGGCTTGCGGGCCGCGCCCACGCGAAACCCGCGGGCACACGAACTCTATCTCAAGGGTCTGGCGGCACTGGATCGCTTCTCGACCGCGGATGTGCAGGCCACGCAGGAAGATTTTCATCTGGCCCTGAGGCTTGACCCTAACTACGCCGACCCTTGGGCCGGTTTGGCGTACTCCTACCTGCTGTTGTCGGAAATCACCACGCTACCATTGAAAGAAGCTCTGCCGAAAGCTCGCGCGGCGGCTGAGAAGGCGCTGGCGCTGGACCCGCGCAATATCAATGCGCTGGTGCAACTGGGAAATGCGGACTTTGACGACGACCGCATCGCCGGGGCCAAGCAGGAATACCAGCAGGCGCTCATGCTTGACCCCAGCAATGCGGCTGCACATCACGACTACGGGTATGTGCTTCCACTCGCGCCAGGGCTGGCGCAGTTCCAGCAAGCCGTTCGGCTTAATCCCGATAGTGCGCCTGCACAGGAAAGCCTTGCCGGAGATTACCTGGATCTGGCCGACTGGTCGCGGGAGGTGGTAGCAGCACGGGCACTGAAAAAACTCCCCCCGCACGACATTGACGCCGCATTCGATCTCGCCTTCACTTACACGCAGATGCAGCGCGGCGAAGACGCAGTAAAAGCGTTCGATCTGGTGCAGCCGAGCGGTGCGATCGACTGGCAGGTACTGGACGCGGGCCGGCAGACGTACCAGGCGTTGCTGAAACCCGTGTTGCGCCCCAAAGCACTGGCCGTACTGGACAGGCTGCGCCGCGCCAGAATCAGCCCCCTCGCGCAAGCCGACCTGCTGCAGCTTTATCTGGCGCTCGGCAAACGGGAAATTGCCATGCAGATACTGCCAGGCAACTGCGCCGCCTACCCGTTCGGCTGCGATGATCTTGCCGTCAACCCGATCTACGCGTCGCCGCATGGCAATCCGCGCTTCGAGAAACTCGCGAGTCAGTACACCACCGTCTCCCCCGGCACCGCACCCGCTGCTGCTGCGTTCCATTGATGCACCGATAATGTTGTGTTTTTGCCACGATGTGTTGGAGTGTAGGAGCGCCTTGCGGGTGCGGTCTTGAAGATTTGCGGCTACAAGCGGCTTTCGCCATCCTGGCTCAGACCGCACCCGCACATTCTTGTGCATTAGCGGCTACTACCGAAAGCCCATTGTAGGAGCGGGCCATGCGCACGAAGACAGGGCCGAAGTCGCGGCCCGCGCGGCCGCCCACCCCGGAAGGTAGTGAACTTCCCTAACCAAGTGCTTGGATGTATACCTTTGGCATGAAATTCGACGCCATTCCCCAAGGCAATCTACTGCGCGTGCTTGGCATTACGTTCGGGCTGGCTATCGGCATCGGCACTGCAATCGGCGGCGGGATCCTGCGTACCCCCGGCGAAATTGCGGCGCTGCTGCCGAATGCATGGCTGTTCATGGGCATTTGGTTGTTCGGCGCATTCAACGCGTTGCTGGGCGCCACGGTGTTTTCCGAACTGGGCGCCATGATTCCCCGCGCCGGCGGTCCCTATGTGTTCGCGCGCCGCGCGCTGGGCGACTATGCAGGATTTTTTGTCGGCTATACATACTGGGTGCAGGTTTGCTCGGTACAGGCGGCGCTATCGTTGCTGATCGGCGAATACATGCCGGTACTGGTGCCGGCATCGGCGGGTCACGCGCTGGGTGTCGCATTTGCGGTGCTGATAGTGCTGGTGGCATTGCAGTGGCATGGTGTGCGTTGGGGCGGCTACGTCCAAGCCGTCGTCACCATCATCAAGATGCTGGCTTTCACCGGCTTGATTATTGCCGCATTCGTATTGCCCCACGCGGCCCATTCCATAGCTACACAGCTTGCAGTGCCACAGAGTTTTGGGCTCATGGCCGCATTGATACTGGCCATGCAAGGCATCATCTTTACCTATAACGGCTTTTTCTATGTATGCTTTTTCGGCGAGGAGTTGCGGGATCCGGGCCGGGATGTGCCGCGAGCCGTGTTCCAGAGTGTGCTCACCATCATCGCGGTGTATTTGCTGTTGAACCTGGCGTTCCTGTGGGTTTTGCCCATATCCAGGATGGCGCATGCCCCTTTCGTGGGCGGGCTGATGGCTCGGGCACTGTTCGGTGAAAAAGGCGATCAGATCATCACCGCCATTGTCATGATTTCGCTATTGGGAACCATCAACGCCCAAATCCTGATCTCGGCACGCCTGCTGCTGGCCATGGGTCGCAACGGCCTGTTCCTGAAGCGGGCCACGACTGTGAATCGCGGCGGCACGCCGACCGTGGGCCTGGCCTTGGGAACACTCACAGCAGGTGCCTTCCTGCTTTCCGGCACCTTCAACGCGGTGCTGGGAGTGATCGCCGTGTTCATGGTGGTGAATTATCTGCTGATGTATGTGTCCCTGATGGTGCTGCGCCGGCGCGAACCTGGCACTCCCCGGCCATACCGGGCTTGGGGCTACCCATGGACCACGTTGCTGGCTCTGCTCATCGGACTTGCGTTTCTCGCCGGCGTGATCGCCAGTGATACCAGGCACACGCTGATCTCACTCGGCTGCCTGTGCGCCAGTTACCCGGTGTATTTGGGCATCCGCAGACTGAAATTATCTGAGCAGGACTGAAGCTGGGCTTGCGTCTATCCCGCGGATTAGCCGCGCAGGTTGAACATGCCCTTGAAGGTTGGATGCCCAAACAGGCTGTGCAGCACGGTGATGGCCAAATGTCCGCTCCAGTAAATCCAGGCGATAACCGCGAAGGTGTCGTGGATATCCTCGATGATTTCAAGCGCATTGCGCCCGGCCCCGGCCATGCGCACCAGATAAAACGTGCCGCCGGTCAATGCAATGGCAGTGATGGACAGCAGTCCCAAACCATGAACGAATCCGGCCAGTCCCCCGTCCAATCCGGGGCCCCCGGATGGCAATTGCCGGTACCGCAGCGCTTGCCAGAATTCCCCGGTGACCCGGCGTAGACCCGCCCCGCTCCAGGGAAACAGGTGACGCAGGCCTTCGGTCGGGTGGGTGGCCGACCACAGCCAGTGCAAAAGCACCAGAACCAGTATGGTGAACCCCAGGATTTCATGGGTTTCGAAACCGAAAGTATCCGGCCGGCCCGTATGCGGACTGCGCATGAAGCTGCCAACGAACAGCTGTATCGTGACTGCCACGGCTAGCGAAAAGTGCAGTAGTCGCAACGGCCGGCTCCATTGCAGCTGCGGCGCCGTATTATCGGATGCATTCATAATGACTCTTCCCGGGAGAATTTGACGCCTATTTTTGCCTGATATGGCCCGTCAGGCAATAAAAAACCCGGCCAGTTGCCGGGTTTTAATTCATATGCAGGCGGCTCAGGCCATGAACACACCCAATTTTTTGATGGCGTTGTTTTCCAGCTGGCGTATGCGCTCTGCTGACACCCCGTAGTGATCCGCCAGTTCCTGCAGGGTCGCCTTATTCTCATCCAGCCAGCGGCGCTGCATGATGTGCCGGCTGCGGTCGTCGAGCCTGACCAATGCGCGTTTCAGCTGAGCTTCACCTTTGGTTTCGGCGTCATCGCGTTCCAGTGCCAGGGCGGGATCTGCGCTGCTTTCCGCCATGAGGTAACTCGCAGGCGCCACGCTATGGCTGTCCTCATCCTCGGTCTCCGGGGTGGGGTCAAAGGTGATGTCCTGACCAGCCAGGCGCGACTCCATCTCCAGTACCTCTTCGGGGGAAACTTTTAATTCCCGGGCGATGGTCTCCACTTCCTTGCGATTCATCCAGCCGAGGCGTTTCTTGGAGCTGCGCAGGTTGAAGAACAGCTTGCGTTGGGCCTTGGTGGTGGCGACTTTGACGATGCGCCAGTTTTTAAGGATGAACTCGTGAATCTCGGCCTTGATCCAGTGCACTGCAAAAGACACCAGGCGCACCCCCACTTCCGGGTCAAAGCGTTTGACCGCTTTCATCAGGCCGATGTTGCCTTCCTGGATCAGATCGCCGAGCGGCAGGCCATAACCCAGATAACCGCGAGCCACGTGTACAACGAAGCGCAGGTGGTGCAGCACCAGTTCACGGGCCGCATCCAGGTCTTCGGACTCGCGGTAGCGCACCGCCAGGGCTTGCTCTTCAGCGGCGCTCAGCACCGGTACAGCATTGACCGCCTGGATATAGGCATCCAGGCTGCCGGTAGGTCCGGCCAGGATCAGCTGCTGCGATTGGGGCATGATAGCGGTACGCGCCATGAAGATCTCCTGATGCAATGTATAACAATTTTAGCACTCCAAACCTTAGAGTGCTAATCGCCATGGTAGTTCCGTGTCGTGGAATATTCCCTGTAGTTTCAATGGCTTAAATCAGGTTGGTTCAATGTCCCGCAGATGCCTGGCCACGGCAAGCCAGGATCCCAGCCAGCCAAGGGCGATGCCGATTATCAGCAGCCACAGACTGCCCGCCCACCCCAGGCCGGAGAGTGCGAACTGGCTGTCATACAGAGTGGCCAGTGTGCCTACTGGTCCGGCCAGGAGCGACATGGCGGTGATCACCAGTAACCATGCCAGCAGTCCCCCAGCGAGCCCGTACCAGGCTCCGTGGTACAGAAACGGCCGGCGTATGAATCGGTCGGTGGCCCCCAGCAGTTTGTTGACCTCGATTTCCATGCGCCGGTTCTCGATTTCCAGGCGGATGGTGTTGCCGACGATGAACACCACCGCCAGCGCCAGCAGCAAGCCGATGATCTGCACGGCGCGCCGCAGGATATCGAGCATGGCCTGAAGACGTTCGAGCCATTGGATGTCCATGCGCACCTGATCCACCTGCGGCAGCATGCCCAAAGCCTGTCCCAACTGCTGGGTTGCCGACGGTGAGCTATAGCTGGCGGCAGGCTGTATTACCAGAACCGCCGGTAACGGGTTGCTGCCAAGCAGTTTCAAGGCGTCAGCGAAACCGGAACGCTGCTGGAATTCGGCCAGCGACTGGCTGGCGGTGATGACCTGTACCGAGCCTACACCTGCATGAGTGCGTACGCTATCGGCGGTCTGCTGCACCTGGGCGTCACTCAGCCCGGGTTTCAGAAACAGGGATATGCGCGCCGCGCCTTTCCAGTTACCGCTCAGGTTCTTGGCATTTTTAACCAGTACCAGGGTGCCGGCAGGCAAAGCCAGGGCGATGCCGATCACCGCCACCGTCATGAATGTCGCCAGTGGATGACGGCGCAGGCGCGCGAAGCCCGCCATCAGCATCTGGCGGTGGTGCAGAAAATAGGCGCTCAGCCGCTGGCCCAGGGTGTGGCGGCTGACCTGCGCGCCATGCGCGCCTTCCTCACGCGCGTTCGTCATCCGGGTCTCCATGCAGTTCAGGTGCCACCATGCGGCCGTCACGCAGGCTAAGGTAACGCAGGCCCAGGCGCCGGATCAGATTGTGATCATGGCTGGCCACCAGTACGGTGATGCCCACCTGGTTCAGCCGCTGGAACAGCTGCATAACCTCGAAAGAAAGATCCGGATCCAGGTTGCCGGTGGGTTCATCGGCGATCAGTATCGGTGGCCGGCTGATCACCGCGCGCGCGATTCCCACGCGCTGCTGTTCCCCGGTGGACAAGGTAACCGGTAATGCGTTTTGTTTATGCAGCAGTCCCACCAGCTCCAGGGCCGCACCCACGCGCCTGGGTATTTCGCGAGGCATGACCCCGGCAATGGTCAAAGGTATGGCCACATTGTCGAACACCGTGCGCTCATGCAGCAGTTTATGGTCCTGGAATACCACGCCCAGTTTGCGTCGGTAATAGGGGATGGCGCGGCGCCGTATGCTGCCCAGATTCTGGCCATTGACGATGATCTGACCGCGGCTTGGCCGTTCGATCAACGCCAGAAGCTTCAGCACAGTGCTCTTGCCGGCGCCCGATGGGCCGGTGAGAAACACCATTTCACCGCTCTCGATGCTGAAGCTTACCCTGGCCAGGGCTTCGTTGCCGCTTTGGTAACGCTTGCTGACTTCTGAAAACTGAATCAAGAACTCACACCTTCTGCAGTACCCACCAGGGCTGAGGCAAACGCGCCGGCATCGAATATCTCCAGGTCTTCCGGCTGTTCGCCGATACCAATGTAACGAATCGGGATGCCGAAGCGCTGTGCCGCGGCAATCAAGATGCCGCCTTTGGCAGTGCCGTCCAGTTTGGTGGGCGCCAGTCCGGTGACCGATACGGCGGCATGGAATTGCTGGATCTGGCGCAAGGCATTCTGGCCGGTGCCGGCATCCAGCACCAGCAAGCATTCATGCGGGGCCGAAGGATCCAGCCGGGCGAGCACACGACGGATTTTCTTCAGTTCATCCATGAGGTTGCCTTGGGTGTGCAGGCGCCCGGCGGTGTCCACGATCAGCACATGGCAGCCGCGGGACTTGGCGGCCTGCCAGGCATCGTGGACCACGGCGGCCGGGTCCGCTCCGCCTGCCTGGGCGATCACCGGCACATTCAGGCGCGCCCCCCAGGTCTGCAGCTGTTCCACGGCCGCAGCCCGGAAGGTGTCGCCAGCCGCCAGCATGACCGATAGATTCGCGGATTTGAAGCGCTGCGCCAATTTGCCGATGCTCGTGGTTTTGCCCACGCCATTGACGCCGACTGCCAGGATTACAAACGGTTGGTGGTTTGTATCGATCACCAATGGACGCGAAACCGGTTCCAGCAGGGCGCTGAGGATTTCCTGCAGGGTGGTGCGCAGTTCGGCAGCATTATGGATTCTCGCAGTGCGCACCCGAGTCCGCAACTCTTCCATGACTGCGCGGGTAGTATCCATACCCACATCCGACTGCAGCAACTGGGTTTCCAGGTCTTCCAGTAAGCTGTCATCTACAGGTCCACCCGGAGCGATGCGTAATGCGGCGCGCTGCAGGCGCGCGCGCAGTTTGCCGACAAAACTGATTTTGGGCGCCGGTTGGTTCATTGGCCACGAAAGTTTGGAGTAGGCTTTATCCTAGCATCGTCATGGGCCGCACAAAAAACTGGGGCGGCTGGTGCCGCCCCATACAATTCTAAACCAACGTACCTGTTTGGCTGTTATTTAATGTACGTATTATCGCTGATGACAACAACTGTACCTCCGGTGGCTGCTAGGCTCACCGCTTCACCCTGCATTTCAGCAGTAACCGCGGCGAATATAGCCGCTTCAGAAGAAGGCACACCTGCCGGGACGGATGGATCGAGCAACGAGCCGTGATCGCCGGCTGTGAACTGCACCAGTACTCCGGCATTTGTGCCCACCGGATGGGGGCCGAGGCCGCTGATGGTGGTGAGTCCCATCAGGTTGGCCAGCAGGTCAGTACTGCTATTGGGAACCACGGTATCCGGAACGTTGTACGGATCAAAGCCGCCAACCACCTCAAGCATGTGGATAGGATCATTGGCTGTGGCTGCCGCCGCATAGTTGGCTGGATCACCATCTTCAATCACTGACTGAGCAGAACGGAAAAAGTCATAGTAAAACTGGGTGCCCGGCGTGATGCCCTCGGCTTCCAATCCCGCATTGATCTGGGGAGCAAAGCTCGGTGAATTCAGCAGCAACTGCGAAACATCCCCGCCAGGATTGGCGAGAGTCGCAGCCACGATTTTCTTGCCGTCAACACCCAGGAACGTGGTTCCGACAATGGCTCCCAGGGAATGGCCCACAAAGAACAATTCGGAGCCGTCAAACTTGTTAATCACCGTGGGATTGGTCGGGGAGTTGACTGCCAACAATGTAGGCAGAGTCGCGGTGAGATTAATGAGATCTGCCGCTCCCTCGCGCAGATTGTCACGTGATGTCAGCAAGCTGCCCAGGTTGATGAAGTAACTGCCGGACGGAGCAATTGTATTGCTGTTTGCCGGGAAGAACGGGGTAAATTCCGGCAGATTGAAGGTGCGCTCATAGCTGCCTTCGTACAAAGGATCCTGGGTATTGGTGATACCGTGCAAGGGAAGGTCGATGGCCACCACGGCAAAACACTGGCTGGCAAAAGATCCGGCAATGGCCAGCATGTCTTCGCGGCTGCGGGTTATTCCGTGTTGGAAAATCACTGTGGGCCAGCCTGCGCCAGGCATGGTGCATCCGCTGCTTGAATCCGGAATGCTGACAAGAATCGGTATGATGTTTTGCGCCACTGTTGCTTTGGGCGTGGGATCAAGAATTGTGGTATCGCCGCCATTTGCGGTATGCCACCAGCCTGTCAGGGGAGCGGCGGGATCTGTGCTAGTAGGCGCCGCGGAGTAATACGGGATTGCCACAGTGCCGGCATAGAGCTCCGCTAACGAAGCCACCGCAGGCGGAGTCTCGCCGGCTGCACTGAGGGCGTCGGCAACTGTCAGACCGGTATCAACGATACCCACCCCTTGAGGTTGGGGCGTGGCCTGTGCATTAGCCGCCAACGTTTCAAGTGTGGCACCGACGTATTGGCTGCTGAAGCTGAATGTCAGCACGATGTCCTGAGGGTTGATACCGGCGCCGGCCGCCACCGCCAGCTGCGGCAGGGTGAACAGTGCGATCTGGTCCAGCTGTGCATTGCCGGTGGTGCCCATCGAACCACCGGAAAGGGCCGGCAAATCGGCTGCCAGTATCAGCGAGTAGTCCGGACTCGGGGCCGCAGTGTCACCGTTGGCATCCTTGATGCCGTTGGTGAGGATCACCAGATAGGTGCTGCCGCCCGCCAGTGGTTTGCAGGGGGTGATGTTGAGCACCGTGCCGCTGGAATCACTGGCGGCGGAGACTCCCACGGTGTAATCCGTGGAGAACGAACTGCAGTTTGCGCCTTGTACCAGGAGCTGGGGTGGATTGCCTGTGCCTCCCGGTGGCGGGGGATTCACCGCCTTGGTCTGCGGATCGGAGGATACTTTGAAAACCACGATATCGCCGGCATTCAGGCTGGCGGCAGCCAGCGGCATGTTGAAATAGGCATTGATGACCGACTGGGTGCCGAAGCCGTCCAGGTGGTTCATGGCCAGAATCGGCGAGTTTGCCGGATTGGTGACACCGGTAGGCAGTACCGGAATGTTCAGGGTACCGGTGGTGCTGCCGTTGAAATACAGATCGTTGGGGAAAGGCCCAACGCCGGAAAGCGGTGCGTAATTCGCCTGGAAGTAGGTGGGCTGGTTGGGATTGGTCACGGTAGTGGAGTTGTTGCCCTTGACGCATGCGGCCAGGAGCAGTGTCAGGGAAGTGAGCAGGACCAGCGTTCGCTTATTCATTTGTATGCCTCCGTAAACGCCGGATTAGGGTACGCTGGAGGCGCGCCGTTAGGCAAGCATCCGGCGCATAGACTGAGTTGAAACCGTCCGCTGACAGCGTGGGTGTCTGAATGATCAATCCTGGCCGTGGCTATAAAAACGAGTTCCGTATTATTGCCGGCAATTGGCGGCGGCGGCGCATCCGGTTTCCGGAGATTCCCGGAATCAGACCCTCTCCAGACCGGGTGCGGGAGACCCTGTTCAACTGGCTGATGCCGCATATAGGCGGCGCGCGTTGCCTGGACCTGTTTGCCGGCAGCGGAGCTTTGGGTCTGGAGGCATTGTCGCGTGGTGCCGCCCGGGTGTTGTTCATCGAACAGGAACATCGGTCAGCTGAGGCATTGCGCGGACACCTGCAGGCATTGCAGGCCGGCAACGCTGAAGTGCTGCAGTCGGATGCGCTGGCGTTTTTGCAGGCATCTCCGCGGCATGCATTTGACATCGTTTTTATGGATCCGCCATTCGATTCCCCATTGCTGGCGCAAGCGGTGGACTTGCTGTCGCGGCCCGGCTGGCTGGCCGTAAAAGCGCTGGTCTATCTGGAATTTCCCGTGGACCGCGTTCTGCAATTGCCGGCAGCCTGGACACTGTACCGAGAGGGTCACGCAGGCCGTGTAGGGTTCGCCCTGGCGAGGCACTCAGCTGCCGACTTGCCCGCAAGTGAAAAGCCCGCTATACAGACGTGAAAGGAGCTTCCATGCCCGCCAGTATTCTCTACCCCGGTACCTTCGATCCCATCACCAACGGGCACACGGACCTGGTGCGGCGCGCGGCCCGGTTGTTTGACCGGGTGGTCGTGGCGATCGCCGCCAATCCCGGTAAAACCCCGGAATTCTCCCTGGAGTCGCGTGTGGCCATGGCGCGTTCGGCGCTTGAGGAAGTGAAGAATGTGGAGGTCTGTGGTTTCGCGGAACTCACCGTGGCCTTCGCCCACAAGCAGGGCATTCAGGCGATTCTGCGTGGCTTGCGCGCGGTTTCGGATTTTGAATTTGAATTCCAGCTGGCCGCCATGAACCGGCATCTGGGGCCGGACGTGGAGACCATATTCATGTCGCCGGCCGAGCAGTTCACATTCATCTCTTCCAGCCTGGTGCGGGAAATCGCCGCGCTTGGCGGCGATGTCTCGCAATTCGTGCATCCGGCGGTCATGGCGGAACTGCGGAAACTCAAGAAACGTTAGAATAACGCTGCCGGACCTCACAGCTGGAGTGGAAAGTGGCGCTCAAGATTACCGAGGCTTGCATAAATTGTGATGTGTGCGAGCCCGAGTGTCCGAACCACGCCATTTCCCAGGGCGAGGAGATTTACCAGATCGACCCGAATCTGTGCACCGAGTGTGTCGGACATTTCGATACGCCCCAGTGCCGGCAAGTCTGTCCGGTGGATTGTATTCCACTAGATGAGCTTCACCGGGAGTCCCATGAGGAATTATTGGCCAAATACCGGCGTCTGACCGGCAAGTCCTGACCACCTTGCGTTTTAAAACCGAGGCTTAGATCCATGAAAACAAGATTTGGTGTTTTGCTGTGCTTGCTGTTTGCGTCACTGTCGCTGTCAGCGGCAACCCTCAAACCAGGTCACTATGCGGTCGCCAGCGCCCAGCCCTATGCCACCCAGGCGGGCATGCAGGTGATGGCCGAGGGTGGCAACGCCTTTGATGCTGCGGTGGCGGTGAGCGCGGCGCTTTCAGTGGTGGAACCCTACAGTTCCGGCCTGGGCGGCGGCGGCTTCTGGCTGCTGCACGATGCCAAGACCGGCCAGAACGTTATGGTGGACGGCCGTGAGTACGCGCCTGCCGCAGCCACCGCCAGCATGTACCAGGATAAGCAGGGCAACGTGATTCCGGGGGCTTCCTTGAATGGTCCGCTGTCGGCGGGCATACCCGGCGAAGTGGCGGCGCTCGCTTATATCAGCCGGCACTACGGCAAATTATCGTTCGCACAAGACCTGGCACCGGCCATCAAGCTGGCGCGCGACGGCTTTCCTCTGGATCGCATGTTCCATGCCATGCTTAAGAGTCGCGAGCAGAAACTCAAACAGTGGCCGGCGGCCTGGAAAGTGTTTTATCCCGATGGCCAGGTGCCGGCCACCGGTTATGTGCTGAAACAACCGGACCTGGCAAGCACACTGGAATTGATAGCCCGCCACGGGCCGAGAGCGTTTTACACCGGCAAGCTGGCCAGGGAAATGGTGAAAGCGGTGCGCGCCAACGGCGGCATCTGGTCGCTTGAGGATTTGCGTGATTATCAAGTCAAGTTGCGCGCGCCCATCACCGGCGAGTATCACGGCATGCGCATCGTCACAGTATCGCCACCATCCTCGGGCGGCATCGTGATGATGGAAGCGCTCAATATCCTGTCCGGTTACGACCTGGCAAAGGACAGCGATTTGATGAGGAAACACCTGATCATCGAGGCCATGCGCTTTGCCTACCGCGACCGAGCTGAATACCTGGGCGATCCGGATTTCGTGAAGATGCCGCTGGCGCGGCTGCTGAGCCCGTATTATGCCGCCGGACTGCGTGCTGCGATTCTCCCCGAGCATGCTACGCCCAGCAGCAATCTGGCGCCGGTTACGGCCGAGGCTCCTGAGAGCCAGCACACCACCAGCATCGCGGTCATGGACAAGGACGGCAACCTGGTGGGCGGAACGTTCACGGTGAATTTCCGCTTCGGTTCCGGCTTCATGCCACCGCATACCGGCGTGATCCTGAACGACGAGATGGATGATTTCGTATCCAAACCGGGTGTGCCCAACGGTTTTGGCCTGGTGGGAAATTCTGCCAATGCCATTGCGCCGCACAAGCGTCCACTATCCAGCATGATGCCCACTTTCCTGGAAACCCGGAACGGGCTGGCTATACTCGGCACCCCGGGCGGCAGCCGCATCATCAGCATGGTAATGCTGGGCACGCTCGATTATTTCAACGGCGGGGATGCCGAGAGCATCGTCAGCCTTCCGCGTTATCACATGCAGTACCTGCCGGACAAGGTGTTCTACGAGCCCGGCGCCTTCAGCGCAGGCGAAATCACCGGGCTTGAAAAAATGGGCTACAGCTTGCAACAGGTCCACCCTTACGGAAATATGCAGTCCATTAGCTGGAACTACCAGACCGGCAAGGTGTTCGCCGCCGCCGATCCGCGCGATGTCGGTAGCGCAGCAGTCAAATAGCGATAAGCAGCCAGCGGAGATGCTTTGCTTTTTGGATTACCCCATTAATGAGGGAGGGGTAATAGGCGGGCCTTCCTGTATCCTTTGCCTATGAGCGAAGCGTACCGGCTTGTAAAAAATGCGCCGCTTGACCGGCACAGCACCTTCCATGTGCCTGCGCGCGCCGCATTGCTCGCGGAAATCAACAATCTTACGGCTTTGCCTGAACTGCTGACGCTGGACGAGACACGTGATAAGCCATTACTGGTGTTGGGTGACGGCAGCAACGTGCTGTTTACCCAGGATTTCCACGGTTTGGTGATACTGATTGCCGCGCATGGCATGGAAATACTTGAGGAGGATGCTGCAAGCACTCGGGTTCATGCTTCGGCAGGTGATAACTGGAATGAACTGGTGCACTGGACGCTGGCGCGCGGGCTATGCGGCCTGGAAAATCTTTCCCTGATCCCCGGCCGGGTGGGGGCCGCGCCCATCCAGAACATCGGCGCTTACGGAGTGGAACTGGCGGAAACCCTGGCGACTGTGGAGGCCTATGACAGGCAGATCGGCGAATGGGTGCAGCTGACTCGCGAGGCATGTGATATGAGCTATCGGCAGAGCGTTTTCAAGCGCCAGCCCGAACGCTGGATCATCACCGCCGTTGAATTAATTCTGCCTCGATCGGCGCCGCTTAAGTTGGACTATGCCGGCATTCGCGAGGAATTAACGAGCATGAAAGTTGCCAGGCCAAACGCCATGGACGTGTCGAATGCGGTCAGTCGGCTGCGGCGGCGCAAGCTGCCGGACCCCGCGGTTATCGGCAATGCCGGCAGTTTCTTCAAGAACCCGGTGGTTTCACGCCTCGATGCGGAAAAACTGCAGACTGCACATCCGGAATTACCGGTATTCGACGCGCCTGACGGCAAGAAACTCAGTGCTGCCTGGCTCATCGAGGCTTGCGGATGGAGAGGTTTTCGCGAAGCGGATGCGGGGGTTTCGGACAGGCATGCGCTGGTGTTGGTGAATCACGGCAAAGCAAGCGGCGCGCAAATCTGGTCACTGGCGCAACGTATCCGGGACTCTGTGCAAGAAAAGTTCGGTATCCGGTTGGAGCCGGAGCCCAGGATTCTCTAGTTGCTGGGTTAGCGCCTTTAAGCAGCCTGGATCAGGGTTAACGCCGCATGCATTGACTAACAATTGGCTTTTCGTGGGCGCCGCTGCTACAAAGAGTTGAAGATGCCGCCGATCAGGGCGTTGGCGACACCGAAGCCGGCACCCATCCCTAAGCCGCTGGTAACGTTGCCCCAGAAGCCGCCGCCACGCGGCGCATACTGCGTGCCCCAACCACGTGCCTGTACGCTAGGGTTGGGATGGGTGTCAAGCTGCTGTTCCAGATTATGGATGTGTTCGGCCATCTGATTGATCATCGCCACCACTGCCTGGTTCTGTGACTGCACGTTGATGGCCAGTTGCTTCAGATCCAGCATCCAGTCTTTGCCGCTCTCCGGGTTGGGGGCCTGGCTGCTGAGTTTCTGGCCCAGGGCCTGAAATTGCTGGGAGAGCGCTTGGGTCTGCTGTTCGAGTTGCGCGATCTGGTTGGTGGCGTCGGTGTAATCCATGGCGGCCCCTTAATTGCAGTGGATGGAGAATAGCGGTTGGACCAGCGCAACCACTCGCGGTTCGCTCTGGCTACAGGGAATTATATTCCAGGCGCACAAACAGCGATCGGCCAGGAGTGTTGTAGCCGGCGGCCGTTTGATATTGCGTGTCCAGCAGGTTTTCCAGGCTGCCGGTGACGGCAATTCCGTGGCTGAATTTCTCACGCAGGGTTACACCCACCAGTACATAGCCTGCATCGGTGACTGGTGCGCCGCTATTGAAATCCAGGTCGTTTCTCGGTCCGGTGGCGATCAGATGCACGCCCAGGCTTGTGTCCTCGCCGCTCCAGGTGAGCATGGTCGTCAGTGTGCGTTCCGAGCGGCGCAGCAACAGTGTGCCGTTATCCAGGTTTTCGGGCTGCTGGAATATCACGCTGCTATGCCAGTACCAGGAGCCATGAGATAACTGGTATCCAGCCTCCAAGCCGCGTATCCGGGCGCTGGCAATGTTCTCATTCTCGCCGTTGAGATTGGCGGGCGTGGTGACAAACTGAATCAGGTTATCCAGGTTATTCCTGAAAATACTCAAGCTCAGACTTTGATCAGTGCCGATTTTTTGGTGCACACCCAATTCCAGGTTACGGGAGGTTTCTGGCTGCAGGTTTGGATTGCCGCCGAAACCATACAATTCCGTAGCGCTGGGTGCACGGAAGCCGGTGCCGGCGCCGGCGATAAGGCGTGTACCCTCGGTCAGGTCATATCCATAGTCCGCATTCCAGGTGAGGTGGTTGCCGAATACCTGGTCATTGGTATTGCGCAGCGCTGCCACCAGGCGCTGGGGGCCGTAACTGAAGTCGTCTTCCAGATACACGGCGTTGATGCGGTCGGGAACATCGTAGGACAGCCCAAAGGACGACGAGCTGGCGTGTTGCTGCTCAAAATACCAGCCGGCGGTCAGCAGCTGGTATTTGCCCAGCAAAATGTCGTTTTGCCAGTCGGCGACGTTGCGCTGGCTGTGGACAAAATCAGGTGCCGGTACGGGATTGTACGGGTCGGCCTGCAACTGGTCAGTCTCGTCGAGCATGTGGCTGAGGTTCAGGTCGCTGCGCCATCCGGACGCCGGGTTGCCGCTCAGATCCAGGCTGCTGGCCTGGTTCTGGTAATTTTCTTCCAGGGGCATGAGCTCATAGGGAGGGGTCAGGGCGAAACCCATGTACTGTGTATACCCGGTGCTCTGCCAATGCTTGACGTCCACATCCATGCCGGCAAGCCGTGTGGAGCCATAGGCGTTCCAGGTGCGGTCGGTATTGCCGTTATCGATGTTGCTGCCAGCAACCGCAGGGAATCCATCGGTGTGATAGTCATCAATGGACAGACCTGCACTGCTGTCGCCGCGGCCGTAATCGAAGTGCCCGCCGTTGTCATAGGTAGCGTAGCGGCCTGCGCCCATGTACGCTCCGTAATGCGTTCCCTGGCCAGCCTGTTTGGTGATGATGTTGATCACCCCGCCGATGGCGTCGGAACCGTAGAGTGCCGCGCGCGGTCCTTTCACGATTTCAACACGTTCAATGTCACTCAGGTGGATGTTTTGCAGCGCCGCACCACTGCCATCTGCGGGGTTGATTTTGACGCCGTTGATCATTACCAGCGTCTGGTTGCTGTTGGTGCCGCGCAAAAATAACGACGTAGGCTGGCCGGGCCCGCCATTGCTGGCAACGTCAAAGCCGGCATATTGCTGAAGCAGGGTGCCGATGGTCAGAGCCCCGCTCATTTGAATTTGCCGGGCAGTGATCACGACTACCGGCGCCACCTCCTGGTCAGGAGAAAGTCCGGTGCGGGTGGCGGTGACGGTGATGGGTCCGCCCAGGTCGACAACCGAATCCCCCAATACCGGGCACGAAAATGCCAGCCACAGCGTCAGGACGGCGCCGAGCAGGATTGTTTTGCGCATGCGAAGCTCCTCACGCTGCTCGCCCGCATGCGTGATTGCGATGGTGAAGACACCAGCGTGAGGCAGGATGTGATCAAGGGGCTTGGCCCGCTTGCATCGCCCGCCGCGACGCTGGAACGTGCCTTCAGGCCGGTCTCCGGGCTCGCGAGTGGGATGGTTCCCGTCTGCCGCCTTCCCGCGCTATTGCGCAGTGGCTTCGTGACAGACTTGTGCTCGCCTACCGTTGCGGGGGCAGCGCCGGCATTGTCAAAGGACGCACCGGCTTCCCGAGTGTCATCCGCAAGGATGACGCCTCAAGGCGGCAGCCAATGTAGTGGAGGCGCAGGCAACCAGTCAAGCGCGGCATGGGTGATCCTGTTCATCGTTGCCCGGTTATTGAACAGTTGTGCACGGAACCAGATGACTCCTAAACCAAAACCCAAAAAAGAAAACCCCGCGTTTGCGGGGCTTTCTGACATGCCTGTGGATCAGGCCCACAGCCAGGAACTTTTAAAGCGTTTTGTAGGCGGTTTTGTCCTTGATGCTGGCGAACGCCTGTGTGGCGATGGCGGCGGCCTGTTGTTCGCCGGTGGGGAAATCCTTGGGGTTAAGCACTTGTATCATCATCTTGAAACCGTTGTTGATGAGATATAACTGCACCGAAGAGACCGAGGGCGATATGGTGTTGTCCACGTAAAACGCACCCGGTCCGAAGCCGTCGGCATCATGGATCTTGATGGGTTTCACATTTTTCTTGAATAGCGCCTTTTGCTGAGCAGCATCAGCTGCCAGTTCGGTTGCGGCGTTGGTGGCATCGAATTTTTTGATTTGCACCAACGCCAGTGTGTCGCCGGTGTCGGTGTCGCTGTATTTGCACACCTGTATGGGTGAATTCTCGCCCGAGAGCATCATGGAATCCGCGTGACTGACCCCGAAAATCTTGCCCACTTGGTCGCTGGTTACCGCATAGCACCCAACAAGCACCTTCTTGGCGTTTGGATTTGGTCCGCTGCTGCAGGCGGCAAGACTTATAAATACCAGGGCGCTGATTGTGCCCGCTAAAATCAAAGTTATAAAGCGCCCTAGCTTTAACATGTGTTTGCCTCTGTATTGGGAAGATCTTGGGTACGCAAACTACCCGAAAAATCAAAACAGTATTACTGAGCAAGGATAGCTTATTGCATGGCGATGGCTAGATGGTTAGATGATTCATATCTGATTCATATTGGCACAAAAGCGGTTCCACCCGTCCAGTTTACAGCGATTAAGGTTGTTTGGTACAGACGGCTGAGGTTTTCCGCTGTCAGGATTTCACCGGTTTTTCCATAGAGAAGATCACCATCGCCAAACATCAACAGCACCTGACCGCAGTAACGGGCTGCCAGATTTGCATCATGCAGGCTCATGACCACGGCGCGCCCGTGTTCGCGTGCCAGCGTGGTGAAATGGTCCAGTAGTGCCAGCTGGTGATGTGGGTCCAGCTGATGGGTGGGCTCATCCAGCAGGAAAATGCCCGGATCCTGGGTAATGATGGTTGCGATTGCCAGCCGCCGGCGTTCGCCGCCTGATAGTTGTGTCTGTGGGCGCTGCTCCAGACCATCGAGCCCTGCGAGCTTGAGTGCGCGCCGTGCCAGGTTCACGTCCCGGTGGGATTCCCAGCGCCAGAAATCGATATGCGGATGCCGGCCTATGAGCGCGGTTTCCAGCACTGTCGCCGGCAGGCTGTCTTCCTGCTGCTGCATCAGTAGTCCAAGCCGTCTGGCGATTTGACGCCGGGGCCAGGACGTGAGTGGTTTACCGCCCAATAAAATCTCACCACTTTCGATATGCCGAAGCCCTGCCAGGCTGTGCAACAGTGTGGTCTTGCCTACGCCGTTGTTGCCCAAAATGCCGATGCAGCTGCCGGGATGCAGTTCAAGGCTGAAGCCGCGGCTCACGCATTTGCCGGCAATGCTGACGCCGAGTCCGCGGGTTTCGAACAGAATAGATCCGTTCATAACGGCCCACGCGCACGATTCAACAGATACAGGAAAAGCGGCACACCGATGGCGGCGGTTACTACACCTA
>JAGWOR010000005.1 GCA_028870845.1 Gammaproteobacteria bacterium | reverse complement strand
GGTGTACGGCCGGCTGGAGAAGGGCGGCATGTTCGCGGCCCAGCAGGTGCTGGCCAAGCACGATGCCAAGTACATGCCGCCGGAGGTATCGGCGGCCATCAAGAAGGCCGAGGCCCGGCAGGCCGCAGCCGCCAAGGGTGCATCCTGAGTTGAGAGCTCATTTAGCGGATATGACATCACCGGACCGGTAATCCAGACCTTATTCCGCCACCGCATATTTTTTCACCAGCGCATCAAAACCCGGCATGCCACGCAACATCCCGTAGGATGCGTTGATCGCAATATCGCCACAGGTCTCCGGTGCGTTGTCGCACACCTGGGCCAGCAGCTGCACGGCTTGCTGTTTCATACCCACCAGCGCATATAAAGTCACCAGCTCCGCTTTATCGTTGTAGCTCACCTGATGCAGGTCGATTTGTTGCAATGCAGCGATGGCCTGGCCTCCAAGCTGCGGATTTTGCTGGTCCATGTAGGCGAGGCGCGCTGCATTAATAATTTGCGCTTGCAGTGGATCGTCCGTTTGCACACCGGTAAGAATATCCACGGCGCTTTTATCGTCCGAGTTGCGGTGATATAACCCAGCCAGATCCACCCGAGTGGAGGCCAATTGTGGCGCCAAGGCTATGGCCGCCTGAAATTCGGTGACCGCATTTTTATAGTCCCCCAGAGTTTCATATTCGTAACCGAGACCATAGTGTGCCGTATAGGAATTCGGATCCAGGACAGCCGCTTGTTGAAAATGCACCAGCGCCTGTTTGGCTTTGCTTTTCGGCAATGTATCGGCATATATAACATGCGCTTCCAGATTGTTGGGATTTAATTCCATGGCACGGCGCAGTTCTTTTTGGCCACGTTCGATTTTTTCTTGTGATATGTAAACCGCACCCATGGCCAGGTGGGCATCCGAAAGTTTCGAGTTGAGCCGCAATGCCTGTTTGGCGGCACGTTCCGCCAGAGGCAGGGAAGTTTTCAACGGTATGTTCGTGTACTGGTGGGTGAGCGCGTAGGCTAGTGCCAGGGCTGCATAGGCTTGGGCAAAATGATGATCTTTGCGGATGGCGCGCTGAAAGAATTTGATAGCCGCATCCAGCCCTTCCACGGTACGCATGTTCATGGCTTCCAGGCCTTGAAGATATAGATCATGTGCGTCTGTGCTGGTGGTGGCCGCTGTCACCAGCGGCTGATCGTTAGCCAGATGCAGTTGCAGCGCCTCAACCATGGCTTTGGAAATGCTGTCCTGGATGGCGAAGATGTCACTAAATGTGCGGTCGTAATGTGCCGACCACAATTGGAAGCCGTTAACTGAGTTAACAAGCTCTGTGGAAATACGTATCCGGTCGCCGTCACGGCGAACACTGCCGATTAGCACATTGGCAACATTCAGCGCCTTGCCGGCTGCGGTGGGTGAAATTTTTTGCCAGCGGTAGGCGGAAGCAGACTGCCAGGATATGACCCGTACGCCGGGCAGGGCGCCCAAAGCCCCGGTGATTTCTTCGGTAATACCGTCGCTGAAATATTGCTGTTTGGGATTATTGTTCAGGTTCTTGAAAGGCAGCACGGCGATGGTACGTGGCTGGGGATTGAAGGGTGGGGCCGTGACAACTGGAGCTGAACTGGCCACTTCCGCGGCTACGTGCGCAATGACCGCCAGCCGCCACAGATACCATCCCGAAATCCCCACAATAATGATAATCACCAGGGATAACACTGAACCGATGCGGAGACGCAGCCGTGTCCAGCTGGATGGCTCAACATATTTCTCACCGCTGGGATTGGTGAAGGTCCATGCCAGCACCAGCATTACCGGAAATCCCAGTGCCACGATAATGATGGCGAAGCGTACGCTGTCTTTAGCTATGCCAAGGTTCGGCAGTATGTTATTGAACAGCTGAATGATCACCCAGCCGGCAATCGCATACACGGCCGCAATGCGAACCATGTAATGGCGTTTGAGACGATCGATGAAATCCTTTCCCGACTTTGTGTCCATAACTGGCAATCCCTAGAAACGTCCCCTACCATACGCTTTCATTGGCTGACTATAACCGCGGAGCTGCGATCTAAACAGCAAATTACTGCATAAGGCTGAAAAGGGTGGTATAAAAACCGTGCATAGGATTCATATGGACTATGTTAAATGCTTACGGGAGGGAATTACATGAAGTTTTTCATTACAGTTTTATTCGGTTTTAGCGTTTTCCTCGTGGCTTGCGGCCAACAGACTTCAACGACTCAGACCACGACCCCAACCACAACATCAACGGCTCCGACACCGACCCCGGTGGTTCAATGGATCGACATTCAGCCGAATTCCCATATTAAATGGACCAGGGGCGTAATTTTTGGATGCCCGACTGGCTACCATTGGATCGCAAATTCCAATAGCTCCGCCGCTACGATCGGTGTTTCCTTCACTTGCATACCGACGAGTGTGACAAGTGCTGCTATGGTCGATATTTCAACCATCACCGACTGGCAGACGCCGCAGCCTGATTCCCATATCCATTGGAGCAATGGTTCGCTCATGCTGTGTCCCAGCGGCACCACGGCGAATATCAGCACCAACGGCGAAAATCTGACCTGCAAATAGGGTGTGAAATCCGGAAACCAACCGGCAATCACAACAGTAGAGGGGCGGTATTAAAGCCGCCCCCTTTTTGCCTGAATGGCCGGAACACAGGTCGAATGCTGACGGCCAGTGGGCGAGGAACTCCAGATCAGCGTGCCAAAGTTGCTGCCGCAAGTAGAGCACTGGGCTGCAAGAGCATGAAAGCTTAGTTTAAGTTATGGTAAATAGCAGTTAGACGTGACTGTCGATATAGGCTTCCAGGGCGTTGTAACTACCCGCCTCGAAATCCGTGAACTGCACACCCAGACGGAATTCATCCTCGCCATTCTGGCGCACCACCACCACGCGGCTGAATAATCCAATCCGCCCCTGGTTCTCGGCGGCATCGGGAACAGACAATCGCACATGGATACGCACCCCATGGCTGGCGTTCGTCTGGGTGCCGTATGCGCTGATCCGGTTCATGGTTGGGCCATCACAAAGGATCTGCATACCCGTCAAGGATACATCCACTGCGATGGCCGGGAGGATGCTGCCGTCCGCTTCAATGATGCGAATGGAGTGTTCGACCGCGATGCGTCGGAACGTGCGTTTTTCTTGTTGCATTTGTAAAGCCATCTCCCGGAAGGCGGCAATTCTAATCACTATGAAGCGCCAATGCGCGATTTCCCAAAAAGACAACGATTTTAAGTTCCACGAATAATCAGTAATAAAGTTATATCTATCATATACATAGACAACTTATCTTATTTATTAATGTACGTATGTGGAACAGGAGGGCGGTTACGCCAAAGTGGGATGGCAAGCTTTTGAGGGATATCGGGATATAAGCAAATAATTACATAATATACATTATGCGCAATTAACAAGCATTGATGGATCAGTTTGTTAGGTTATTGATGGTCTTCCCATCGCCAAAGAACTCATTCCGGTCTTAGGACTGGGCTCCCAGCTGTCGGTTATTTGCGATTAACGCGGGCTGTATTCAGCTTCACTGCCGCCCGGATCAGGGCTTTTTAATCGATCTTGTCGCCCTGGTGGAAATCAATGGCAGGCCGGGTGTTGCCGTACCGGCTGGCACTGAAGAGGCCGGCAGGGTCTTTCAGCGAGGCGCCCCTGTGGAAGGTCATCTATACCGCATTCTTGTAGGTCTCGCCGGTGCAAATGACCCGTGGTGATACCACACCGAACCCCCCTCTCCATATCCGCTCTGCCACCACCCATGGCGACTTGTTTGGTCAAGCGGCGGATCCGGCTGAGCATCGGCCCTCTTCAGTCAGCCAGATCCCTGGTTCTGGCGTCGATCCTGCGGGCTGGGGAGCTGTTTAGCCGGGCCTGCTTTTGGCAGGTGGCATTGGAAATTCTTGCTGCCAATATCGGATCGCCGCAGCCACTCAATTGACCGTCACGGAGTGTGGGGCGGACGGTGCCTGGTCCTGATTCAGCAGTTGTTCCAGGAGTTTCGGGTTTACGCTGCGCACCATCCTTAGAAAAGACAGGGTAACCTCGGCTTGATTGGCGCATCCAAAGCGCACATTGTCGAATTTCGCGTTTACCAATGAAAATGAGCCGCCATGGAACCAGATGGTGCAGTTTTTGAAGGTACAGTCGATGAATTCATTGTAGTCAATGGAAATGTCTTCGGTGTACGTCTGTTTTACAAATTTCATGGCTCGGCACCTTTAAGTAATCACCAGGCGGATACCGGTAACTTTACTTGCTCTCGATGTACCCGGCAAATCACTCTACCTTTATAAGGCGCGCAATCCTGAAAGCATCCTATAGACAGTTCACCAGGCCCCAGCATACGGACTGACTGCCATGCAGCCGGGCTTAATTATGAAAAGCTGAAAGCGGATAAAGGTTTGCCGTGCCGCCGGCAACAATAATGAGCGGGAAAAAGACAGGTCCCGGGTTAATGCCTAGTTACGCTTGATAGTCGCAAGCCAAGCTGGTGCGCCGCTGTTATGCTCCCGAATATGGAACCGGTCGGGTTCTATGGCGGTGATCGTCCAGCCAGTGCTGGCATTGAACGCGGCTTCCAGCTCATCCTGGTTGACGGAATACCGGTTGGCATTAGTGGCGTCATCACTGAAGCACAGCACGTACAGGATTGCTTCCCGCGCGGTCACCGAAGCCAGGCTCTCCACGTATTCTGACCGTTCGATTACATCCAAAGCCTGGAACAGCCCGCAGTCCAGCACGGTATCAAATTTGCAGCCCAGCAGTTCCAGTTGCAGGGCGTCAGTCGCGGCGAATTCCGCTTTGACCCCGCGCTCATCGGCCTTCGCCTGGGCGATCGCCAGTGCCGTTTCCGCCACGTCAATGCCCATGACCGGCAATCCCAGCGTGGCCAGATGCAGGGTGTTCTCGCCAGTGCCGCAGCCTGCATCCAGCACCGTGCCGGTAAACGCTCCTTCGGATGCCAGTCTTACGATTGCCGGCTGCGGTTCACCGATGTCCCAGGGCGCGGAGCCATCGCTGTACAGTGCATCCCATGGCTGACCCGGAAATGTTTCCTGGCCGTTTGAATTTCCGCCACTGAAAGGATACTGAATGTTGTAAACCGTTGGCTCTGACATGACCATTCCCCTAGTTCTTAAAACCACTGTGCCAGTAATCGTCCTGGCACAGGCTCGACTCCCCAGTCGAAATCTTAAGCGCAGCAGTAGCTGCTGATCGGCACCGAGTGCGTGTAGCGGTAATGCGAACCCGGACTGTCCAGCACATAACGGGCGATGAATCCATGGGAACAAGTCTCTCGCGGGCACTGCATCAGATAGTCGATCAACTCGGATGCATGAAATGCGATTTTGGGTTTCGGCTCAATGCCATGGTGGCAGATTGGGCAGATATGCGGAAAGCTGTCCAGATCCGCTACTTCACCGTCTATTTTTAAATACATACGACACCTTTATGCTGCAAATTAAGCCTTAGTAATCGATATCCAAACGGACTGCGTGTGAATTTGATTCCTGAACATTCGCGATCCGCGCCGGCATGCGGCAGGCAATTGGAATCGTCTGTGTTTTGCCCTTGCCAAGGCCGACATATGGAGGCGGATTCTGCTGACCAGAGGCCGGGGCAATGGGGATCACGCGCACCGTGAAGCTGGTACCGCGCGTGCAGTTCATGCCAATGCTGTCATCCATGCGGGTGGGCTTCTGGCTTTCCGGCATATTCACCGTCAAGCTGCATTGCCTGAGGACACGCACGCTGACGGCAATAAACCCCCGGGATTGGCCGCTGGCCATGGCGGTGCAAGGGATTGCCGCCCCCAGAAGGGCTATCAAGGCCAGAAACCTTATAGAAGTTGGTACTCTACCCATCCCGATCCCCGATCTGTCGCGCTACCCCGGTCTGTGGATTTTTCCTTTCACTCCTTGTGGTCAGGCCGGAACTACTCTTGTCATATTGCATTTATACATAAGACGGAGTGGATTTTCCGTCCATATGTTTCTGAGGCTGTTTTAGGGGTAAACCTGAGACGCTCTCAGTCTGAGACCGGGCGACGGGAATGCTGAAAATCAGCGGGAAAACACCATTTTTGGATGATGCGATTGCTTGCGGCTAAGCGGGTTTGGAATGCGGCTTCAAGAGCGGATTGAATCAGCGCTTCAGGCGGGCTGTTACGAAGCGTTTGAAGCAGGAGCTATACCCCGCCCGTGCCAGCGCACGTACAGGGCGGGTATCAGGTTGGTGCTCAGCAACGAACTCCAGATCAGACCGCCAATCACCACGATGGCCAAGCCCTGTTCCGGTTCGGCGCCACGGCTGAAACCCAACGCGACCGGCAGCATGCCCAGCACCGCTGTTAGGGTGGTCAGAACGATGGGCCGAAAGCGCACGTGCACGGCCTCCCTAACGGCGGCTTCCGGCGCAAGCCCGTTTGCCTCATTGCGGCGTGCGCGATGCAGCAGCACGATGCCGTGATTCAGACTGATGCCGATGATGGTGAGGAACCCGATGAGGCCTGTGGCATTGAGCCCTACCCCGCTCAGGACCAGCGCCACTGCCCCGCCGGTAAACGCCAGCGGCAGGCCTAAAAGCAGGATGCCGGCGATGCGCAGGGTCTCGAACTGCACCAGCAGTATCACGATGATCAACAGCACCGCTACGGCCGCTGCCAGCAGCAGCATCAGGGCCATATGCTCGAGTTTCGGCAGCAAGCCGCCAAATGCCAGCCGGTAACCAGCCGGTATCGCCATCCCTTGCAAGGCAGCTTTCACTTCACGGACCGCCGTGCTCAGTGGTCCCAGCGGGGTTGCCATGATTTCAATGGAACGCGCGCCATCTAGATGCCGGATCTGGTTGGGGACGACCGCCATGCGTGTTTCAGCCAGGCTTCCCAGGGGAATCCAACCATGTGGAGTGTCTACCGGCAAGCTCCGCAACCCATCGAGCTTCATGTTGGTCGCGTTCGCGAGCCGCATATACAGATCCAGATGGGTATTGCCTTCGGGAATCCTGGCCAGCACTTCGCCCTGTAATGCCGGCGTCAATTGCCGGGTCAGCGCCGCGGGCGTGAGCCCGGCGCGGGTCAGCTGTTCCGGGCGCGGAGTGATGTCGAGTTGCGTAGTGGGGTAGGCGTCGTTATTGAAGATACCGCTCAGCATACTCACATGCTGCAGCCGGCGCGTGACCGCTGCGGATATCGATCGCAAGGTCGCCAGCTTGGGGCCGAAAATCTGGATCACAAACGGCTGTGGCAGGCCGGACAGGCTTTCGCCCAGGCGCTCGGTGGTGGGCGTATCGATGCTTTGCTGAACTCCGGGCAGCTGCGCGGCTTTCTGCAGCCGTGCCGCGATGGCATCCAGATGGTTGGGATTGACACCGGGTTTCAGCACCACCTGTATCTCGCCCGCAGCCAAAGGCTCGGTGTACATGGTGTTGCTGGCGGAACCAATTCTTGCCAGCACCGCGCCCACATCCGGGTCGGAGCGAAACCGCTGCGTCATGGTGTCCACCACCGACTGGGTTTGCAACAGACCCGTGCCGGGCGGCAGGGTATAGCTGTCCAGCAACACCCCCTCATTGGGCAATGGCAGGAAATCCACGGAGACCAGCGCCATGCAAGCCACGCTCACCAATAGAAAACCGCCGCACAAGCCGAGCGTGAGCCGCGGCTGTTTCAGGCTGAAGTCCAGCAGCCGGGTGTTGTGCCGTTCCAGCCAGGCGAGCCAGCGCGCGCCCTGCCCTCCGGCGCGCGGCTGCGGCATGCCCGTATAGATGAGCAACAGCGGCAGCAAGGTCAGCGAAACCAGCAGTGAGACCAGCAATGCCACGCTGATGGCGAAAGCAAAAGGTGAAAAAAACAATCCCGCCAGCCCGCTCAGGAACATCAACGGCAAAAACACCGCCACGGTCGTGAAGGTGCCACTGGCGTCGGGTGCGGCTATGTCCTTGAGTCCCTGCCACACTCCCTGGAAACCGGTGGTGCCCTGCTCCCAGCGGTGGTAGATGCTTTCCAGCACGATGATGCCGTCGTCGGCCAGCAGGCCGATGCCCACCGACAAAGCGCCGAAAGTCAGCAGGTTCAGCGTCTGGCCGGCAAGATGCAGCACACTGATGCTGATCACCAGCACCAGGGGAATGCTGAGGGCCAGCAGCCAGACGCTGCGGTGCAGGCCCAGAATCCAGAACAGCACGCCAACCGCCAGCAAGCCGCCGATCAACAGGTTCAGCCCGAGATCATGGCCGATGAGATACACCAGGTGGCCCTGGTCGTACACCGGCACCCAGGTAACACCCGCGGGCAGCTGGTTGCCGAGGGCGGCCAGGGTTTTGGTCACTTCCCGGACCACCGGCAGGGTGGAAGATCCGGGTTGCTTGAAGACGATCAAGCCGATACTGGGCCGTCCATTCAATAGTTCTGCGGAACGTTCTGGAACAGCCGCTCGCACGATGCGCGCCAGGTCGCGTAATGGAATCATGCCGTGCGGCGCCCGCACACGCAGCGAACCGATCGCGGCGATGGTCGAGGGCAAATCGCGGGTTTCCAACTCCATGTCCTGGTGGCCGATGCTCAAATAGCCGCTGGGCGCCAACACCACATTTTCCTGGATGGCGCTGGCGATATCCGTCATGGACACACCGTAATGCCGCAACGCGTCCGGTTGCGGCTGTATCCAGATGGCCGCATTGCCGCTGCCAAATGCATCGACGCGCTGTACTCCCGGCAGTGCGCGCAACGCGGGCTCGACATTCGAGCGTATGGCCATGAGCACGCGCGCCGTTGACATGCCCGCCGGAACGTCCACGGCCTCATCCAGCACTTCGTTGATGGCGTTGCCCATGATCTCCGCCACCGGCCGCACGCCGGGAGGCAGGCTGCTTTGGGCGCGTGAAATCGCCCCATTCACGGCTTGCAGGTCCATGCTGGAATCCGTGTGCAGGCTGAAACGCGCGGTGACAATGAGCATTCCGTTTCTCATCACCGAACGCACGCTGTTCAGGTTCTGCAGGCCCAGCAACTGGGCTTCCAGTGGCCGTGCCACCACCGTTTCCAGTTCGCCGGCGGTGGCGCCGGGATACGCCGCCTTGATGTCGATTTGGGGATAGTTGAATGCCGGCAGCACTTCCACCGGTATCCGCCAGAGTGCATACAGGCCGAAAACGCTCATGGCGGAATACAGCAACAGCCACAGCAGCGGCCGGCGTAAAAAACCGAAGCGGTTTGGCGCGTCGCCCATGACTCAGTCTGGTGGCGTGTAGTGCTTGTCGATATCGGCGTGGAAAAGCAGATAGGCATTCACGGCCACCACGCGTTCGCCGGCCCGCAGGCCGTGAAGCACGAATGTCCATTCGCCGGAGCTTGGGCCGATTTCCACCTGGGTGCGGTGCAAGCCGCGCGTATCCGAAACCAGCACCCACCAGCTGCCCTGGTCCATCACCAGAGCAGAATTGGGAACCACCGGTACCGGCCTGCTGGGAGCCGCGGTGATTTCCAGGGTACCGGTTTCACCGTCTTGCCAGCCGGGATGGCGGTTTCTGGCTACGCAGATCACCGCTGCTCCCCCGCCGATGGAAAGCGGCAGCGCGATGCCCTGCACCCGCACAGCCACGTGCACAGCCGGTGAATTACTGTGAAATACCCCGGTCATACCCTGGCGCACGTCAAGGGCTGCTCGCCCGTACATGGTGGCGCGCACCCATAAGCTATTGTCCGGCAGCAGCTGCAGCAGCCTCACGCCTGGCGCTACACGTGAGCCGCTGCTGAGCGCTACTGACTGCACGATGCCGGCCACCGGCGCCCGGATTATTCCACCGGCCTGAATCTGTTGAAGCGCGGCCTGGCTTGCCGCCAGTGAAGCCTGCGCCGTGGCAAGGTCTTGGGCGCTGCTGAACTGCGGGAAGTTGTGCCGCACAGCCTTCAACACCGCCTGTGCAGCACGGTAATGCGCCTCGGCAGTCGCCAGGTTCGCCTCATATTCAGGTCCGGCCAGTGTGGCAAGCTGCTGCTGCGCCGCCACGTGCATGCCGGGCGACACCAGCAGCGTATGGATCTCACCGGTTGTAGTGGCGCGGATTATGAGGATTGCGCGTGGTTCCACTTGCGCATAGGCCTTGTAGCGCACTGCATAGGGACGGGTTGTCACGCTCAGCGTGCCGGTTTTCACCGCCGCCATTGTTTCCGTAGCAGATGTGAGGCACACCAGTGCCAGTCCAACAATCATAGCGTGCAAGGTTTTCATGAATGATCCGGACGTAATTGGTTGCTCTGGGTCAACGGCATGCCCAGTAACGTGCCGAGTGCGATGGTCGTGCGGTCCAGGGTCTCGTATAAACGCGCATACTCTTGCTGCAGGCTGTCACGTTGCTGCAGGTCAGCGGCCAGAATCTGGAATGGCACCGTCTGCAATGCCGATGCCGGAATCACCGGTAATGCATCCAATGAGTGACGCAGGCGTGCAAGCATCCGGGAAAGACTCTCGGCCTGCTGGCTGAGGCTGTCAACCTGGCTCACGGCGGTATCCAGCCGTTGCTGATAGATATCGTGAAGGCTTTGGCGCTTGGCGCGCGCCACCGCCACTTCCCCGCGTGCCCCATTCAGGAATGGCAGATTGAACGTCAGTGCAAAGCCCGTGCTTATAACCCCGTCCGTACCTCGTTGCCGGGTGAGCGCGACGCCGATCAGCGGAAACTGCGCCAGGATGGCCTGGCGCAATTGTGCGTCGGCGGTTTCATAGGCGGCGGCCAATGCCATCAGGTCCGGGCGCCGGTGTGGCAAGTCGGCTAGCGCCATATTCAAGTCGGCCGCTTTCACCGGCCGCGGATGTTGGTCCAGCGCGAGTGACAATGACACATCGGGCGCCAGGCCTAACAGGGCTTTTAAGTCCGACATATCCTTCAGGCGTTTAATCTCGATGGCGTTTTGGCTGGCCAGCAGCGCGTCATATGCCGCTAAAGCAGCCTCGATGGAAGCTTGCGATACGCTCCCGGTGTTCGAATCAGAACGCGCATTACGTGCGTGATCCGCATACAGCGCGACCAGAGGTTGCATTGCATTGAGCTCTGATTGCTGAGCTTCCAGATCCGCAAACAGGATTCTGGCTTCCTGGGCAACTTGCCACTCATCCCAGATGACGCTCAGATTCACACGCCGACGGGACGCCTGACCGGCGCGCTCGATCTCGTGATGCTGGATCAATGCCGCGGCATCCTCGGTAAGCGCCAGCTGCCAGGGATCGACGATGCCGGGTCCGGTACTGCTCGGCCTGCCCCGCCCGGCCGTCAGTTCCGGCCACGGCAATAAACCTGCCGCATAGCTTTGTGCAGCGGCCACCCCGAGCTGGTCACGGAGCGCGGTAAGCTGTGGGTTGTTGAGCACCGCCAGAGCGGCTACCGCTGACGCATCCAGGGGCTTGCTCAGGTCGATGCGGGTTGCCTGCACGCCCGGAGTTGCGAACTCGCTTGCGGGCACCGTAAGCGCCGCAGCGGACACGGCCAGATTGGGCTGGCGTGGCAAGGGAAGTGCCGTATAGGTGGCGCAAGCCGAGAGCGACAGGACCACAGCAACGGGCCAGAATACCGCCCTGGAGTGCATGCCGCTAGCATAATGCCTGGGCCAATCAATATGCCAATCCGGCTGGATTACATTTCCGTCATCTAAGTGTGTGTGCGCGCCATCAAGCGCGACAAGCGATCGTTTATATCGCCAGCTCTTTCTCAAAAATGCCGTTGGTATCAATGCCAAGCTTGGATGGATGCACGATGTCGATGATGGCGAGCTTGCTTTCAGGCAGTATCGCCAGGTTTACCAGCTTTGGCGGGCGAATTTCAGCGCCAGCCGGATTCCTGACCACCAGCACCAGGGGGCGCATGCGCGTTTTCGGGTCGGCGGAAAACACTACCGCGATTTCCCCGCTGCTGAGCCTGACGACGCTGCCGATGGGATAAAGACCCACGAATCGCATGAAATCCTGCAGCAGTTCCTTGCCGAAACCTTCGATGCCGGTGGTGCGCAGCCTTTGCAGGGCTTCGACGGGTGTGAGCGCGGCCTGATAGGGATTGTCTGCGGTCAGAGTCTCATACGCATCTGCGATCGAGATGATGCCCACCGACAGCGGCACGTCGTTACCCTTTAAACCCTGCGGGTAACCGCTGCCGTCGACCCGCTCATGGTGCAGGCGCACCATGTTCAATACTTCATTAGGCACGTTGCCGGCGGCCGTGAGCATTTCATAGCCTTCATCCGGATGCCGTTTGACGGCTGCCAGTTCATCATCGCTGAGCTTGGCGGGTTTATTGAGGATTTCGGCGGGTATTCTGGTTTTGCCGATATCGTGCAGGATGGCTCCCAGCCCCAGCAGTTGCAGTCTCTCTTCACTCTGGCCCAGATGCCTGCCGAAGGCGATGGCCAGGATCGCGGTATTCAACGAATGTCCAGCTTCGCGGTTTTGCTTGTTGCGCAAATTGAACATCTGCATCAGCAGGTTCTGGTTCTTGGACTGCTGGATCAGCCTGGCGACAATACGCTGGGACTCTTTAATGTCGACGGTATTGTCCTTTTGCACGCCCGCCAGCAGCTGACCCACATTGTTGCGTACCCCGGTGCTGGTGATCGGCGGCGGAGGCGCAATGGGCTTGGCGGCTGCCGGGGTTCCACCGGCGGCGGTTTTTCCCGCACCGGCGTCCGCATCCAGGGGTGTGCCTGCCTTGTCGACCGGGACTTTGGACTGCGCCTCGTCCACGATCACGTATTTGCAAATGGACTTCAGCTGCGCCAGTTCTTCATCGGTTTCGATCAGGAAGCCCTGGAACAGAAAAGGCGTGCCAACCCAGGGCCGGTCCAGCTCGGTCACGTACATGCCTGCCTGCAGCTCGCCAACGTCGACTTTGTAGCGCATTTGCCCCATCCAGATTCAAAGTCGAAAGTTTAGCATGCAGCGTTTGTTTGCTTGCGCTTATGCGTTTGACGGCCAAACTGGATTCAGGTCAACCGGCATGCTGAAATCGCCGGCAGCTGAAATCCTGCATTTCGATTTCGCAAGCTGCACCGGCCACAAGCTCGGCGACGCATTTAGCCGAGCCCGCGCACAGGGTCCAACCGAGCGGACCGTGTCCGGTATTCAAGAAAAGATTGGCGTACGGCGTAGCCCCCAGGATCGGCGGCCCGTCGCAAGTCATGGGCCGCAGCCCTGTCCAGTAGGTCACCAGGTTTCTGCGGCCAGGATCTTCGAGCCAGGGAAGTATGGCCACGGCCTGACGCAGGATGTTGGCGCAGCGCGAGGGATTGAGGCTGGTATCGTAACCGGTGAATTCCGCGGTTCCGGCTACTCGAATCACGCGGCCCAGGGGTGCGATCACGACTTTGCGTTCGAAGTCCACCAGTGGAGTCCGCAGGCTGTGGCTGTCGGCCGGCGTAATCGATACCGAATATCCCTTGACC
Source organism: Gammaproteobacteria bacterium (assembly GCA_028870845.1). Taxonomy (GTDB): domain Bacteria; phylum Pseudomonadota; class Gammaproteobacteria; order Natronospirales; family REEB76; genus REEB76. The sequence continues at coordinate 69,618 of JAGWOR010000005.1, read as the reverse complement.
GGGTAAATTGGCAGCCGCAATCCCAGTGGCTTGGCGAGCAACGGACTGTAGCTGCCGGCCGCCAGCACGTAGTGGTCCGCCTCGACTTCGCCCTCCCCGGTTTCCAGGCGCAGTATCCGCCCGCTAGCTGCGTGAATTTTTGTCACGCTGGTTTTAAAACGAAAACTGACGCCGGCATTTACCGCATGCTGATGCATGCCGGAAGTGAAAAGATGGGCATCTCCGCTGCCGTCCGACGGGTAATGTATCGCTCCCGCCAGTTGCCTTGCGATTGCGCCCAGCATGGGCTCCATGGCGACCGCCTGTTCCGCGCTCAGCACCCGTGAGTCCAGACCCAAGGCGCGCAGCGCATCCGCCAGCTCCACCGAAAGCTTGAGCGATTTGCGGTCACGGAAGATCTTCAGGGTGCCGTTGTGCAGCCGGTCGTACTCGATTCCCAGGTTACGGTCCAGTTCGTCCAGGATGCTCTGGCTGTAAAGCGCCAGGCGCAGATTGGCCCTGGTGGAACGTGAATGCCTGTGCGGCCGCGATGCCGAAAGAAATTTCAGACCCCATGCCAGCATGCCCGGCAAGGCGCGCGGGCGCAGCAGCAATGGCGAATCCTCGCGCCCAAGCCAGCGCAACATGCGCAGGAAAGTGCCAGGTGCGTTCCAGGGATCGGCTTCGCTGGGCGTAAGCAATGCGCCGTTGGCGAAACTGGTTTCCAGCCCACAATGGTCGCGGCGCTCCAGCACGGTGACCCGCAGGCCGCGCTGTGCCAGAAACCAGGCAGTCGTGGTGCCGGCCAGTCCGGCACCGATGACAATCACATCCTGCTTCATGGGCTCTGTGATCCGCGCAATCCGCTCGGCTTAAGCTTTAATGCTTGAGGAATTGGCGCGTAAAGAATTCCGCGGTTGCCTGGTCGGCCTCCAGCCAGGAGTGATAGCGCAGGAACCCATGGATTTCATTGGGGATCACCATTTCCTGGTACGGAAGGTGTGCGAGTTGCAGGCGCCGCACCAGGTCTACCATCTGGTGGAAATGCACATTGCGGTCGTCATCACCCTGGATCAGCAGCACCGGAGACTTCCATTTGGCAATATCCGCATCCGGCGAGGATTCCCAGAACACCTTCATGAGGGCTTTCATGTCCGGCATCTGGTAGCGCTGTAGGGGTTTTCCAAACCAGTCGTCGGCAAACATCGACCAGTCGTGCACGCCATGGAAATCCACGCCGGCCTTGAAGATATCCGAGTTGCGGGCCAACCCCAGGGCTGTCAGGTATCCGCCGTAAGAGCCGCCCCAGATGCCGATTCGTTTGGCATCGACTTCAGGATCCTTTTGCAGGTAACGGGCGCCGGCCAGCACGTCCTTGTATTCCGCCGCACCGGTGGGACCCCAGTGCGCCGGGTAATTGAAGTCATGACCGTAACCGATGCTGAGCCGGTAATTGACGGAGAGTACGATAAAACCGTGGTTGGCCAGGTACTGGTTCACCGCGTAGGAATTGCTGTAGTAATCCATGTTGTGCCAGGTAAGCAGCATTTGCCGCGGTGGGCCGCCGTGCACGAAGATGATGCCGGGCTTTTTGGCGCCAGCGCCCGGCTTTTCGAACAGCTGACCCTGGATATTCCAGCCGTCACTGGCGCGGAAATTGACCAGTGTGGGAATTACCAAATCTGCAGTGGGAAAATTATCCGGCACCTGGTCCTTGTCCACGGCATGCCAGTGTCCGGCATGCAAATTGCCCTGCATCACCAGCGGCGGCTGGCGTGGCCCCGCGTCCACGAAGGCCAGGACTTTGCCTGCGTGTGTAACCACCGGGCTCCACTGGCTGTGGTCGCCGCTGGTCAAAGCTATGGGTGTTCCTCCCGTGACCGCAACCTCGAACAGATGACGTCGGTCGTTGTCACCCCGGGTGTCGCCTGTGTTCGCCGAGTAGATCAGGGTCTTGAGATCGGGCGTGATTGTCACATCCTCAAGCATAAAATTTCCCGGGGTCAGCAGCCTTGCATCCCCGCCATTGGCTGGCACCACGTACAGGTGCGGCCAGTTATCCATCGCGGAGATGAACGCCAGCTGGTCGCCTTCCACCCAACGCAGATCCACGTCGCTCCACACCGGGAACGATCCGCGCTGCGTGTCAGGGCTCTGCCATATGCGCCTGCCGGCTCCGGACTTCACCTCCGCCACCCAGATCGACCATGGCACGAGAGGCCATTCCAGGGGTGATTGAGGCGGTCCGCCATCGCCAGGAACGCGTGCGAATGCAATGCGCTTGCCATTGGGGGACCAGCGCGGTTCCAGGTCCCTGGAGGTGGATGGCGCGAGATACTCGATGGGCGTGTTGTCATCACGGTACACGCCGATGAAGCCATGATCGCCACGGTCGGAGACAAACGCCAGCGCCTTGCCGTCCGGTGACCACTGCAGGTCGGAATCTTTTCCGCGGTCAAAAAACAAGCGTTCGGCTTTCTGGCTGCCGTCGATGGGCGCCCACCAGACGCTGTGTTCCGGCCAGTGGATGAAAGCCACGCGTTGTCCGTCAGGGGTAATGGCCGGAGTGTCGCCGTCGCCAAGTACATGCGGTTCGCCGGTGGTCAGCGATACCGCCCATACCTGCATGTGCGGTTCGATGGGGCTGGAATCCGGATCCGGCTGCAAGGCCTCCGGCCAATTTGCATCATGGTCGCCGCCGCGCACATACACCAGAAATTTACCGTCCTGTGAGAAGCGCAGGTTGGACAGCTCCTGGCCGCTGTCCTGCGAATAGCGTGTCAGCAGACGCGGCTGGTAACCCGGAGCCTGTGCCACCCAGATGTTGCGCACACCGCGAATGTTCATCACCCAGGCGAATGCATCGCCGTTTGGCGAGGAAACCATGTGTGAGGGATATGGATAGCCTAGTACCTGGGCCATGGTGAAGTCATGTTCATTGGTTTGCGCAGACACCGGCGTAAGCACGGCTGCGCAACACAGGGTAACAAGACATAACACGCTAATCCGGATTTTCGAAGGCGGCATGGGGTGCTCCTCGATGAGGCACGCTGGGAACATTGAATCTAGCTAAACCGTGTACAGTATTATCGCGCGCTGGTAGCGGCGTAGCCAGCGCCAGCCGGTCCCGGCTGCCGCCGACCCGGGAACATCCCTAATGCATCGATGCGCGATTCGCGCATGCTGCCAGCGGTTTTGTCGTATTCTTTAGACCAGCAGTAGTGACCGGGAGACAATAAATCCCGCCTGAACACACCGACGAAGGCTGCCATGAATCCGAGATCCGCTGGCGAACAACCGGTTTCCCAACGTTTGACAGCATTGCTGCTGATGTCGGGCGCGGCCTCCGGCGCCCTGGCCATATTAGGCGTGGCCCTTCCCGGGCCGCTGTGCCGTTTCGGTTTGTTGGGCTTCGATCTTGCGGTACGCATCATCCGCTATGCTGCGTTTTGCGGTGTGCTTGCCATGGTTTTCAGCCTGGCGGGGCTGATCCTGGCGGTGCTGGGCAGGCATGCGAGATACATGGCCGGCCTGGCAGCCGGTCTGGTACTCGGGATACTTGCTGCCGGCATTCCCTACGCCTGGCTGTCGAACATCGCACACTTGCCCGCCATTCATGACATTAGCACGGACACCGCCACTCCGCCTGCGTTCGAAGCCGGGGTTCTGGCCGCAAGACATGGCTCTGCCAATTCCGCAACCTACGGAGGTTCCGAAGTGGCGGCCCTGCAGGCACAGGCGTATCCCGATATTCGCCCGCTGGTCTTAGCGCAGGCATGGACGATCGTGTACCCGGCCGCGCTTAGAACCGTGCAGGCGCTTGGCTGGAAGCTGGATTCCAACGACCCCATGACCGGGATCATTGAGGCCACCAGCACCAGCCGCTGGTTTGGGATAAGCTACGACGTGGTGATCAGAATTCGCGGCTCGGGCACGACCACCCGCCTGGATATACGTTCGGAATCACGACAGGGGCACAGCGATGCCGGCTATGACGCGCATTTGATCCGCGTTTTCAGAACCGCGCTATACAAACAACTCGGAATGCACACTACGGAGCGGCACTGACCAATGCAACGCACACCCTGCGCGGTTGCTTTGTTGTGCAAGGCGCCGATCCCCGGCTTCGCCAAAACCCGTCTGATCCCGCATCTGGGAGAAATGGATACCGTGCATTTCCAGGAGGAAATGATCCTGCAGGCGGTCATGACTGCATTGGAGGCTTCAGTCGGGCCGGTGGAACTCTATTGCGAACCCGATGAGTCGCATCCATTTTTCGGCAAGATCATGAAAAAATATCCGGTGCGCTTGAGCGCGCAACCGCCGGGTGATTTGGGCGCCCGGCTGCATACCAGCGCATCAGCCGCGCTGCTGACCGCGGACTCTGTATTGATGGTAGGTACCGACTGTCCGGTGATGCCGGCGTATTACTTGCAGGAAGCCGCCGCGGATCTGGCACGTGACTGTGATGCGGTGCTGGGGCCATCCGAAGATGGCGGTTATGTCTTGCTGGGCCTGCGGCAGGCGCATGAAGGCTTGTTTGACGGCCTACCCTGGGGCACGCCTTTGGTGCTGAACGAAACCCAATCGCGGATGAGACAGCTGGGCTGGCGATATCAGTCCCTGGCGGCGCTTTGGGATGTCCAGACTCCAGCAGGTTATCAGCGCTGGCGTCTGATCACCGAAGCCATGTCTGACCCGCCGCAGGCTCAGCGCCTCTGATACTGGGTTTTACCGAACAGAATCTCCTTTTCATTCGCCGACATGGTTTCCCCGCGCACCTCCTTGAGCAGCGCAATTCCGCGTTGCACCGCGGGTCGCGCCGCCACGGAATCGAACCAGCGTTTGAGGTGCGGAAATTCCCCGAGCTTCTGGCCTTGCCGTTCATGGAACCTGATCCATGGGTAGATGGCCATGTCGGCGATGGAGTATGCACCGCTGAAGTGTTCAAGCTTGCTCAGCTGCTTGTCCATGACATGGTACAGGCGTGCGGCTTCATTGGTGTAGCGGTCGATGGCGTAGTCGATCTTTTCCTGGGCATAGCACCGGAAATGATGCACCTGCCCCAGCATCGGCCCCAGGCTGGCGACCTGGAAAAACAGCCATTGCAATGTTTGATAGCGGCCGCGCGCGTCATGCTCTAAGAACTGACCGGTTTTTTCCGCCAGGTACAGCAGGATAGCCCCGGATTCGAACAGCGACAATGGTTTTCCATCCGGCCCTTGCGGATCCAGCAACGCCGGGATTTTATTGTTGGGACTGATGCGGAGAAATTCCGGCTTGAATTGCTCGCCCTTGCCGATGTCCAGCGGATGCACGTGGTACGGCAGGCCGGTTTCCTCCAGGAATATTGCGATTTTGTGGCCGTTGGGCGTCGGCCAGTAATAGAGTTCCAGGTTTTTGTCCATGATGGTGTTCTGTGACCTCATTTGGGACTGAAAGTTGCATCTGCATGCGTGCGGCCGCCTGTGGCAACGCGCGCTTGCTTGCGAATGGGAATCAGGATCGCCCGCTGACGGCGCGGTGCAAGCTGCGAGGCAGCCGCGGCTTGTCATGTGCAAAGCATCTGCGGCAACTGAGCTCACTGGTATATTATGTGGCTGAATCAGCCGTTTAGAATACGACGCCGGCCATAAAAACCAATGCGTTTATTGCTGTACAACATTCGCTATGGCACCGGCCACGGCCCGAGATTCCATTTCCCCCTGCCCGGCGTGGGCGGTTACATGCGCGGCACCACGCGCAACTTCCAGAAAATCGTGGAATTCATCCGTTCGGTCACGCCCGATATCGTCGGGCTCATCGAAGTGGATATGGGCTCGGTGCGCTCTGGAACTGTGAATCAGGCGGAAGCCGTGGCCGCCGCCCTGGGGCAAACTTCAACCTCGCAGAGCAAATATGCATTGACCTCCATCAATCAGCGTTTGCCCATCGTCCGCAAACAAGGTAACGCTTTCGTCACCAACAGGCCCGATGCCGTGCAGCGGGTGCATTATTTTGAGTTGGGGATCAAGCGGCTGATCATGGAACTGGAACTGGATGAAATATGCCTGTTCCTGGTGCACCTGTCACTCAAGTACCGCCACCGGCAGTATCAGATGCATCACCTGGTCTCGCTGGTGCGCAGCGCCATCAAACCGGTGATCGTAGCCGGAGATTTCAATACCCTGTGGGGCAGCTATGAAATCGACCTGTTTGCGGCTGCTGCGGGCCTGCATAGCGCCAATATCCACAATCTGCCGTCCTGGCCCAGCCACCGACCCGCCCGCCAGCTGGATTTCATCCTGTATGGCCCGCAAATCCAGGTCACGCACTTTGAAATGCCGCGGGTTCAGTACTCGGATCATCTGCCGTTGGTCTGCGATTTCAAGGTCATGCGCAAGTCATGAGCTGGCTGGTGATCACCGGCGTGCTGCTGGCAATAGCCGGGATCACTGCACTGTCGGCATCTATGCTGCTGGCCGGATCACGACGGCGCCAGCAAGTCAGCATGGAGGAAACCTGGCACGGCTGGTGGCAGGCTGCCGACAGCGCCGGCCGCGTGGATATGGCGGCTCCACTGGATGAAAGTGTGCGTGAATCGGTGCACCAAAGCCTGCTGGAACTGGAGCGCAGGCTTGGCAAGGAAGCGCAACCAATGCGGGTGCTGCGTGTGGAACTCATGGACAGCCTTGACCGCCACCGGCTGAACGTTGAAATACTCAATTTTTCCGCCGACAGTCGCGCAGTTCTGCGCCGGCAACATCCGGAAATACTGCAGACTGACGAGCAAGCACACACCTATATATATGCCAATCAGCTGCGCATCTCGGTGCTGCGGGAATACGCCGGGCAGCAGTATGGGGATGCCGTGGACGGTGATTGGTTTCATGTCTATCAGAAGGCCTCGGGTTTGCGCCAGCGCGGCAACCGCGGTTTCATCGAACGTACGCTGGGCGGCATACAAACCAGCATGGATGAGGTGCGCTTTCAGGCCATGTCGCTGATGGACGGGGAAATCCGCCGGCGTTTGCTGCAGGTGCCCGCCGGCACGCGTTTCCCCGGTTTTGGCAAACACCAGAACCCCACATTCACTTGACCAAAATGGTTGCGGCGGATGGCCCGCCTTCCTATGATTAGCGCGCCTTCCGGTCTCATGACCTGACACCCCGGCTCGGGGCCCTTAATTCAAGGTGGAGTATTTGCATGGAATCCAGCACTGCCCAAAGCAATCTGCGCATTGAATACGACTCCGATGGGATTGCCTGGCTCGGCTTTGATAAAGCGGGTGCCAGCGCCAATGTCCTTTCGGACCAGGTCATGGTGGAGCTCGGTGAGCATCTCAAGCAGCTGGTCGCCCGGCCGCCCAAGGGCCTGGTGGTGTATTCGGCCAAGTCCAGCGGCTTCATTGCGGGCGCCGACATCAAGGAATTCACATCGCTGAAAACCCCGGAAGACGCCTTCCAGATGATCCGCCGCGGCCAGCTGGTGCTGGAACAGCTTGAGCGCCTGGCCTGTCCGAGCGTGGCGCTGATCAACGGTTTTTGCCTGGGCGGCGGATTGGAACTGGCGCTGGCCTGCAGTTATCGTGTGGGCATCGACGACGAGCGGCTGAGCCTGGGACTCCCGGAAGTCAAGCTCGGCATTCATCCGGGCTTCGGCGGCACCGTGCGCTCCACCCGCCTGGTAGGCGTGCTGCCCGCCATGGGCTTCATGCTCACCGGCCGCAGCGTCCGCGGCAGGGAGGCGCTACGAATCGGCCTGCTGGACCGTCTGGTGAGCAGCGATCGGGCCAGGCAGGCCGCGCGCAGTCTGCTGCTGAAACATGCACCCGGGAAAACCGCGCCGTTTCTGCAGAAACTGCTGGCCAATCCATTGCTGCGGCCGCTGGTGGCCGGCATGCTCACCAAACAGGTGGCCGCCAAGGTGCGCCGCGATCATTACCCGGCGCCCTACGCCATCATCGATTTGTGGAAACGCTACGCCGGCAGCGATGAGATGTTCGTCCAGGAGGCGCATTCCATCGCGCGCCTCATGGTGCACGATACCGCCCGCAATCTGGTGCGGGTGTTCCTGTTGCAGGACCGGCTCAAGTCCCTCGGCAAGAAATCCGATCTGGTGCTGAAACACGTGCACGTGGTGGGCGCCGGCACCATGGGCGGAGATATTGCCGCCTGGTGCGCGTTGCGCGGATACCGTGTGACCCTGCAGGATCGCGAGGAAAAATACGTGCAGCCGGCGCTGCTGCGCGCACAAAAGCTGTTTGCAAAATATCTCCGGGGCACCGCCGTGACAAGCGCGGCCAAGCGGCTGCAGATGGATATCGCCGGCAGCGGCGCCAGGGACGCAGATGTGGTTATCGAGGCCATCTTTGAAAATGCCGAAGCCAAGCAGTCCTTGTACAAGACGCTGGATGCCGTGATGAAAGCCGACGCCATCCTGGCCACCAACACTTCCAGCATCCGGCTGGAAACCCTGCGCACGGTTTTAAAAAATCCGCAGCGACTGGTGGGGCTGCATTTCTTCAACCCGGTGGCGAAGATGCCGCTGGTGGAAGTCATCCATGCGCCGGACACCTCCGGGGAGGAAGTCGCCAAGTGCCTGTCATTTACCCGGCAGATCGACAAGCTGGCGGTGCCGGTGAAAAGCTCCCCAGGTTTCCTGGTGAACCGCATCCTCATGCCATACCTGATGGAAGCCATGCTGGCTGCCGATGAAGGCGTGCCGCTGGAGGCCATCGATCAGGCGGCCCTGGACTTCGGCATGCCCATGGGGCCGGTGGAACTAACCGACACCGTGGGCCTGGACGTGTCGCTGTCGGTGGCCCAGGTGTTCGCCAAGGAATTCAACAAACAGATTCCCGAAAGCCTCGTCAAGCTGGTGGCCGAGAAAAAGCTCGGGCGTAAAACCGGCGAGGGATTTTATAAGTACCAGGACGGCAAGCCGCTGAAGGACAAAAACCGGGCACAGCGGATGCCCGCCGACCTGCAGGACCGGCTGATACTGCCGATGATCAATGAAGCGGTGGCGGTACTGCGCGAGCGCATCGTGGAGGATGCCGATCTGCTGGATGCCGGCGTGATCTTTGGCACCGGTTTCGCGCCTTTCCGCGGCGGCCCGATCAACTATATCCGTGCCAGCGGCGTCGATGATCTCAAGGCGCGGCTGCAAAAGCTGCAGGCTGCGCATGGACCACGCTTTGCGCCCGACGCAGGCTGGAATGCACAAACCCTCAAGGAGCCCAAAGCATGAAATACGAAACCATGCCCAAGGATCACGAGGCGGCGGTACGCACCCTCGCCATGCCCAAGGACACCAACGGCCTGGGTGACATCTTCGGTGGCTGGATCATGTCGCATGCCGACATGGCCGGAGCCATCATCGCATTCCGGCGTGCCGGCGGACGGGTGGTTACCGTGGCCGTCAATGAGTTCGTGTTTGCAAGCCCGGTATATGTCGGCGACGTGGTCAGCTTCTACACCGATATCGCGCGCATCGGCAACACGTCCATCAGCATCGATGTCACGGTGTTTTCGCAGCGCAGCGACGGGGAACACGAGACTTGCGTCAAGGTGGCCACGGCCCAAATGACCTACGTGCGGGTTGGTGCCAACCGCCGTCCGGTACCGATCGCCAAGTGATTGCATCATGGCTAACCCGGTCGACATCCAGCGACTCAAGGAATTTTCACCGTTCAGCGGCCTGAAGCCGGAGCAACTGGCCAGCCTGGCGGGCAAGTGCCAGATCCGGAAGCTCGAGGCCGGGCGGTTTCTTTTCAGGCAAAATGACAGCGATCGCCGCAGCATATTCCTGCTAGATGGTGCGGTGGAACTGCGCGCAGGAAACCAGCTGCTGGCTACCGTCACCGCTGGCAGTGACCAGGCCCGCCATTCGCTGGCGCCGCACATACCGCGGTCGGTCACCGCGCGCGCCGCTGGCCAGATCGAATATTTCGAAATCGACAGCGATTTCCTCGACATCCTGCTGACCTGGGACCAGAGCGGAGTCTTCGAGGTGGCTGAAATCCAGGCCCAGGGAACCGCGCAACAGGACTGGATGGCCGCTGTGCTGCAAATCAGGGCTTTTCACCAAATTCCCGCTGCCAATATCCAGACCTTGTTCATGCGCATGCAGCAGGTGAATGCCAGGCAGGGTGAGGTCATCGTCAGGCAGGGTGATGCGGGTGATTATTTCTACGTGCTTGCACAGGGGCGCTGTTTGGTGGCACGCGAGGCGCCCGGCAGCGGAAAACTCATGCCGCTGGCGGAGCTGAGTGCCGGCGCCAGTTTCGGCGAGGAAGCGTTACTGGCCGAGGGCACCCGCAATGCCACAGTAAGTATGCTGACGGACGGGACCCTGGTACGGCTGGGCAAGGAGGATTTCAAGGCGTTGCTGATCGAGCCACAACAGCAGCGCATCGCTTTGGAGGAAGGCCGGAGGATCGTGGCGGCCGGCGGCCAGTGGCTGGACGTGCGCCTGCCCAGCGAATTCGAGCAGCAGCATCTGCAAGGTGCGCTGAATATGCCGTTGTATACCCTGCGCCTGAAATTCGACCATCTGGATCCAAATCGCAGATACGTGGTGTGCTGCGACACCGGCCGCAGAAGTTCAGCCGCAGCGTTCATCCTGGGCGAACGCGGTTTTGATGCCTGGGTTTTGAAAGACGGGCTTTCCAGTTACTCCCTGTAGCACGTCCTATCGCAAAGCCAGCGTGCCGCTCACTGGCCGTGTTCGCGATTGAAACGGCCGAGTTCCTCCACGATGACCCGCATCGCCTGCTGTTCCAGCTCGCTCAGATATGGATTCCAGAGATCGAAGATCAACACCACACGTGTCTGTGAGCTGCGGTTCCAGGCCTCGTGTTCGAAAGTGTCGTCAAACACCAGGCACTCGCCTGGTTTCCAGCCGCGGGTCTCGTCCCCGACCCGGATGCCGCAATCGTCTGGGATCACCAGCGGCAGATGCGTCACCAGTCGGGTATTGATGACGCCGGTGTGCCGGGGGATGTGCGCGCCGGGTTTGAGCACGGAAAAGAAAACTTCCGGGGAATGCTCGTCGACCCGGCACAGCGGCAGACTGTCCAGCAGGGTGGACGTTAACGGGCAACGCCGGCAATTGTCATCATAGCGCCGCCCGTCGCGGTAGAAAAAATACGCATTCCAGTTGGGAGAATAATTCAGGCCCTGCCAGTAGGCAGCGGCTTGGTGGTGTTCCGGTATTTCCACGAAGGGCTGGAAACCCTGCTGTTCTTGCAGCACCTGGTACAACTCAGCGCGGATTCCGCCGGTATGCCGCTCGATTTCTTCCAGCCACGGGAACTGATTCCGCTCAAACCAGGCTTGAGCCGGCAGGCCCGGGAAGCTCATGAATGTAGGCCGTTGCAGCCGGTGTCCACTTGGCATCGGTTCGCGGCCCAGGAAAATGCGAACACAGCGGTCGACGCGTGCGAATTCCGTGTCCGGATAATGGCAACGCAAGGCAGCAAGTTTGCTTTCCAGGTGTGCGGCTCTCGCCTGTTGCACCATGGCGATCGCTTTTTCGAGCTGCTGCCGAAATGCGGCGGGCAAGCTCGGCATGCGAACCAGCAGGCCGAGCGATTCGGCCTGCGCCAGGGCGGCCATGTAAATATCGAGCGCCTCCCCCGGCCTGCCTGACTGCGCCAGCGCGGCGGCTTTGGTTAACAGCTCGATGGTATCAGCGGGGTTAATGTTTCAAAACCGGATTAAGCAACGAATATGCCGCACCAAGTTGCCGCTTGTGGGCGCCTGCAATCGGGCATGGCTGGCATGCGAATGCGCGCTACATCGTATGGGTTGGCCGGTCGGCCTGCAAAGCGCCCCCCAGCAGGCTTTCGATTTTGCGCTGGGTATTGCCGCCATCCTGCTCGCTGAACTGCACGCCGATGCCCATGGCACGTGATCGGTTGGTGCTGCGTGGCGTGACCCATGCCACCTTGGCTGCCACCGGCAGGCGCTCGGGGGAGTCCATGAGTTGCAGAAGTATGAACACGTCATCGCCGAGCTGATAGGATTTATTGGTTGGAATGAAAAGACCGCCATTTTTTACGAATGGCATGTAAGCGCTGTACAAGGCGCTTTTGTCCTTGATGACGAGATTGAGAATCCCCTGCTGGCGGGGTGTGTTCATTCAGTCAACCTCCTCGTGCCGCGAGTGGCAGTTTTCCCAACGGCTGCAATCCCTGTGACCAATCCAGATACAGCACTTCCAGCAGAGACTGCCGGTTCAGGGGTGTCGCCAATAGCGCGTTCACCTCGAGGATGCGATCCAGGTAGGCATGCAGGCCACGCAAGTTTATCCCCATAAGGGCATTTTGCAATATCGGCAGCGCATCGGTATTGGTGACGGCAGGTACCCCATTGCTGCCGGTGCTGGCCAGTATGATCAGGTCAGAAATCCAGGCTTGCAGCAGGCGCAAGACCACGGGCAGGTCTTCAGCGTGAACGTCGGCGGCACAACGGATTGGATTGCGTGTTCCTGCCCGCATTTCCAGCAGCGTTTGATAGTACTGCAGGCGTTCCTGCATCCAGCGGTTGCCGGCAAATTCCAGGGCCTGCAACGGCCCGCCACCGGCAATTTTCAGCAGCGGAATCCAGTCAGGCCGTGAGGCATGCGCCTCCAGCCATTGCAGCGCGGCTTCGGCTTTTGGAGTTCCCAGGCGCACGCTCTGGCAGCGACTGCGAATGGTGGCCGGCAAGGCCGCCGGTCTTGAGGTCAGCAACAGCAGCAGGGTTCCCGCAGCCGGCTCTTCCAGGGTTTTCAACAGGCTGTTGGCGGCGTTTGCATTCATGCAATCCGCAGGCACCAGCAGCGCGATCTTCCACCCGCCATGCAGGCTGGTGAGCGCCAGTGACTGGGAAAGTTCGCGGATCTGATCCACCAGAATGGCGCTTTTATCCTCCTGCGGCGTCACAAAATGGAAATCCGGGTGGCTGCCAGCCGCGAACTGGAGGCATGCGCTGCAATTGCCGCAGGCGTCGCCGTTCTGCGGGTTGCGGCACAAGGCCAGAGCCGCGAATGCCCGGGCAAATTGCTGTTTGCCGCTGCCGTGTACCCCGGACACCAGCAACGCATGCGGCAGGCTGGCGTTAGCCAGGCGCGCGCTGAGATCCTTCCAGGCGGTTGTCTGCCATGGCAAAGGCATAAGTAAAGCTTGGGATGCGGCTTTCAAAGCCATGCAGCCAGTCTTTGCTCCAGCACCTGGGCGATGCGTGTCTGGATTTCAGCGATACCGCCGGCGGCCCTGACCAGCTTGATACGGCGCGGGTTGCTGCGTGCGCGTGCCAGGTACACGCGCCGCACCCGCCGGAAAAATGCCGTCTGCTCCCGTTCAAAACGGTCCAGGGAACCGCGCTGCTTGGCACGCTCCAGGCCCAACTCTACATCGGCATCCAGGAGAATTGTCAGATCGGGCTGCTGGCCCTTGAGCACCATGCGTTCCAAATCCGTAATGTGGCGCGCGGCGAGTTTGCGCCCGCCTCCCTGGTATGCGTATGTGGCATCGGTGAAGCGGTCGCAGACTATCCAGGTACCGGAGGCCAGCGCCGGCCGGATCACGTTTTCCACATGCAATGTCCTGGCGGCAAACATCAACAGCAGTTCCGCCATGGGCGGGATCGGTTCCCTGCGGTTATTCAGCAACAGGGCGCGGATTTCGTCGGCCGCCGGCGTGCCTCCGGGCTCACGCGTTACCTGCACACGAAGGCCGCGCGCTTTCAGGTAAGCGCTGATGAAATTCAGGTGCGTGGATTTGCCCATGCCCTCCACGCCTTCCAGGGTGATGAATTTGCCACGGGCACGGCTTTTGCGCTGGTTCATGGCGGTTGGTGCTTGATCTGATATTTTTCCACTGCAGCGGTCTGTTCCTTCAGGGTAGCCGAAAACTGATGGGTGCCGTCGCCGCGGGCGACGAAATACAGGGCATTACCGGGCGTCGGATGCAGCGCAGCCACGATTGACGGCATACCGGGCATGCAGATGGGCGTGGGCGGAAGACCATAACGCGTGTAGCTGTTGTAGGGCGTATCAGTGCGCAGATCCTTGTAGGTAAGCTTGCCGTGATAGCGTGAACCAAGACCGTAGATGACGGTGGGGTCGCTTTGCAGTTTCATGCCCTTCTGCAATCGACGCACGAACACCCCGGCGATCTCGCCGCGTTCCTTGGGCTGGGCGGTTTCTTTTTCGATGATGGAAGCCATGATCAAGGCCTCATAGGGAGTGCGATACGGCAAACCCGGCGCCCGGGCACGCCAAGCCTCCTGCAGATGCGTCTGCATGGCCAGGTAGGCGCGAACCAGGAACGCCGCGTCGCTGGTGCTCCTTGGAAACTGGTAGGTATCTGGATAAAACATGCCTTCCGGATTTTGTCCGGCATATCCCAGCTTTGTCATGATGGCAGCAGCATCCATTCCCCGCAAACTGTGTTTCAGGTCTGGGTCGGCCTCCACCGCCGCCAGAACCTGGGCAAATGTCCAGCCGTCCACCAGCGTGAGTGAATGCATCACCACTTTGCCGCTTCTCAGCAATTGCAGCAGGCCGGCTACGCTGGTTCCGGACTCCACCTGGTACTCGCCGGCCCGGATCGCATTGGCGTCGTTGTGCAGGCGCGCAAGCATTACCAGATCGAGTGGATGCGGCAGCACACCTTGGGCATGCAATGTATCGGCCACCATGCGCAGGGATTCGCCCGGTGCTATTTCCACAATCATCGCGCGGCCGGTAATTACCGCTGTCAGGTACCAGCGCACATACAGGTAGCCGGAAGCCGTGAGCACGCACAGCAGCGCCAACAACCATGCGAGATGTGTTTTGCGCAGATGCATTACGATGGCGATCCTGTCAGCATTCGAATGCCCGATTCAGCATGCGGTTGACGGCGGATTCCGAAGGAATTTCCTGTTTTTCACCAGCCAGCAGCCGCGGTACTGGTGGAATTAGTCCGGGCTTGTGGCGGCAGCCAGTTCTGATGCAATCGGGCTGCAGAAAATCAGCTGAATTGCCGGAACACCAGCGTGCCATTGGTGCCGCCGAAGCCGAATGAATTGGACAACACCGTGTCCATATTCATGCGGCGCGCCGTGCCCGGGACATAGTCCAGGTCACAGCCGTCGCCGGGATGCTCGAGATTGATGGTCGGAGGTGCCACCTGGTCGCGCAGCGCCAGGATGCTGAAAATCGCCTCAACGCCGCCAGCCGCGCCCAGCAGATGCCCGGTCATGGACTTAGTGGAGCTGACGGCAAGTTTTTTGGCATGTTCACCGAAGGCGCGCTGGATGGCGATGCTTTCGCCTTTGTCGCCCACCAGCGTGGAGGTGCCATGGGCGTTGATGTATTGCACCTGCTCCGGACGCAGGCCTGCATCATGCAATGAATTTTCCATGCACAACCGGGCACCCTCACCGTCTTCGGGCGGTGCGGTCATGTGGTAGGCGTCACCACTCATGCCGAAACCCAGCAGCTCGGCATAAATCCTGGCGCCGCGCTTTCTGGCATGTTGCAGTTCCTCCAGCACCAGGATGCCGGCGCCTTCGCCCAATATGAACCCGTCCCGGTCCCGGTCCCAGGGGCGGCTGGCTTTCTCCGGCGCATCGTTGCGCGTGGATAGCGCGCGGGCAGCGCAGAAACCGGCAACTCCCAGCGGCGTCACCGCCATTTCCGCTCCCCCGGTGATCATGACGTCGGCATCGCCGTATTGGATGCAGCGCATTCCGAAGCCGATGTTGTGGTTGGCGGTGGTGCAGGCGGTGACGATGGCGATATTCGGACCCTTGAAGCCGTAATGGATGGACAACTGCCCGGCGATCATGTTGATGATGCTCGATGGCACGAAAAACGGCGATACCCGGCGCGGTCCGCCGGTTTCCAGAATCGAAGCATGGGCTTTCTCGATGTTGGTGAGTCCGCCGATGCCGGCACCGATGGCGGCGCCGATACGGGCCGCGTTGGCTTCGGTGACTTCGAGTCCGGAATCCTTGACCGCCTGCATGGAAGCCGCCACCCCGTAATGTATGAACGGGTCCATTTTCTTGATGTCTTTCGGTTCGATGTACTGCGCAGGGTCGAAGTTTTTCACTTCAGCCGCAATCCGGGTCGTGTAGCTGCTGGCGTCAAAATGGGTGATCGGCCCGACGCCGCTCTTGCCGGCAAGCACCATCTGCCAGGCTGTTTCCACGGTATTACCAACCGGAGAAATGATCCCCAGACCCGTTACCACTACGCGACGTTTGGTCACAGCCCCAATCCTTTCAGGTAAAGGCTTTAGCAGAGTATAAGAAATGACAAGGCCGTTGCCACC
Organism: Gammaproteobacteria bacterium; assembly: GCA_028870845.1. Lineage (GTDB taxonomy): Bacteria > Pseudomonadota > Gammaproteobacteria > Natronospirales > REEB76 > REEB76. The sequence continues at coordinate 53,348 of JAGWOR010000005.1, read as the reverse complement.
TTGCGGGGACAACGGCTCTGTGCAGGCAAATCAGGCACTTAGGCGTTCGGCAGGTGTTCCTTGATGTAATCGACTGCCTGCCCTACCGTGGTGATTTTTTCAGCCTCTTCGTCGGGGATTTCGCATTCGAACTCCTCCTCCAAGGCCATTACCAGTTCGACAGTATCCAGGGAGTCAGCACCCAGATCGTCCACAAAAGAAGCCTGCAGGGTGACCTGTTCTTCTTTGACACCCAGTTGTTCTACGACGATCTTCTTTACGCGTTCTTCGATGCTACTCATGGCTGAAGGGACCTCCCTAAGTGACGAAATCAGCTTTGCCGGCCAAAACCGGCAAACTGGGGGCGGTATTGTAGTGAAATCCTTTGCCCGCCGCCACCGCCGGTTGTATGCATCCGGCGCCGGGTTCAGGCCATATGCATGCCGCCGTTGACATGCAGGGTTTCCCCGGTGATATAGGCCGCGGCAGCTGATGACAGAAACAGCACGGCCTGGGCAATGTCTTCGGGCGTTCCCAGCCGCTGCAAGGGAATCTGGCTGATCATGCTGTTGCGCTGTTCCGGATTCAGCGCCCGCGTCATGTCGGTATCGATAAATCCCGGAGCAATGCAGTTTACGGTAATGTTTCTGGAGCCGATTTCACGGGCCAGTGATTTGGTAAAACCGATAATACCGGCCTTGGCGGCGCAGTAGTTTGCCTGCCCGGGGTTGCCGGTGGCGCCGACGACGGACGATATATTGATGATACGCCCGTGGCGGGCCTTCATCATGCCGCGCAGGCAGGCCTTGGAGAGCCGGAAAACGGAACCCAGGTCGGTATCGATGACCGCGTCCCAATCCTGCTCCTGCATGCGCAGCAACAGCGTGTCGCGGGTAATGCCGGCATTGTTCACCAGGATGGTCACGTCGCCGTACTCGCTGGCCACGGCCTTGACGGTGTCATCCACCCCCTGGGCGTCAGCCACATCCAGGACGCATCCCCTGCCTTTGATACCGGCGGCTGTCAGGTAGCTGCCAATATGAGCCGCGCCGTCAGGGGTTGTGGAGGTGCCTATCACGGTGGCGCCGGCCTGGCCGAGCGCCATGGCGATGGCTTTGCCGATGCCACGGCTGCTGCCGGTAACCAGGGCGATTGCCTCATGTAACATTCTCAAACCTCGTGTACTTGCGCCAGTGCGCTGGCCAGGTTGGCCGGACTGTCCACCGCGCAGGTTTTTAGCGATTTATCAATGCGCCGGCCCAAGCCGGCCAGCACGCCGCCGGGACCCATTTCCACCAACTGGGTAACCCCATGGCTTGCCAAAAATCTGACTGTTTCCACCCAGCGTACCGGACTGTACAACTGCGCCGTGAGCGCTTTGCGTATACCTTCGGCATCCGCATGGTCTGAAACGTCCTGATTGTGGAGAACCGGGATCGCGGGCGGCTGGAATGTTGTGCCACTCAGCCGGGCACCCAATTGCTCGGCTGCCGGCCGCATCAGGGCGCAATGGGAGGGAACGCTGACCGCCAATGGGATAACCCGTTTCGCGCCCCTTTGTTTGCAGGTCTGGCCGGCCCGATCCACGGCCTGCCGGTGCCCGGCAATCACCACCTGCCCTGGAGCATTGTAGTTGGCCGGTGCAACCACCTGTCCGTCAGCGGCGGTGCGGCAGGCCTCCATGACAGCTTGATCCTCCAGCCCCAGCACCGCAGCCATGGCGCCAGTACCCGCGGGAACCGCCGCCTGCATGGCAACGCCGCGGAATTCCACCAGCTGGATGGCGGTGGCAAAGTCCAGGGCTCCGGCACATACCAAGGCGGTATATTCGCCCAAGCTGTGGCCCGCCATATATGCCGGTCCGGGCCCAGCCTGTGACTCCCACAGGCGCCAAATCGCCACCCCGGCCGCCAGCAAAGCTGGCTGGGTATGGGCGGTGGAGTTCAGGCGTTCCTCAGGTCCGGCCTGCATCAGCTCCCAAAGGTCATAATCCAGTTTCTTGGAAGCTTCTGCAACTGTTTGTTTAATAACAGGGTATGTATTTCCCAATTCGGCGAGCATGCCGACAGCTTGTGATCCTTGGCCAGGAAAAACCACGGCAATGGACATACGCAAATCTCCTTGGGAGTGGCGGATTATAGTCGTCCTGGCCGAGTGTTCGAGCGTGGCATAAGCGTCATCACCAGTCCCAGGATGGCGCCCGTACAGGCGCCATAGAGATGTGAGTCAACCGCCACAGGACCACCAGTGGTGGCCACGGTCCATGGCAATGGCCCGCAGAGCTGCTCATAAACGAGCTTCGCTACGAGAAATACCGCCAATACCCAGCCTACCCAATCCCGCTGGCGCATAAGCCGCATGGCACCGGCGATCCATAGCGTATTCAGGGCGCCGGAGATGCCCAGGTACCAACCCAGTTGAGGGTCAGCCAGCAATAATCCGCTGCCTACACCCATGGCGCCCAACACCACCACGAGCGGAGCACGCCAGCCCGGCAACACCTCCTGCAGCAGCAGGCATAGCAGCGTGTAGCCCGCCATGTCCTCTGCCAGGTGGCTCCAGCCCAGATGCACGAAATTCCCGGTGAAAATCCGCCACCATTGGCCCCGCAGGATGCCGGCGCGGTCATATTCCAGCAACTGGCGCACCGGCTCACCGCCCAGATTCAGCAGCGTGCAGGGCACCACGATGGCCAGAATCGGCCACCAGGATTGCCAACGCCACCGGGAACCCTGCGGACGACTCATGGTCATGTGCATATGAACGAGTTCAATTGCGGTATCATTTAACCCTGACTTTCCCATCCACTCTAATCCACTTGTCCCGGTCAACCATGCAGTTACGCAGACAGCTATCAGGTTTTACCCTCATTGAAGTCATGGTGGTGGTGGTGATTCTAGGCATTCTGGCCTCCATCATCGTGCCCAAAATCATGGACAAACCCGACGAGGCGCGCATCGTCAAGGCCAAGCAGGACATCCGCGCAGTGCAATCGGCCCTGGAAATGTACAAGCTCGACAACTACGTATATCCGACCACTGACCAGGGCCTGATGGCACTGGTGCAGAAGCCGAGCACTGATCCGATCCCGCCGCACTGGAAGCAATATCTCGATCGATTGCCCATAGATCCTTGGGACCATCCCTATCAGTATCTGAATCCCGGGGTGCATGGCCCGATCGATATCTGGTCCTACGGACCCAACGGTCCTTCGGGTGGCGCCAATGCCTCCGGCATTATCGGCAACTGGACGCAGGATGACAATGGAAGCAGCACGTCAGGAGCCAACGGCAACAACAGCAATAGCAATAGCAACAGCGGAACCTGACGCTCTGCACGCTGCTGGAGCAGCACCATGCCTTCGCGATTTGAGGGGTTCACGCTGATCGAAATTCTGGTGGTGCTGGTGATCGTCAGCATCATCACTGCAGTCGCTGTACTTTCACTCGGGTCACTGGGCGGCAATCAGGCCGCCAAGCAGGCCGCGGAACAGCTTGTGGATCTCACCAATCTGGTGTCGCAGCAGGCCATCATGCGCGGGCAGCAGTACGGTTTACTGGTGACACCGCACGCTTACACATTTCTTATCTACGACGGGCAAAAATGGCAACCGGTCCAGGATGACAACCTGCTGCGGCCCAGGCAGGTGGACAGCAGCGTGACGCTCAAGCTGGAGCTGGAAGGCACGCCGATTGTATTGCCCAGCAACAAGCAGCAGGACAATGATGACAGCTCAAGCAATGATGACAACTCTGACAATGGCAAACCGGCATTGAAACCGCAGATCATGCTGCTGTCGAGCGGAGAAATCACCCCATTCAAGATCACGGTCAGTGGCGACAGCGAAGATAGCCAGTACGTGATCACCGGCGATTTGTTGCACGGCATCCGACTCGAGCGGCCCGGCGACCACAGCAGTTCCTGATATGCCGATCCGTCCAGCGCACAACGCACGGGGTTTCACCCTGCTGGAGGTTCTAATTGCCCTGGCGGTGCTGGCTATCGGCATGATCGCGGTCATCGGTACCGCCGGCACCAGCACGCGCACAGCCGCCGAACTGAAAGAAGAGACCTTCGCCCACTGGGTTGCGATGAACGAGCTTGCCAGCCTGCGGCTATCAGCCAATTGGCCCAGCTTGGGCACCTTGAAAGGCCATGCTGACATGGCCGGTGAACAGTGGAACTGGCGAGCGAAGATCAAGGACACATCAGATCCGGATCTGCTGCGCGTGGACATCGACGTCAGCAGTGCCGCTGCACCGGATGAAGTACTCAGCAGCCTCACCGGCTTCATCGGCCAGAGTCATCAACTGCCGCCTCCGGGAAGCTCTGGACCGCAATCAGGCCCATCCGCCGGCAGCACCCCGGTAATTCCATGAAGCACGCGATCCGCGGATTTACCCTGGTTGAACTGCTGGTGGCGGTGGCGATTTTTGCCGTGATTGCCGCCATGGCTTACGGCGGACTGGATAGTGTGATCAGGCAGCGCGAACGCACCAGCGATGTCATGAACCGGTTGCGTATCGTGCAACAGGCTTTCGAAATCATGGCAAATGATTTCGGCCAGCTGGAACCACGCCCGGTGCGCGACCCTCTCAGCCAGACGCCGTTGGCGGCACTGATCAGCGCCCCGCAAAACACCCCCCCGGTAACTTTCACGCGGGGCGGGTGGAGCAATCCGCTGGCGGACGTGCGCAGCACCGAGCAGCGGGTTGCCTACGAACTGGATAATGACAAGCTGGTCCGGCTCTCATGGCCGGAACTCGACAATCCTGCGCAAACGCCGCCGACCAAGCAGTACTTGTTGACTGAGGTATCGGAATTCGATGTGAGTTTCATGGACAACAATGGCCAGTGGCAACCGCAGTGGCCGCCGCTGAATACCGATGCCAGCGCCTATCTAGCGCAGCTTCCCAAGGCGGTGGAAATCGACGTTACCCTTAAGGATTGGGGACGAATCACCCGCATCATCGAAGTGGCGTCACAGCCATGAGTACCGGAACCAGGATGACTCCAGACGCAAGGCAGCGCGGTGTTGCTTTGCTGGTGGCCATGGTGGTGCTTGCCATCGGCGCCATGCTGGCCACATCCATGATTTGGGACCGCGAGCTGGATATCCGGCGTTTTGCCAACATCAAGCAAGGGGATCAGGCGATGGAATATGCACTGGGTGCCGAAGCCTGGGCGGAGCAGATTCTGTTGCGCGACTTTCAGAAGCATGGTGAGCTGATCAATATGAACCAGAGCTGGGCCACACAATTGCCACCCTTGCCCATCGAGGGCGGGACACTTTCCGGGCACCTGCAGGATTTACAAGGCCTGTTCAATATCAACAACCTGGCGGCAGCCAATGCCGCCCAGTCCAGCGCGGCTTTAGCGCAGTTCCAGCGCCTGCTGATTGGGCTGAATCTGGACCCCGGAATCGCCAATGCAGTCACCGACTGGGTGAACGCCGGTGATCAGCCGCATTATCCCGGCGGAGCCAAGGACGAGTTCTATTCCCAGCTGGCACCGCCTTACCTGGCCGCGGAGCAGCCCATGACCGATGTCAGCGAATTGCTGCTGGTAAAAGGCGTAACGCCACAGGTATATGCCGCGCTCCTGCCCTACGTCTGCGCCCTGCCCTTGCATGCACCCGACGCGGCGCCTGGCGCGCCCGGACAACCCACGAGTGTCAACATCAACACCGCGCCGGCCCCGGTGCTGGCCTCGCTGAGCGAGGGAATTTCCCAGGGCGCGGCGGCGGCGGCCGTGCAGGCACGCCAACAGCAAGTATTCGTCTCGGTCGGCGAATTGCAGAACCTGTTGCAGCGAACCCTGGCGGTTGGACTCAAACCCGGCCTGGCTAGCAGCTACTTTCTCCTCACCGTGCGCGTGCAGATTGGCAGCACCGAATTCACCCTGTACAGTTTGCTGTACCGCGCTTCCAATGGCACCACCATCGCCATTCGGCGCACTTTTGGGATCTTGTGATGAGTGAAACACTGCTGCTGCGCATGCCAGATTCCGGGCGACCGGCGCAATGGCTGGTGGTGGACGCCTTTGGCAACAGCATGGGCCAGTTCCACAGCGGTACGCTGCAGGATGCAGCAGCCTCTGCCAGTGGCAGGCGCTTGCGCGTGTGTGTGCCTGGCTCCGCCGTGCTGCTGCTGCACGCCAACATACCCAGCAGCAATAGCCAGAAGATTCTGCAGGCTGTGCCATTCGCCCTGGAAGACCGGCTGGCCCAGGATGTGGACAACTTGCATTTTGCCGTCGGTACACGTGATGCGCAGGGTTACCCGGTTGCCGTGGTTACAAAAACCCGGATGCAGCAATGGCAGCATGAACTCACCGACGCCGGGCTGATACCGGCTGAAATGCTGCCTGACGTATTGACATTGCCAGTGCGCGAAAAAACCCTGGTGATGGCGCCCGACGACCGGCAAACATTGATTCGGTTTCCGGATGGCACCGCTATCTCGGTGGAACAGTCGTTGCTTGCCTTTATGGTACAGAAACACCTGTCTGCACTGTCTGCGGCCGAAGCCTGTACCGCAGCGCTGGTATACGCAGCTGAAGAAGCGCTTCCGCCTGAAGTACGCGAAATGCTCTCTGCTATGCAGCTCGAGGTCACCTACCGCCCATTAAGCGCCGGCCCCATCTCACTGATGGCCGGGAATGCGCGTGAAACCCGGGCCATCAATCTCCTGCAAGGCGATTTTATTTTGCAGGACAGCGCGACTGCGCACTGGAACCGATGGCGTATAGCAGCCTTGTTGCTTGCGGTTTTCGCCTCGGTGTTCGTTATCCAGCAGGCAATAAGCGAGTTTAAGCTGCGACGCGAAATTTCACAGCTGAATAACCAAGTTGGCGTGCTGTTCCATCAGGCCTTGCCGAATGTGACGCGCATGGTGGATCCGCAGGCACAGATACAGCAACGTCTTGCGCAGTTGACGGGTAGTGGCACGAATTCCGAAGGGCTACTGGTGATGCTTACGGATGTGGGCACTGCGTTGCAGACCCAGCACAGCGTGCAGATCCAGAGTTTCAGCTTCCATAACGGCAACCTGGAGCTTCAGGTACAGGCCGACAATATCGATTCGCTGAACAACATGAAAGACCTGCTGGCCAGAAATCCAGCCCTGCACGTGCAAATGGATTCGCTGAATACCAGTTCCGGAAACACCACGGGCCGCCTGACTGTCACAGGGAGTGGAAAATGAACGGCCTGAAACAGCTGCGTCAATGGTTCATGGGTTTGCAGAAGCGCGAACGCCTGATATTGGGCGGAGGTGGACTCATACTGGCGCTTTTCATACTCTACGCCGGCTTGCTGAATCCATATATAAGCCACCGGCACGCTTTGCGCGTCCAAATCAGCCAGTTACAGAGTTTGCTGGCGTGGATGCGTCCGGCGGCAGACAAGCTCGAAACGATTCACGGCCCCCAATACGGTAACCTTCCGGGCGGTTCATTGCTGAGCGCGGTAAACAACAGCGTGACCAGCGCTGGGTTAGGCAATTCGCTGCAGCAGGCGCAACAAGCCTCGGATGGCTCGGTGCGCGCGCAATTCAGCAACGCTGACTTTGACAGCCTGGTGCGTTGGCTCAACACCTTAAACAAAAATTACGGGGTGGTAGCCGCCGAGGTGAGCGTAACCAAAGGTTCGAGTCCGGGGCTGGTGAATGTGAATCTCAAACTGCAAATGCAAGGATCGAACCAATGAGGTGGCGGACTCTGCGCTGGTGGCTGGCAGGCCTGGGCGCCTATCTGTTGTTTCTGGCGGCTACGTTTCCGGCCGGGTACGCATTTAGTTGGTGGCATAAACATCTCAACGGGGTTCAACTGACCGGTATCCGCGGCAGTATCTGGTCCGGGTCTGCGCAGGAACTGGTCTATAAAGGACAGTCCTGGGGTGGCCTGGTGTGGCGCTTTGACTGGCTGGCGCCCTTTTCCGGCCATCTCGGCTACCGCTTAACCGTGCAGTCTGCAGGGGAATCGCTGAGCGCCCGCGTGACCGGCAACCGCAATTCCTTGCTGTTGCAGGACATTCATGGACATGCCCCAGTTTCACTGTTCGGGCTTTGGCTGCCATTGCCTTCCGGCAGTCTGAGCGGCAGTCTGGAGGTGGAATTGAGCCGGGTGGTGCTGGTGAATCTCAATCCCACCGAAGCCCAGGGCGTCGTAAAACTGTCTGGGGTCAGCCTGAACTGGCCGGAATCTGTCGCCCTGGGCGATTATCAGCTCAAGCTCACCAGCCAGGACAAGAACGGCATTCAGGGTAATTTTATGGATACCGGCGGGCCCTTGATCCTGCAGGGGAATCTGCACTTGGCGCCGAATGGCTTCTACCAGATCAGCGGCACCCTGGCGAGCCGGGATCCCAACGACAACAACCTGAATACCCTGATCGGCTATCTCCCGGCGAACCGGGAAGGCCGCCATGCGTTTCGCTTTACCGGTAATTTGTAATAATAGTATTAAATTTCATTGACTTATATTTAAAATCTCAATAATCTTCGAGTCTGATTTCCCGATCCGGGTATTCACGTACGGCCCCGCAAAGCCGTCCCTGTAGACTGTATGGGTCCCCATCGTTCAAGATTTATGGTCAAATTGATTCCATGAAACCCGAGGAAGCCATCCCCACCGCGCCCACCGGCGTATACCGCGCCCTCCAGGAGCATCTCGCCACGGCGGTTGGCCAGGATTTTTTCCAGCAACTGGTACGGCATCTGGCCGTGACACTGGATGTGGAGTATGCATTCATCACGGTACGCAAACCCCATGACCACAATTGCCTGCAACTGGTGGCCGGCTGGCACGTGAACCGAGCTGCCGCAGGCGGCAATGACCTGCAGCTCGAAGGTACGCCCGCGGAACGTACCCTGCTGGACGGCCAGTTGTGCTGCGAAGACGATGCCGCAACTGCCTATCCCAAAGACCGCTGGCTGCGCAAGCATGGTGTGCGTGCGTATTGCGCGGTGTCGATTCCCGGCCTGGATGGGCGTGCGCTCGGCAGTCTGGGCGTGATGTCGAGACAGGCCTTCCGCGCCAATGACGAAGTCATAGACATGCTGCGGTCGCTGGCGCTGCGTGCGGCGGCTGAGTTGCGACGCCGGCATCTGGATGACCTGCAGCGCCAGTCTGCCATCAAATTCGCCGCCAGTTTCCGCATCAGCCCAGGAATACTTGCGGTGCTCGATCTCGACACCAGCCAGTGCACTGATATCAATCCGGCTGTGGAACGCCTGTTGGGGTTCAGTCCCGCGGAGCTGATCGGCCGTAACCTGCGTGATTTGGGCCTGTGGGGCAACACCCAGGCGTGTGATGAAATATTGCAGGAACTCCGGGCCGGTGGCCGCATCATCAATTACGACGTGTCCTTGCGCACCTACACAGGCGAGCAACGGCACGGAAGGCTTAGTGCGGAAAGCCTGGAATTCGGGCAACGGCACTACGCATTATTGAGCATTACTGACGATACTGAATTCAGGGCCACTGTTGACAGCCTGTATGCAAGGGACAAGGTGTACGGCACACTGTTTAATGCGGAACCCAATCCGGTGCTGCTGTTCCATATCGACGCGAGCGGTAAACCGGCGGATGTCTTCATGGACGTCAACGACGCTGCCTGCCAGACCCTCGACTATGAACGCGACGAACTTCGCAAGCTGACGCCATCAGCACTCTGCCAGTCATTTGACTGGACGGAATTTGGCTCCCGATTGATCAAAGAACAGGCGGCGGTGTTCGAAGCCGAACTGAGCTGCAAGAACGGTGCGCTATTTATCTGCGAAGTACACGCCCGGCTGATTTCCATGCCAGGGGATCTGGCAGTCATGCTGGTTTGCAGAGACACCAGCCACACTGGTAAAAAACACGACGGCGGCAGCGAAGATTCTGAAAACAACTACCGGGCGATGTTTGAACATGCCCTCGAGGGCATCTACCAAACCACCACGGATGGCGCACTGGTAAAGGCCAATCCGGCCTTGGCGCGCATACTCGGCTATGACTCAGCTGAGGAGATGATCAGCAGCGGCATCAACATCGCGTCACGGGTCTATGTGCGCCCAGAACAGCGGGCCGATTTACTCCGGCGTCTTGAGCAGGACGGGCATTATGCCGATCAGGAGTTCCAGATTTTCCGCCGTGACGGTACCACAATCTGGGTGTGCGACAACGCGCGTGCTATCAAGGATTCCAACGGCAATATTTCATTTTACGCAGGCACCCTGCAGGACATCACCGGGCGCAAACGTGCTGAAGAAGCGCTGGTACGCTCCGAGGAAAAATACCGGACGCTGGTCGACATGAGCCAGGACGGGGTATTTTTGAGCCAGGGCGGCAAATACGTGTACGTCAACCGGGCATTCGCCTACATGCTCGGCTTTGAACCGGAAGACATGCCGGGTTTGGCGGTTACCGATGTCATGCCTGAGTCAGGCGGCAAGCTGGTGGAGGCCATACTCGCGGACAAGGTCGGACACCGCGGAATGGAACCCCAGGAAATTTATCTGCGCTGCAGGAATGCGGATGACCAGGTCGCCGCCTCCATCACCGTCAGCAGGATCTCCTGGCGCGGCAGAACCGCCACCATGGGCACGGTGCGCGATATCACGGAACACAAAAAAACCGAACAGGAACTGATCCACAGCGCCTATCACGATTCCTTGACCGGCTTGCCGAACCGGAATTTCTTCCTCGATCGGCTTAGCCAGATTTTGCAGCAAGGCAGGAAACCGGAACAGGAGCGCTTCGCAGTGCTGTTCCTGGACCTGGACCGCTTCAAGCTTATCAACGACAGCCTCGGCCACAGTTTTGGCGACCGCCTGCTGGTGGCCATCGCCAAGCGCCTGCGTGGCTGCCTGCGCCCGAATGACCTGATCGCCCGCTATGGCGGTGATGAATTCACGATTCTGCTGGAACATCTGCAGGCTCTGGACGAAGCCACCACCGTCGCTGACCGCATCCACGAAGAACTTGCCAGGGCCTTCAATGTAAACGGGCATGATGTATTTACCACTGCCAGCATCGGCATTGTGATCAGCGCGCCTCATTATCAGCATCCCGATGAATTACTGAGAGATGCCGACACCGCCATGTATCGGGCAAAGGCTGCCGGCAAGTCCGGCTATGTGGTGTTTGACGATGCCATGCACGAACGTGTCAAGGCCAATCTCAAGTTGGAAACCGAATTGCGGCATGCCCTGCAGCGCGGCGAATTCCGCGTTTACTACCAGCCGGTCATGCAACTGGCAACCGGCAGGCTTACTGGATTTGAAGCACTGGTGCGCTGGGCGCATCCGGAGCGCGGGCTGGTGGCGCCTGAGGATTTTCTGGAAGTCGCCGAGGAAACCGGCCTCATCATCCCGCTCGGCTGGTGGGTGCTGGAAACTTCGTGCATGCAACTTGCCAAATGGCGCAAACGCCACAAGCACCTGGCCGAAGACATGTTTGTCAGCGTGAATATCGCCAATCGGCAGTTCGCTCACTGGGTACTGCCACAACGCGTAGCCCGGGTGCTGGACATGACCGGCATATCGGCGAAAAACCTGTGCCTGGAAATCACCGAAACGGTATTCATGGAGAATCCGGAACTGGCCGTGGAAACCATCAGCCGGCTGCGGAAAATCGGTGTTAACCTGCAGATGGACGATTTCGGCACCGGTTACTCTTCATTAAGTGCACTGCGGACTTTCAAACTGGATACTTTGAAGATTGACCGTTCCTTCATCAAGGGCATCGAACAAAACCGCAGCGACCGCGCCATTGTGCGCACCATCAACGTGCTGGCGGCGGATCTGGGAATGGACGTAGTGGCTGAAGGCATCGAAAACGCCCGTCAATTGGAACTGCTGCGTGCCCTGGGATGCGGGCGCGGCCAGGGCTATTATTTCTCCAAGCCGTTTTCCGATAAGGAAGTGGAACGCTATCTGGCGGCTTTAGCGCCGCCCAAGGGCTGAAACAGGTTCAGCTGTCGTGTTAATTGGGCAGTTCTTGGATATATAGATATTCAAAGGACGGTGGTGAGTGCCAGCAGCCACTTGGGCCATTGCAGGCCGGTGATTCCCATGATGACGAGAATCAGGGTGAACAGCGTCGCCAGGCCAAATGCCAGGCGGCCCAGCCGTTGCGCAGTCTCCGGTTTACCGGGGTGTTTTTCAGAATTCATTGCTGCAAGCCGTTTTCATATCGCCTAGTCCGGTTCGATGCTACCAACCCGGCCTTGTTCCCAGCGCGCTGTGAAAAGTTGCTGGCAGGTTCCGGCTGGTTTTCGTCACCTGTGCCCTGCTCTCGAACACTGCCGGCCCAGCAACCCGGAATCCCAGGGGTGCTAACCCGCAGCTGTGAAGAATTGGTCGGGGCGAGAGGATTTGAACCTCCGACCACTTGCACCCCATGCAAGTGCGCTACCAGGCTGCGCTACGCCCCGAGTGTGAATAAACAATAAATGTGTGCAGGCCGATTCAGGCTTGTGCACATGATACCCGATGGCTGATCTGCGGTGAAATTCATCCGCGGGTGCGGGTGTTTTATCGCTTCAGAATCTGCAGCAGTTCTTCCAGTTCCACGCGCAGCTGATGCACGATTTGCTGGCTTTGGGAGACATCCTGTTTGGCGTTGTCGCTGGAGAGCTGCTGGCGGGCGCCGCCGATGGTGAATCCCTGTTCGTACAACAGGCTGCGGATCTGCCGGATCACCAGCACATCGTGACGCTGATAATAGCGGCGGTTGCCGCGGCGTTTGACCGGCTTTAGCTGCGGGAATTCCTGTTCCCAGTAGCGCAACACATGCGGCTTCACGCCGCATAAGTCACTGACTTCGCCGATGGTGAAATAGCGCTTGCCCGGTATGGGCGGGAGTTCGCTGTTATTCCCGGCTTCCAGCATACGCTTCCACCCGTGCTTTGAGTTTTTGCCCGGGGCGGAAGGTCACGACCCGCCGAGCGCTGATCGGGATCTCCTCCCCGGTCTTGGGATTGCGGCCCGGACGCTGGTTTTTGCTGCGCAGGTCAAAGTTCCCGAAACCGGAGAGCTTTACCTGCTGGCCATCCGCAAGGGCATGGCGGATTTCCTCGAAAAAGAGGTCCACCAGCTCCTTCGCCTCCCGCTTGTTGAGCCCCAGTTCCTCAAACAAGGCCTCCGCCATTTCTGCCTTGGTCAGTGCCATGTTCAGTCTCTTATTGTTGCGCCCAATCTTTGACGAAGCCGCGAGGTGACTTGGAACATAATCGCATCCGCGTCTTCATCCGTAAGGGTGCGCGAAGAATCTTGTAAAATCAAGCCTAAAGCGACACTTTTTCGCCCAGAATCTATGCCTGATCCACGATATATGTCAAATATTCGCACTTCCTGCAGCAGCTTCGGCGCGGCCTCCCGGATACACGCCTGAAGTTCATCTGCAGTGGTCTGCTCGGGAATTATGACTGCAATGTCGCGCCTCACCATAGGATAGCGGGAAATCGGCTCATAAACAGGTATACGCACCCTGGAAACCGCCTCCTGGGCCACCTCGAACAGCACCGCAGCTCCTGGAATCCCAAGGGTTTTTACCAGGACCGGGTGCAATTCCCCGAGCCAGCCGACCCGGGCGTTGCCCAGGTGGATTGCCGCACTTTTGCCCGGGTGCAGTGCCTGGTGCTGGCCGGGTACGAAGCTGGGTCGGGTGCCAGCCGTCGCGAATAAAGCCTCCACATCGGATTTCATGTCCTCGAAACCGATGGGGTGTTTGTGGATACCCCATTGTTCAGGTTCAACGGGCCCATACGCCAGCCCAGATATGTAATTATCTTCTTTAATATCATTATCTTGCATTATATATCTTCGACCTAACTCGAAGATGCGAATCCGCTCCTGCTGGCGGTTCAGATTGAATTGCAGGGTCTGTATGAGGCCCGGCCAGAGCGAGCGGCGCAGACGCGACATGTCGCTGGAAATGGGGTTTTCAAGTTCCGCGGCGGCGCCCTTGCCTGCTATAGCCTCATCCAGCATCGCCGGGACGAAACTGTAGGTAATGACTTCTGTGTAGCCCCGGTGCAGCAGGCTGCCCCGCAGCTCATGGGGGTCCCGCAATTCCTCGCGAGATTTGCCTGGCTGCATGCTGGCGGCCAGCGCTGTGGAGGGGATGTTTGCATACCCATGGATCCGCCCCACCTCCTCGATCAGATCCTCCTCCCAGGCCAGGTCGAAGCGGAAACAGGGCGTCGTGACCCGCCAGCCGAGCTTGGCTTTCTGCAGCCGCATACCCAGGCGGCTGAGGATGCCTTCCACCTCTCTCTCGGGAAGCGTGACGCCCAGGATTTCAGCCAACCGCTCCCGGCGCAACAGGATCGACCGCGGTTTGGGAACATGGCGTGCGGCTTTGGCCTGCACCACCGGCCCGGGCCTGCCGCCGGCGATTGCCAGCAGGAGTTGCGTGGCCCGTTCCAGCGCACGTCGCGGCAGTGCGGGATCCACGCCTCGTTCAAAGCGATGTGCGGCCTCGCTGACGAGACCGTAACGGCGGGCTTTGCCGGCCACGGCCTGGGGCGTGAAAAAGGCGCTCTCTATGAATATGTCCGAGGTACTGGCCGAAACCCCCGAGTCCTGGCCACCCATGACACCGGCCAGGGCCTTGGCTGATTTGTGATCGGCGATGACCAGCGCCTCGCCTGTCAGCTGAATAGTGCGGCCATCCAGCAGGGTGAGGGCCTCACCCTGCTTGGCCCAACGCACTACGATGCCTCCGTGCAGCTGACGCAGGTCGAAAGCGTGCAGTGGCTGGCCCAATTCAAGCATCACATAGTTGGAAACATCCACCACCGGGCTGATGGGGCGCATGCCCGCACGCCTTAATCTTTCCGTCATCCAGGCGGGGGTGGTGCAATCCGGCTTGAGACCTTCGATTACGCGCCCGGTGTACAAGGGGCAGCCGGCTGCTGCCCGCACCGCGACCGGCAGGCGCATTTTGCTGCGCGGCTTGCAGGCAGTGATCCGCGGCTGTTTTAGGCGTTTGTGGTTAATGGCGGCCACTTCACGCGCCAACCCGGCGACGCTCAGGCAGTCGCCGCGGTTGGGCGTGAGCTTGATGTCCAGCACTGTGTCCGGCAGGTTCAGATACGCCGACAAGGACTTGCCAACCGGCGCATCCGCGGGTAGCTGCAGCAGCCCTGAGGCGTCATCGGACAAACCCAATTCCTTGGCAGAACACAGCATGCCGCTGGAAGTCACTCCACGTAGATTCACGGATTTCACTTCCAGGCCATTGGGCAGTTTTGCGCCCATAACCGCCAGGGGCGCTCGCATGCCGGTGTGCACATTGGCAGCGCCGCACACGATTTGGAATATTTTTTTGCCGGCGCGCACCCGGCATACCTTGAGCTTGTCCGCTTGCGGATGCGGCAAGGTTTCCAGGACTTCGGCAACCACCACGCCATGAAAATCCGCCTGGCTCGGCCTGACTGACTCCACTTCCAGGCCCGCGAGCGTCAGCTGCTCGGCCAGGCGGCGGGCGTTTTTGCCTGCATCAACCCATTCGCGCAGCCACTGTTCACTGATTTTCATATGCGCGTCCGCCGCTCAATGAAATTGGGACAAAAACCGCAGGTCATTCTCAAAGAACAGACGCAAATCGCTGATTCCATAGCGCAACATGCTCAGCCGTTCAACGCCCATTCCGAAGGCGTACCCGCTCCAGCGCCGGCTGTCGATGCCGACATTGGCGAACACTTGGGGATGTACCATCCCGCAACCCAGCACTTCCAGCCAGCCGCTTTCGCCACATACCCGGCATCCAGACCCGCGGCAGATGACACATTCAACGTCCATCTCGGCGGATGGCTCGGTAAACGGAAAGTAGGACGGCCGGAACCGCACCTTCAGCGGGCTTTCAAAAAATTCCCTGATGAAGCCGGTCAGCAGGCCTTTGAGGTTTGCCATGCTGACCGAGCGGTCGATCAGCAGGCCTTCCACCTGGTGAAACATGGGAGTGTGCGTGAGGTCCGAGTCGCAGCGGTATACGCGACCCGGCGCGATGATGCGCAAAGGCGGCCGCTGTTCGCGCATCACCCGTACCTGCACCGGAGAGGTATGGGTGCGCAGCAGCCGGCCGTTTTTCAGGTAAAAGGTGTCGTGCATGGCGCGGGCCGGATGTTCAGGCGTGAAATTGAGGGCCTCGAAATTATGCAAGTCGTCCTCGACTTCCGGCCCTTCCGCAACCGTGAATCCGGCGGTCGAGAAGATGCTGCTGATACGTTCCAGGCTGCGGGTCACCGGATGCTGGCTGCCGGGCAGTTGGCCACGGCCAGGCAGGCTGACATCGATGCCCTGCCCGGCCAGTTGCAGATCCAGTTCGGCCTGCTGCAGGGATTGCCGGCGTGCTTCCATGGCGCTGGAAATTTCGGCTTTTACGCGATTGAGTTCCTGGCCGGCGGCCCGCCTTTCATCCGGCGGCATTTCGCCGAGGGATTTCAGCTGTTCCGTCACCAGACCCTTTTTCCCCAGATAGTGGACGCGCACCTGATCCAGTGACGCCAGGCTGTCACTGGCGGCAATGGCGGCATGGGCCTCTTGTATGAGCGTATCCGCTGGTTTCACGCCGTGCTCCCGGATCGGGCGGTTCAAACAAAAAGGGGAAAGGCGGTAGCGCCCTTCCCCTCACTCAATACAGTCTGTGCAGCGGGCATATCCCGCCAGCAAATTATTGCAGACTGGCTTTGGCTTTCTCGACGAGTGCGGAGAAGGCGGCCTTGTCAAATACCGCTATATCAGCGAGTACTTTCCGGTCCAGCTCGATCTGTGCATGCTTGAGCCCATTCATGAACCGGCTGTATGAAATTCCGTTCACACGGGCAGCGGCATTGATGCGCGCCACCCAAAGTGCGCGGAACTGCCGTTTGCGGTCGCGCCGGTCGCGGAAAGCATACTGCCCGGCTTTCATCACCGCCTGTTTTGCGGTTTTGATGTTCTTGCGCCGGGCGTTGTAATAGCCTTTGGCCCTGGCCAGAGTCTTTTTGTGCTTGGCGCGGCTGGTGACAGAACGTTTTACACGTGCCATTTTTTATCCCTCCCTCAAGACCAGGGCAGCATCTGCTTCACGCGGCCGTGGTCCTGTGCGACCACCATGTCACCGCCGCGGAGCTGACGCTTGCGCTTGGAGCTTTTCTTGGTAAGGATGTGGCGTTTGAATGAATTGCCACGCTTGTAATTGCCGCTGGCGGTGGCGCGAAAGCGCTTGGCCGCGGCGCGGTTGGTTTTCAACTTCGGCATTGCCGTTACTCCTTAAAATGATAGTTAAGCCTGGCCCCGCTGGTGCGGCGTTTCATATGCCTGCCAGGCGGTGGAACCATAAGCGCTCCACTTTTTATTAATGACGCCTTGTGAGCGCCTATTTCCTCTTCGGCGACAATACCATTACGAGTTGCCGTCCTTCGAGTCTGGGATATTGCTCCACCTGGGCATGCTCATCGAGGTCGCTTTTTATGCGTTCGATCAATCCGGTGCCCAGTTCCTGATGGAGCATTTCGCGGCCGCGGAAACGTACGGTTACCTTGGCCTTGTCACCTTCCGACAAAAAACGCGACAGGTTGCGAAGCTTGATCTTGTAGTCGCCTTCGTCGGTGGTCGGGCGGAATTTCACTTCCTTGACCTGTATCTGCTTTTGCTTCTTGCGCGCGGTTTGCAGTTTTTTATTCTGTTCGAATAGATATTTGCCGTAATCCATGACCCGGCAGACCGGCGGGTCTGCAGTGGGTGAAACTTCTACGAGATCCACTCCCGCCTCCAGGGCGTATTGAATGGCCTCGCGTGTATTCATGATGCCGATTTGCTGGTCGCTTGGGCCGATGACCCTAACCTTGGGTGCTGCGATTTCCCCGTTGCGCCGGGCGCGCTTTTCAGAACTGATTAGTTGATCCTCCAAAAATAAACCTGAACCCGCCGGTATTGGTCCCGGCTGGTGTTCAGGCAGAAACTCCACGGCTGCCGACTTCGGATGCCAAGTGCCGGGCAAAGGCCTCAATGGTGAGGCTTCCCAGATCCTTGCCATCCCGGGTACGTACTGCCAGGGAACCTGTATCCTGCTCCCGGTCCCCCACCACGAGAAGGTAGGGTACGCGCTGTAGCGTGTGTTCGCGAATTTTAAAGCCGATTTTCTCGTTTCTCAAGTCCGATTCCACCCGAAGCCCCTGATTTTTCAGGAATTCGGCCTGTTTACGTGCGTATTCAGCCTGACGGTCGGTAATCGTCATGACCACGGCCTGCACCGGCGCCAGCCAGGCGGGAAAACGGCCGGCATGGTGTTCGATGAGTATGCCGAGAAAACGCTCCATGGAGCCCACAATGGCGCGGTGCAACATCACCGGCACGTGCTTGCCGCCGTCTTCGCCCACGTACTCGGCACCCAGGCGCCCGGGCATGGAAAAATCCACCTGCATGGTGCCCACCTGCCAGGTCCGGCCGATGGCGTCTTTCAGGTGGTACTCGATTTTGGGCCCGTAAAACGCGCCTTCACCCGGCAGTTCATCCCAGCGCACCCCGCAGGCATTCAGCGCCGCCCGCAACGCCCCCTCGGACTTGTCCCAGACCTGGTCCGAACCGATGCGTGCCTCCGGGCGCAACGCCAATTTCACGCCAATATCGTTGAAACCGAAGTCCGCATAGACCCGCAATGCCTGGCGGTGGAAGGCCACCACCTCGGATTCGATCTGCTCCTCGGTGCAGAAGATGTGGCCATCGTCCTGCACAAATCCACGCACCCGCATCAGGCCGTGCAGGGCTCCGGAAGGTTCATTGCGGGTGCAGGAGCCGAATTCGCCGTAACGGATCGGCAGCTCGCGGTAGCTGTGCAAACCATGGTTGTAGGTCAGCACATGCCCCGGGCAGTTCATGGGCTTGACCGCGTACACGCGTTTTTCGGACTCGGTAAAAAACATGTTGTTTTTATAGTTGTCCCAGTGGCCGGATTTTTTCCACAATGAAACATCCAGGATCTGGGGGCAGCGCACTTCCTGATAGCCGTTGCTGCGGTACACGCCGCGCAGGTAATGCTCCAGCACCTGCCAGATGGCCCAGCCCTTGGCATGCCAGAACACCAGTCCCGGAGCTTCCTCCTGCATATGGAACAGGTCCAGTTCCCGGCCCAGGCGGCGATGATCGCGTTTCTCCGCTTCCTCAAGGCGCGTCAGGTACGCCTGCAGGGCTTTCTTGTCGGCCCAGGCGGTACCGTAGATGCGCTGCAGCATTTCATTGTTGGAATCGCCGCGCCAATAAGCGCCGGCCACCTTGGTGAGGTGAAACGCCTTCAGCATGCCGGTGTTGGGCACGTGCGGACCGCGGCACAGATCGATGAAATCCCCCTGCCGGTACAGTGAGATCTCCTGGTCCTGCGGAATTCCGGCGATGATCTCGGCTTTGTATTTCTCGCCCATGCCTTTGAAAAATTTCACGGCCGCGTCACGCTGCATCAGCGTGCGGCTCACCACCTGGCCTTGGGCAGCCAGTTCCTGCATGCGCGCTTCAATGGCGGACAGGTCCTCCTTGGTGAACGGCCGCTGGTAGGCGAAGTCGTAGTAGAACCCGTCTTCGATGACCGGGCCGATGGTCACCTGGGCCTCCGGGAACAACTGCTTCACCGCCTGCGCCAGCAGATGCGCGGTGGAGTGGCGGATGATTTCCAGCCCATCGGCGTCCCGTTCGGTGATGATGCTGAGCTTGGCATCTTGTTCGATGACATGCGAGGTATCCACCAGCCTGTCATCCAGCCTGCCTGCGAGCGCGGCCTTGGCCAGGCCCGGACCGATGCTGGCGGCCACCGCGGCTACCGATACCGGGTTTTCGAACTGCTTTTGGGAACCATCGGGAAGTGTAATGGCCGGCATGATCAGTCTCACAGTGGCGGCCGGTACGAGGGGCCGCATGTCGGGTTATTGAGGGCGCTGCTGGTGAACTGGTAGGCGCGATTGGACTCGAACCAACGACCCCCACCATGTCAAGGTGGTGCTCTAACCAGCTGAGCTACGCGCCTGTACAGCCGCGCACGATACCTGAAGCCGGATTCACGGGCAAGATTTCAGCCGGTTTTGACATCCGGAAGACCCAGATCGGTGGCCTGGATGCTGCGGATTTCATCGCGCAACCTGGCCGCTTCCTCAAACTCCAGGTCGCGCGCGTGCTTGTGCATCTGCTGCTCGAGTTTTTTGATGATCTGCAGGCGTTTCTGCGGCGACATGGCTTCGTAGGTAGCGCGTTGCTCCGCAACCTTGAGAAAGGAAACCCGCGCCTGGTTTGCCGCACCTGCACGGGCACCCTCCATCACATCTCCCACCGCCTTGGTGATGCCCTTGGGAGTGATGCCGTGCTTGGCGTTAAACGCCATCTGCTTGTCGCGCCGGCGGTTGGTTTCGTCCATGGCGCGCTGCATGGAACCGGTGACCGTTTCCGCGTACAGGATGGCGCGCCCGTGTACATGCCGGGCGGCCCTGCCGATGGTCTGGATGAGCGAACCTTCGGATCGCAAGAAACCCTCCTTGTCGGCATCCAGGATCGCGATCAGCGATACTTCCGGCAGATCCAGTCCCTCGCGCAGCAGGTTGATGCCCACCAGCACGTCGAATTCGCCCAGCCGCAGGTCGCGGATGATCTCCGTGCGCTCCACGGTCTCAATGTCCGAATGCAGGTAGCGCACGCGCACGCCGTGCTCGGCAAAGTACTCGGTCAGGTCTTCGGCCATGCGCTTGGTCAGCGTGGTCACCAGAACCCGCTCGTTGCGGGCCGTGCAGGCGCCTACTTCCGAGAGCAGGTCGTCCACCTGGGTACGGGCCGGACGCACTTCCACCTGCGGATCCACCAGCCCGGTGGGGCGCACCACCTGTTCGACGATCCGGTCCGACAGGCGTTTTTCATAGGGCCCCGGCGTGGCCGAGACAAACACCGTCTGCGGTGCCCGGGTCTCCCACTCATCGAATTTCAGCGGGCGGTTGTCCAGGGCCGATGGCAGGCGGAACCCGTATTCCACCAGGGTTTCCTTGCGGGAGCGGTCACCCCGGTACATGCCGCCCAGCTGCGGTATGGTCACATGGCTTTCGTCCACCACCAGCAGTGCGTTGGCAGGCAAGTAGTCGAACAGCGTGGGTGGCGGCTCGCCCGGGCTGCGCCGGGACAGGTGCCGGGAATAATTTTCGATGCCGCTGCAGTAGCCCATTTCCGCCATCATCTCCATGTCGAACAAGGTGCGCTGTTCCAGCCGCTGCGCTTCCACCAGCTTGTTGGCTTTTTTGAGTTCCTCAAGGCGCCGGCGTAATTCAATCTTGATGTTGTCGACGGCTTCCAGCAGGGTGCTGCGCGGCGTCACATAGTGGCTGCCGGGGAAGACCGTATAGCGAGGCACCGGCCGGGAGACTGCGCCAGTCAGCGGATCAAACAGGTTCAAGGCCGTGATTTCGTCGTCAAACAGTTCCAGGCGCAGGGCTTCCCGGTCTGACTCGGCTGGAAAGATGTCGATTACCTCGCCGTGCACCCGGTAGGTGCCCGGCGTGAAATCGATTTCATTGCGCACATACTGCATTTCCGCCAGCCGCCGGAGGATACTTCTCTGTTCCATGCGCTCGCCGCGGGAAACGTGCAGCACCATGCTCAGGTAGGCCTGTGGGTCACCCAGGCCGTAGATTGCCGATACCGTCGCCACAATGATGGAGTCGGGCCTTTCCAGCAGCGCCTTGGTGGCGGACAGGCGCATCTGCTCAATGTGCTCGTTGATGGAGGCATCCTTCTCTATATAAGTATCCGAAGACGGCACGTAGGCTTCCGGCTGATAGTAATCGTAGTAGGAGACAAAATATTCCACGGCGTTATCGGGGAAATAGGATTTGAATTCACCATACAGCTGTGCCGCCAGGGTTTTATTCGGCGCCAGCACCAGCGTCGGCCTCTGCAGCCGCTGGATCACATTGGCAATTGTGAAGGTCTTGCCGGATCCGGTGACGCCCAAAAGTGTTTGCCGCGCGAGACCACTGACCAGGCCGTCAGTAAGCGCGTGTATGGCCTGCGGTTGATCGCCGGCCGGCAGGTAATCCGCAGACAGTTTGAATTCATCGCTCATTGGTAATTCCATGATGCTTTCCTTATCATACTAGCGCCCCGCTATCCGGGATGGAGCTTTCCGTGGCTATCGAACTTTCGGAGCGTGTTCAGCGCCTCCAGCCCTCTCCTACGCTGGCGGTCACCGCCCGCGCCGCCGCCCTCCAGGCCCAAGGCCAGGACATCATCGGCCTGGGCGCGGGGGAACCGGATTTCGATACGCCGGAGCATATAAAGGAGGCGGCGATCCGCGCCATACACGCCGGCCAGACCAAGTACACCCCGGTGGGAGGCACCGCCTCCCTGAAGCGCGCCGTCATCGGGAAATTCCGCCGCGACAACGGCCTAGAATACCAGCCGGACCAGATTCTGGTTTCCTGTGGCGGCAAGCAGGGCATTTTCAATCTCTGCCAGGCGCTGTTGAATCACGGTGACGAGGTGATCATTCCGGCGCCCTACTGGGTGTCGTTTCCGGAAATCGTGCAGATTTCCGGCGCCATACCGGTCATCATCCCCACCGGCACGGAACAGGCGTACAAAATCACAGCGTCGCAACTGCAGCGGGCCATCACACCGCGCACCCGGCTTTTGATCATCAACAGCCCCTCGAATCCCACCGGCATGGCCTACACGCGTGCGGAATTGAACAGCCTGGCTGAGGTTTTAAAGCGCCACCCGCGCGTAATCATCCTCACCGATGACATGTACGAGCACATCCAATGGCGCAACGGCCCGTTCTGCAACATCCTCATGGCCTGCCCGGAATTGTACGATCGCACCGTGGTGCAGAACGCGGTTTCCAAAACCTATGCCATGACTGGATGGCGCATCGGCTTTGCCGGCGGCCCCGCCAATCTCATCCAGGCCATGACCAATGTGCAGTCCCAGAGCACCTCGAATCCAACCAGCATCTCCCAGGCGGCCGCAGAAGCGGCGCTCACCGGCGACCAGCATTGCGTGCAAGCCATGTGCCGCGCCTATCAGGAGCGCCACCAGTTCGTATATGAATCGCTGATGCGGTTGCCGGATGTGCGGGTGCTGCCGGTGGACGGCACGTTCTATTCCTTTCCGGATTTTTCCCAGGCAATCACACGCCGCAAACTCAGGGACGATATCGAATTGTGCGAACGCTTGTTGACGGATGCAGGAATCGCAGTGGTGGCCGGCTCGGCTTTTGGTGCTCCAGGGCATCTGCGCATATCCTTTGCCACCAGCATGGAAAATTTGAAAAAAGCGCTGGCAAGACTGGCGGATTTTCTCGGAAAATGAGTGCCTTAAGCGCGGCTGTTGATTGACCCCCTATCCGCGCTTGATTACCATATGCGCCTTCCGAAAACGTTCCCCGGTAGCTCAGTTGGTAGAGCGACGGACTGTTAATCCGTTGGTCGCTGGTTCGAGTCCGGCCCGGGGAGCCATCTACTTGTTGTTCATTTGGCTGAGCTCACCACCGATGCGCTCCAGGTAGGAGCGGAAACTGTCGCCCAGTTCGGTGTGCTTGAGGCCGTATTCGACCGTGGCTTTCAGATAACCCAGCTTGCTGCCGCAGTCATAGCGCACGCCCGCATACTCGCAGGCGTACACGTTTTGCCGGTCCAGCAGTGACTGGATAGCGTCGGTCAGCTGTATTTCACCGCCTGCACCCTTGCGGGTTTCATGCAGCGTCTCGAAAATCTCCGGGGTTAGAAGATATCTGCCGACCACGCCCAAGGTGGATGGTGCATCCTTGGGCTTGGGTTTTTCAACGATGTGCTTGATTCTGTATAAGCGGTCACCCGCCGGTTCCGGCGTGATGATCCCGTAGTGGCTGGTTTCTTCACGCGCCACCCTTTCAACGCCGACGACACTGTTACCGTACTGTTCGTATACCGCCTTCATTTGCAGTAGCGGGGATTGTGTGTCACTCGCAATCAGATCGTCAGCCAGCACCACATAAAACGGTTCGTTGCCCACCACCGGCTCGGCGCACAGCACCGCATGGCCAAGTCCCAGGGCTTCGGCCTGCCGGATGTACACGCAGGTCACATGCTCGGGAACTATGCCCTGTACAAGTTCCAGTTCATGCTTGCGGCCGCGCAGGGATAATTCAGTTTCCAGTTCATAAGCACGGTCAAAATGGTCTGAAATCGCACGCTTGGTGCGGCTGGTGATGAATACCAGCACCTCGGCGCCGGCCTGTACCGCTTCCTCAACCGCGTATTGGATCAGCGGCTTGTCCACCACCGGCAGCATTTCCTTGGGGCTGGCCTTGGTGGCCGGTAGAAAACGGGTGCCCAGACCAGCGACCGGCAAAACCGCTTTGCGTATTTTCATGTGTTTCATGTCGGTACTGCTTCCCGTAAGTGTTGAGTTTGAATGAAGTGCATGGCGTGTCAGGCTTGACCGCTGATGCCGGTTGCAGAAAAACTGATTTCGTGGAACGGCATGGTGCGGTTCCAGGTTTTGCAGCCGGGGCATTGCCAGAACAGCGTTTTGCTGCGGAATCCACACTCCTCGCAGCGGTAGCGCGGGCCGTTCTGCAGCATGTTCCTGACGGCCGCCTGCAGCGGGCCGGGATCCAGGGACAGGAATGAATCATTCTGATGCGTAAAGGATGCGAACATTTCATACAAGCCGCGTAAATTCGGCTCATTGCGCAGATACTCGGTTATGCAGGTTCGTGACACGGGATCGTTGAGTTCGGGGTTCAGGATGGCGGCAATCGCCACATGACTGGAAGCCTTGGGATTAGACTGCAGCAGCCTGGTAAGCGTTGATTCAACTGATTCGCCCTCATTGGGGCTGCGGGTTACGCGCGCCAGTGCCGGCAAAACCTCGGATGCATAGCGGATTTCATGCTCCAGTATCCTTTTATAGTACAACTGGCTGTGAGACCAGTCATGGTCGTCTTCCGCCATTTGCGCCAGCAGCAGGTTGGCGCGGACACAATCAGGGTCATGCGCGTGGGCGCGTTTCAGCAGGCGCGACGCCAGCGATCGATCCTTGCCAACCAGCCCGGTTTGGGCGAGTTCGCAATAATACTGGGCGATGGTCTCTTCCTCGGAACTTCCGGTATGAATCTGCAGGCGTCGGCGCATGGAAATGGCCTGCTCCCAGTCTTTCTGCTGCTCATACAGGGAGACCAGGCTGCGCAGCGCCGGCTCGGTGTAATTGGGCATATCCAGCAATTCCAGCAGAATGCTTTCGGCGCGATCCAGCAGGCCGGCGCGCATATAATCCTCGGCCAGCTCAAATAACGCCTGGGCACGGTGATGACGCGACAGGTTTGGACGTGCGATTAGATTCTGGTGAATGCGGATTGCCCGGTCTACTTCGCCGCGGCGGCGAAACAGGTTGCCCAGCGCAAAATGCGTTTCGACCGTATCGGAGTCGACCTCGGCAACGCGGATGAATACTTCCAGTGCCTTGTCAGGCTGTTC
Organism: Gammaproteobacteria bacterium; assembly: GCA_028870845.1. GTDB lineage: Bacteria > Pseudomonadota > Gammaproteobacteria > Natronospirales > REEB76 > REEB76. The sequence goes on along the minus strand of JAGWOR010000005.1, from coordinate 27,913 downwards.
GTTCAGCAGGAAATTCAGGCCCTTGAAGTATTCGCTGCTGAAGAACTTGAAGCGTGAATCGCGCCCACGGTTGAGCCCCCAATGAGCCAGCAGCCAGCCGAACAAGGCCGCGACAATCAGCAGAACTACGACTACTGCCGTGGAATCAATGGTCATTCTTCAGGGGAATATTGCGCAGGTTGCGGATCTCGGTTTCCGCGTCGCGCACCGAGCGTTTGAGCCGCCATACCTGGCGTTTGAGCCGGAAAATCACTCCCAGGCTGCTGAGCAGGCCAAACAGCCAGCCGATTACCGCCGCGCCCAGCAATGCCGATGACAAGTGTACCTTGGCGCTACCCATCAGGTAATCGAGCATTACGCTCTCACCGTTGGCGTAGGCCAGCGCCAGCGCCAGCACGAATATGCACAGCAGGATGATGATGGCAACCCAACGCAACATCAAAGGGGCTCCGCGTATGCTATTTGGTGGAAATCCCCCGGCTTGAGGATTTAACCATGAAAGCCGTCATTCACACGGTCGCGCAAATCCTTGCCCGGCTTGAAATGCGGCACATGCTTGCCGGAGAGCGCGACGGAATCGCCGGTTTTTGGATTGCGGCCCATGCGCGGCGGTCGGAAATGCAGGGAAAAACTTCCGAACCCGCGGATCTCAATGCGCCGCCCCGTGGACAGCGCATTGCTCATGTGCTCCAGCATGGTTTTGACTGCAAGCTCGATATCTTTACCGGCAAGGTGGCTTTGCTTGCGGGCAATAATTTCGATGAGTTCAGACTTAGTCATGCTTCGACAATGCCTTCATCGCCTATTCTGCAAATCGTAGCGCGGAAAACGCACTTGAAGCCGCCAGCTGGCAAAACCATGGCCATTCGAGAACCTGTACCGGATTATTCCGGCTCGTTGCCGATTTGCTCCTTGAGCAGATCGCCAAGCGTGGTGGTTCCGGTCGAAGCATTGCGGGCGTAATCTTCCATCGCCTGCGCTTCTTCCTGGATCTCCTTGGCTTTAATCGACAGACCGATGCTCCGGTTTTTGCGATCCATCCCCACGAAGCGCGCTTCGATTTCTTCGCCTTCTTTAAGCACGGTACGCGCGTCCTCTACGCGATCACGCGACAGCTCGGAAGCACGCAAATAGCCTTCAATGCCGTTCCCCAAATCGACCGTGGCACCCTTGGCGTCCACCGATGCCACCTTGCCGCGCACCAGGCTGCCCTTGGGGTGTTCTGACAGGAAGTTGGAAAACGGATCTTTTTCCAGCTGTTTGATGCCCAGGGAAATGCGTTCACGCTGGGCATCCACCGCCAGCACCACGGCCTCGACCTCATCGCTTTTCTTGTAATTGCGCACCGCTTCTTCACCCGGCATGTCCCAGGATATGTCGGAAAGATGCACCAAGCCGTCGATTCCGCCATCCAGCCCGACAAAAATGCCAAAGTCGGTGATGGATTTGATTTTGCCCTTGATGCGGTCGCCCTTGCTGTGACCGGCGGCGAAATCCTCCCATGGATTGGGCTTGCATTGCTTCATACCGAGGGAAATGCGCCGGCGTTCCTCGTCGATTTCCAGCACCATGACCTCGGTTTCGTCGCCCACCTGGACGATTTTCGCCGGATTCACGTTTTTGTTGGTCCAGTCCATTTCCGACACATGCACCAGTCCTTCCACGCCCGGCTCGACTTCCACAAAACAGCCGTAGTCCGCCAGGTTGGTGACTTTGCCGAACAGGCGGGTGGCAGTGGGATAACGGCGCGTAATGTCGACCCATGGATCATCGCCCAATTGCTTCAGGCCCAGGGAAACGCGGTTGCGTTCGCGATCGAACTTCAGCACCTTGACCTCGATCTCCTGGCCGACGGTGACCACCTCCGAGGGGTGCTTGACGCGCTTCCAGGCCATGTCGGTGATGTGCAGTAGCCCGTCGATGCCGCCCAAATCCACGAATGCGCCGTATTCGGTGAGGTTCTTCACGATACCTTTCACCACCGCGCCTTCCTGCAGGTTGCCCAGCAGCTGGTCGCGTTCGGCGCTGTATTCCTGTTCCACCACCGCACGTCTCGATACCACCACGTTATTGCGGCGTTGATCGAGTTTGATGACCTTGAATTCCAGTTCCTTGCCTTCCAGGTATACGGGATCACGTACCGGGCGCACGTCCACCAGTGAACCTGGCAGGAATGCGCGTACCCCGTCCACTTCCACAGTGAATCCACCCTTGACCTTGCCGCTGATGTAGCCTTTGACGATTTCCCCCTTGGTGAAAGCTTCTTCCAGCCGGGTCCAGGAACGCGCGCGTTTGGCTTTTTCGCGCGACAGCCGGGTTTCGCCAAAGCCGTCTTCGACCGCATCGAGCGCGACTTCTACGTCGTCGCCGACCGCGATCTCGAGTTCGCCATTCTCGTTGTAAAACTGTTCCGCCGGGATCACGCCTTCGGACTTCAGTCCGGCATTGACGATCACTACGTCGGGTCTGATTTCCACGACTCGGGCCTTGAGGATGGAGCCCGATTGCATTTGTGATTGCTTGATGCTTTCTTCAAAAAGTTCTGCGAAAGATTCGGTCATTTTTCAGTTGATCCTGTAATCCCTGCTGGCAGGGGCCTAGGTTGGTCCGGTTGCCCTCCTGGGCGCTCCGGGTGGATATGTCATAGGGGCGTGCATCCTGCATCCCCGGTCCAGTCTGGCTTTAGCCTGTCTTAAGGCCCAGTCTCGAGCGTGCCATCGCCAGCACCGTCGCCACCACCTGCTCCACATCCGTGCCCGTGGTATCCAGTACCACGGCCTCGGCAGCAGGCTTCAGGGGGGAAACAGCGCGGTTTTGGTCGCGCGCATCGCGTGCCGCGATGTCCCTCAAAAGGGCCGGCAGATTAGCATTTAATCCTTTTTCTTTCAACTGGTTATAGCGTCTTTGAGCGCGTTCCCCGGGACTCGCGGTGAGGTAGATTTTGAGCCCGGCATCCGGGAATATGACAGTACCCATGTCGCGACCGTCGGCCACCAGCCCCGGAGCGCGGCAGAAACTGCGCTGCAGGTTCTTGAGACTTTCCCGCACCTGCGGGATCACCGCCAGCTCCGAAGCTAATTTGCCGCATTCCTCAGAGCGCACGGCCTGCGTGACATCGCGGCCATTCAACAGGATCTGTTCCTCAGCGGCGACCGGCGGTTTGAACTCTATCCGCAAGCCAGCGGCCAGAGTTCTCAACCGCTCAGCGTCAGCGGCTTCAACCTGCGCCTGCTTGGATGCCAGCGCCAGGATGCGGTATAAGGCGCCGCTGTCCAGGAAGTGCCAGCCGAGGGCGGCGGCCACCCGCCGGCTCACGGTACCCTTGCCGGAACCGCTGGGCCCGTCGATAGCGATTACCGGAGCTGCGGGATGCTGGTTCATGCGCCGGCGGATTCCCTGACCTCAATGGGCAGTCCCGCCGCGCGCGCCAGCTTGGCAAAATCCGGAAACGAGGTGTCCACATTGCGGCAATCGCGGATCTGAAGCGGAGAATCCGCCAGCACGGCAGCCATGCTGAAGGCCATGGCGATACGATGATCGCCAAAACTGTCAACCACGCCGCCTTTGAATCCCCCGCCGCCGGTTATGCGCATGCCATCTTCCCGCGGTTCCACCGCTACACCCAGCTTGACCAGGCCGGCTGTCATGGTTTGCAGGCGATCGCTCTCCTTATGCCGAAGTTCGGCGGCACCGCGCAGGACGCTGACGCCGCGAGCGCAGGCTGCAGCGATCATCAGCACCGGCAGTTCATCGATTGCCAAAGGCACCATCTCCGGTCCGATATCCACGGCCTGCAGTGTTCCGCCTCGCACCTCAATATCCGCCACTGGTTCATTGCCCAAGACGCGCTGGTTCTTCAGATGGATATCGGCCCCCATGGCCTTAAGCACCTTCAAGACCCCGTCGCGCCCCGGGTTCACGCCGATGCATTCCAATTCGATATGGGCCCGGGGCTGTACAGCCGCTGCAACAATGAAAAATGCCGCCGACGACAGATCGCCTGGCACATGTACAGCCGCGGCCCGCGGCTGTTGCCCCCCGCGTATGCCGAGCCAGCCGTTTTTATTCAGCAGTTCGCAGCCGAACAATGCCAGCATGCGCTCGGTATGGTCGCGGGTCATGGCCGGCTCCTTTAGCCAGGTTTCGCCGCTGGCCTGCAGACCGGCCAGTAGCAGGCAGGACTTCACCTGGGCGCTGGCAACCGGGAGATCATAGCGTAACGGCATGAGCGGCCTGCGGCCATGAATTTTCAACGGCAGCAAGCCTGATGGACTGTCGATCTTTGCGCCCATGCGCAGCAGCGGCCCGATGACTCGTTGCATCGGCCTGCGGCGCAGGGAGGCGTCTCCGGTCAGCACCGATTCAAACGGTAGGCCCGCCAGCAAGCCCATGAGCAGGCGCGCACTGGTTCCGGAGTTTCCGCAATCCAGGATTTGCGGCGGGGGTTGCAGATGCAGAAGTCCCCGGCTGCGGATCGTGACACACAGCTGCATGCGCTGCTCGATTTCGATGCCCAATAACCGCACGGCCTCCAGGGTGGCCAGGCAATCCGCGCTTTCCAGGAAATTGTCGATCCGGGTTTCGCCCGTGGCCATGGCCCCGAGGATAAGCGCCCGGTGGCTGATGGATTTATCCCCGGGTATGGGGATTTTGCCACGCAGTGTACCGCCGGGTTTGATGAAAAATTCGTTGGGAGCCGTCATGGCGGGTGCTGAAAACCCAGTGATGGTCAACTGCCGAGAACTTGCTTGAGGGCTGCGAGCAGCCTGAGATTTTGCTCCGGCAAACCGATGCTGATCCGCAGGTGGTTGGGCAAGCCGTAGTTTTCCACCGGGCGCACGATGATGCCCTGACGCAGCAGTGCCTGATAAATGGGCATGGCCGGCCTGGCGAAATCCACCGTCAGGAAGTTGCAGATTGACGGAATCCACTTCAGGCCGAGCGCCTTCAGGCCCTGTTCCAATTGGCGCATGCCTGCGCGGTTTGTCTGCAGGGATCTCAGCAAATGTTGCTGGTCGGAAAGCGCCGCCAATGCAGCGACCGGAGCGAGCTTGTTAACATTGAACGGTTGGCGGATGCGGTTCATCAGTTCCGCAACCTGCGGATGCGACACGGCATAACCGATGCGCAGGCCCGCCAGCCCATAGGCCTTGGAAAAGGTGCGCGTCACGATCAGGTTCGGAAAGCGCTCAAGCCATTGCACGCAATCCGGGTAACCGGGTTCCTCGACGTATTCGCTGTAGGCCTCATCGACCACCACCAGGATTTTTCGCGGCACTGATTCCAGGAATCGCAGCATGGCATCCTGATCCAGCCAGGTGCCGGTGGGATTGTTGGGGTTGGCGATAAACACCACGCGCGTGCCTTCATCGATACACGCGGCCATGGCATCCAGGTCGTGGCCATACGGCGAGCTTGGATGTGAGGGAGAAAGCGCTTCGGCAAAATGGATCTCGGCACCCACCGCCTGGGACACGATGGCATAAACCGCAAATGCGTGCCGTGATATGACCGCGTTGGTTCCTGGTTGCAGGAAGCAACGCGTCAGAAGCTCAATGCATTGGTCAGAACCGTCACCGAAGGTGATGCACTCCGGCGCCAGCGAATGGCGGCGGGCGATGGCCGTGCGCAGTTCGTGGGTCTGACCGTCGGGGTAGATCGCCAGCTCGTCGCACGCCTGACGCACGGCGGCGATTACCTTGGGGCTTGGCCCCAGCGGATTCTCGTTGGATGCCAGCTTGATGATGTCACTGATGTGGTATTCGCGCTGCAGATCGGAAATCGGTTTTCCGGGCTCATAGGGTTTGAGGCCTCGGATACCGGGCGCGCACAGATCCAGGATGTCGAAATCTAAATTATGCATGGCCAAACCGTGTGGCAAGCGAAACCGGAATTCCGTCAGGCGCGTGCGCGTTCAAACTCACGCATGAATTCAGCCAGGGCGCGTACGCCGGATTCCGGCATTGCGTTGTAAAGACTGGCTCGGAAGCCGCCGGCGGACCTGTGCCCGGCCAGGCCCACGAATCCGGCTGAGGCCGCCGCCTCCAGGAACGCTTGTTCCAGTGTACGGTCCGCCAGCTGAAATGGCACATTCATCCATGACCGGCAGCTGTGTTCCACCGCATTCTGATAGAGGCTGCTGGCATCCACAAGCTCATACAGAACGGCGGCTTTGCGCTGGTTGCGGGATGCCATGGCGGCAACTCCACCCTGCTGCTTGATCCAGGCGAGCATTTTCGCCGCCACGTACCAGGCGAATACCGGCGGGGTATTCAGCATCGAATGCGCGCGTATGTGCTCGCGGTAATCCAGCATAGATGGCGTGCCAGCCGGCACATCGCGTAGCGCATCACCACGCACAATCACCACCGTCAGGCCGGCAATGCCAAGGTTTTTCTGGGCAGCCGCGTAGATCAGGGCATGCGCCGATACCTCCACCGGCCGCGACAGGATCATGGAAGTCATGTCCGCCACCAGCGGCAAGCCTCCGGAATCGGGCAGCCAGTGGAACTCCACCCCATTGATGGTTTCGTTAACCGTGTAATGCAACATGGCGGCGTTGCTGTCCATCTGCCACTGCTGGACAGGCGGAATGTTCCTGTAAGCGTAGATTTCGGCGTCCGCCACCACTTGAACTTTGCAAATGCGCTGCGCTTCGCCGATAGCACGCGCCGACCAGTATCCGGTGTTCAGGTAATTGGCGCAGGCGTTCCTGCCCGCCAGGTTCAATGGCGCCATGGCGAATTGCAGGTTTGCGCCGCCGTGCAGGAATAAAACCGAGTATTCGTCCGGAATCTGCATAAGCCCGCGCAGATCCGCTTCCGCCTGCCGGATAAGCTTCTGGAATTCAGGGCCACGGTGCTGGATTTCCAGCATCGACATGCCGGTGCCCTGGTAATCGGGCAATTCCTGTTGGATCTCCGCCAACACGCTGTCCGGCAGCATCGCCGGGCCGGCGCCAAAATTCAGTACCCGTCCCCGCAAACGCGCCGCCCGGCTGACATCAGCCGCCGTCGCCATTTTCGTCGCCTGCATCAGCTTCGTCCGCCTGTATACGTTCGATTCCCACCAGCTGTTCGCCGTTCGCAAGCCGGATGAGACGCACACCTTGGGTATTGCGGCCGATGATCGAGACATCGCTCACCGGGGTGCGCACCAGCGTGCCGGCGTTACTGATCAGCATGATCTGAGCGTCGCCAGGCACCAGGTTGGCGCCCACTACCTTGCCATTGCGTGCGGTGGTCTGAATGGAAATCACGCCTTGCCCGCCGCGGCCCTGCACGGGATAGTCAGCGATCGGTGTGCGCTTGCCATAACCGTGCTCGGTGGCGGTGAGAATATCGCCCTCGCCTGCGATCACCAGGCCGATCACGTGTTCTCCCTTGGCGAGCTGAATGCCGCGCACACCGGCGGCATTGCGCCCCATGGGCCGCACGTCGGATTCATGGAAACGGATGGATTTGCCATTGGTGGCAAACATCAGTACATCGCGCTTGCCATCGGTGATGGCCACACCCACGAGCGCGTCGCCTTTGTTGAGTTCCAGCGCAATGATGCCATTGCTGCGTGGACGTGAAAAATTGTCGAGCGAGGTCTTTTTAACCGTGCCGAGACGTGTAGCCATGAAGACAAATTTGTCGGCCGGATAATCGCGCACCGGCAGCGCCGCTGTGATTCGCTCACCTTCACTCAATGGCAGCAGGTTGATAATGGGCTTGCCGCGTGCGCCTCGCCCCGCCTGTGGAAATTGGTAGACCTTCAGCCAGTAAACCTTGCCGATGTTCGAAAAGCACAAGACCATGTCGTGACTGTTGGCGACGAACAAATTATCGATGAAGTCCTCATCCTTTACGCTGGTTGCAGCCTTGCCGCGTCCGCCACGGCGCTGCGCCCGATAGGTGCTGACCGGCTGCGACTTCGCGTAACCGGCATGCGACAGGGTCACCACCACTTCTTCTTCCGTGATCAGGTCCTCGATAGTCAGGTCTTCCTGGTCGGAAATTATCTCGGTGCGTCTGGCATCACCATATTGATCACGCAGGGCAATAAGTTCGTCGCGAATAACCTTCTGCAGCTTGCTGGCGTCCATCAAGATCTCACGCAACTTGCTGATCAGGTCCAGCAGCTCTTTGTATTCACTGACGATTTTTTCCTGTTCGAGCCCGGTAAGCCGCTGTAATTTAAGGTCCAGAATTGCCTGCGCCTGGGTATCTGAAAGCCGGTAACCGGACCCGTGGAGTCCGGTATCAGCACCGGCATCCTCAGGTCTGGATGCTTCAGCGCCGGCGCGCTTCAGCATCTCGGTAACGACCCCGGGTTTCCAGCTACGCGCCAGCAGGCCCGCTTTGGCCTCGGCTGGCCCGGCGGATTTTTTGATCAGCTCAATCATTTCATCAATGTTGGCCAGCGCCACGGCCAGGCCTTCCAGCACGTGCGCGCGTTCACGCGCCTTGCGGAGATCAAACAGCGTGCGCCGCGTCAGCACCTCGCGGCGGTGCCGCAGAAATGCGTCGAGCATTTCCTTGAGATTCAGCAATTTCGGCTGGCCGTCCACGAGCGCGACCATGTTGATGCCGAACACACTTTGCATGGCGGTATGCTGATAAAGGTTGTTCAGCATCACATCCGTGTTCTCGCCGCGTCTTAGTTCGATCACCATGCGCATGCCGTCCTTATCGGACTCGTCGCGCAGTTCCGTGATGCCGTCGAGCTTCTTGTCTTTTACCAGCTCCGCGATGCGTTCCAGCAAGCGTGCCTTGTTGACCATGTACGGCAGTTCGGTCACCACGATCGATTGTTTGCCGCCCTCCTTGCCTTCAAGGTGATTTTTTGAACGCAGGAAAATTCTTCCACGCCCGGTGAAGTATGCTTCGTGGATTCCCCGCGCGCCGTTGATAATCCCGCCGGTGGGAAAATCCGGGCCGGGCAGGTGCTGCATCAGGTCATGAATGCTGAGCTGCGGATCATCGATCAGGGCGACGCAGGCATTGATTACTTCCCTGAGATTATGCGGCGGAATGTTTGTCGCCATGCCCACGGCAATGCCGGCGGAACCGTTGACCAGCAGGTTGGGCACACGCGCCGGCAATACCGATGGTTCGAGCTCGGATTCATCATAATTGGGAGTGAAATCCACGGTTTCTTTTTCGATCTCGGCGAGCATTTCATGGGCCAGCCTGGCCATGCGCACCTCGGTGTAGCGCATTGCCGCCGGCAGATCGCCGTCCACTGATCCGAAATTGCCCTGGCCATCCACCAGCATGTAGCGCATGGAAAAGGGCTGCGCCATTCGCACCATGGTGTCGTAGACCGCGGTGTCTCCGTGCGGATGGTATTTACCGATAACGTCGCCCACGACGCGCGCGGATTTCTTGTAAGGCTTGTTATAGTCGTTGCCCAGCTGCTGCATGGCGTAAAGCACACGCCGGTGCACCGGTTTCAGGCCGTCACGCACGTCCGGCAATGCCCGCCCCACGATCACGCTCATGGCGTAATCCAGGTAGGATTGCTTCATTTCCTCTTCGAGGTTTACGAGCGTCAGCTCACGTGCGAATTCGGCCATGCAGACTTGAATTTGGTGTGTATTGGGCCGCGGTATGCGGAATAATTCAAAGCGGAAATTTTACCACATGCAGGCGGTTTATCCTTGGATTTGCAGCGCTTCTGGCCTCATCCGGATAGTGGATTTGCAGTCACCTCTGGCTCCGCAAGTCTGTTATAGTGAATCGATTACATGGTTCGCCAGTGCTGCTGTGAATGAGTGAAGCACCTACACAACATCCAGGGGCATTGCTGCTTCGGGGATTAGGTTTTGTGCTGCTTGCAGCCGCCGCAGGCTGTGCCTCGCACGCCACGCGACCAGAGTTCCCATTGGCCGTCTCCAGCAAGCAATCCGAAAATTCCCAGGGTGTATGTGTGCAGATCGGCATTACCCCCGCCGACGGCAAGCTGCCCTGCAATCAACTGGCGCAACCGGATGTCAAGCATCATGTGGAACCGCTGCCGTTGGATGAATTTGGCTATCTGTTTCCAGCACTCAAGCCCGAGGCTGAACCTGCAGCGGCTAGCGCCGCAGTAAAGGCGCAACCGGCTGCATCTGCAAAACCCAATGCCGGCACCGCCGCCGCACCATTAATCGTGGCCGCCAAGGTTCCTGTCGCCCAAGCCGCGCCGATGGTCTCGGCACCACCGGTTGCCGCCTCGGTCGCGCCAGTAAGCGCGGCTCCTCTGCCACTTGCAGTATCAACCGCCACCGCAGCTAAACCACCGGCCAGCACACTTCCGTCACCGGCAGCGCCCGCGCAGGCAGCGCATTACATGACCAAGAACCTGCGGTTCACTACCCAAAAGGCATTTAAACTCAATAGCGCACACCTGGCACGGGGAAACCGCCGGCAAATTCTGAGGTTTATAGATTCACTGGAAAACTACCGGGGCATTGAGCGTATCCGCATCACCGGACATACAGACAAGAGCGGACCAGCCGGTTTCAACCATTGGCTGTCAGGCATGCGCGCAAAATCGGCTGAACTTCTGTTGCTGTCTTTGGGTGCCGACCCGCGCACCATCCAGATGCGGGGCGTCGGCAGCAGCGAGCCGCGACCGCATGCGCATTCAGCCTCCGCTAACAGGTACGTTGATATCGAAGTAACAGTGCGCGTCCCGGCGCAATAAAAACGGAATCCAGCTGCCGGCCTTTAGCCCCGGGGCAGCATCGCCTAGCCGTTCATGGAAACCTCACGATGAGCACTGCAGATCTGGTCATATACCCACGCTGGCTTATCCCCGTGGAACCGGCGGGCGTGGTGCATGAGAATCATGCCCTGGTGGTGGATGCCGGCCGGATCCTGGATATTCTGCCGGCAGACCTCATTGGCGAATGCTACCAGCCCAGTCAAACCGTCAAACTGCCGCAACACGCGCTGATCCCCGGGCTTGTCAATGCGCACACCCATGCATCCATGAGCCTGTTGCGCGGGCTGGCAGACGACATTCCGCTCCATCCCTGGTTGCACGAACACATATGGCCGGCGGAAAAGCGCTGGATGGGCCCTGAATTCGTGCGCGATGGCACTGAACTGGCGATCGCGGAAATGCTGCGCAGTGGCACCACATGTTTCAACGACATGTATTTTTTTCCTGAAGTCACCGCCGAAGTCGCCCGCAGGTACGGCATCCGCTCATGCCTGGGTATGATCGTGGTGGATTTCCCTACAGCCTGGGGCGCCGGCCCCCAGGAGTACATCGCCAAGGGCACGGCGCTGCGCGACCAATACAGGGATGAACCGCTGCTGAGCTTCGCATTCGCACCGCATGCACCTTATAGCGTGGCCGATAACTGGTTTAGGGAGGTGCGCACGCTCGCCGATGAACTCGATGTGCCCATTCACACCCACGTGCACGAGACTGCCGGTGAGATCAGCCAGAGCATGAACCTGTACGGCAAGCGCCCGCTGGCGAGACTGGCGGAACTGGGGATGCTTACCCCGGATCTTGTTGCCGTACACATGACCCAGCTTATGGATGATGAAATTGCCGAATTGGCAGCCGCCGGCGTTCACGTCGTGCATTGCCCGGAATCGAACCTCAAACTGGCGAGCGGATTCTGTCCGGTCGCGAGACTGCTCGCCAGCGGCGTAAATGTGGCGCTCGGCACCGATAGCGCCGCCAGCAACAACGACCTGGACATGATCGGCGAGATGCGCAGCGCAGCGCTGCTGGCCAAAGGCGTGGCCGCTGATGCGTCCGCGCTTGCTGCCGCGGCAGTTCTGCGCATGGCAACCCTCAACGGCGCCAGAGCACTGGGTCTGGAGCGCGACATCGGCTCGCTGGCGCCGGGAAAATCCGCGGATCTCGCCGCAATTGATCTGGGCGGACCGGAATTACAGCCACTGTATAACCCTTTGTCACAACTGATCTACGCCGCGAACCGCGCGCAGGTAAGCGATGTATGGGTGGCGGGCCGGCGTCTCTTGCGCGATGGCGAATTAACGCAAATGGACATTGGCCAGCTGATGACGCGGGTGCAGCGCTGGCAGAAACGCTTAAGCACGCCGTTAAATTGATAGAATAGATTCATGCATACGGCCAGTACCAATGTGGATGCACGGGAAATTTCCAAGTTCGATGCGCTGGCATCGCGCTGGTGGGACCCGGAAGGCGAATTCCGGGCCCTGCACCAAATCAACCCCTTGCGGCTTGGCTATATCGACAAATTCGCCGCTCTGTCAGGCAAACGCGTGGTGGACATCGGCTGTGGTGGCGGGCTGCTGGCCGAGGCCATGGCCGGGCTTGGGGCCGAGGTTACCGGCATTGACATGGCGGAATCCCCGCTCCAGGTCGCCCGCCTGCACCTGCATGAATCCGGGCTCCAGGTCGATTACCGGCTGGATTCCGCGGAAAACCTCGCGGCTTCCATGCCCGCCTGTTTCGACGTGGTCACCTGCATGGAAATGCTCGAACACGTGCCCGACCCGGCGGCTGTGGTGCGGGCATGTGCGGCCCTGGCGAAACCCGGGGGGCAGGTGTTCTTTTCGACACTCAACCGCAATCCAAAGTCATTTTTACTGGCGGTGCTGGCAGCCGAATACCTGCTTCACCTTACGCCGCGCGGAACCCACGAATACGCAAAATTTATCCGTCCTTCCGAACTGGATGACTGGGCACGGCAAGCCGGACTGGCGCTGGTTGATACCGCCGGCCTGCACTATAACCCGCTCACTCGACAATGCTGGATCGATGAACACCCAGAGGTAAACTATTTAATGCACTTCACACGCGCATGCTGAACCCCACGTCATTGATTCTGTTTGATCTCGACGGCACGCTTCTGGATACCGCGCCCGATCTGGGTGCGGCGCTCAATTTTCAGCGTGCCGAACACAACCTCCCCCCGATCCCCCAGGAACGCATCCGTCCCGTGGTCTCCCATGGATCACCGGCCTTGTTGAAGTTGGGTTTTGGAATAGAGCCCAACGACTCACGTTTCGCCGGCATGCGTGCCCGCTTGCTGGATATCTACCGTGACTGCCTGAGCAGCGAAACCAGCGTATTCCCCGGGGTAGAGGCGGCCCTGCTGGGTATAGAGAAGCGCGGCCTGCGCTGGGGCATCGTCACCAACAAACCCGGCGCGCTCACCGGTCCGTTGCTGCAGGTATTCAATCTGCAACAGCGAGCTGCTTGCGTGGTCAGCGGAGATACCACCCCGCGCCGCAAGCCCCACCCGGATCAACTGCTACACGCCTGCTCGCTCACCGGCTGCAGTCCCGATCACAGCATCTACGTGGGTGATGCGCAACGGGATGTGGAAGCAGCGCATGCGGCCGGCATGCGGGCGCTGGTGGCCCTGTATGGCTATATCGACGCGGAAGAAAGTCCCACGGATTGGCAGGCGGATGGAGTACTCAGCGAGCCATTGGAGATTCTCCCCTGGCTGGATGCCTATGCAGGCCCAGCCGTTGACCGGAGCTCCGCCTGATGGCCGTGGTTTATGTGATCCTGGGCCTGGTCGCGGGATTCGCCCTGGGGTATGCGATCGCGTTTTTCTACCGGCAGCAGCGCCTCAACACCTTGCAGATCGAATTGGCCACGCTCAGCGCCAAAACCCAGGCCTTAGGCACCAGCCGCGAGGAACTGGAAAAGACCTTCAAGGCGTTGGCGGGCGATGTCTTGCGCAGCAACAATCAGTCGTTTCTGGAACTTGCGTCGCAAAACCTCGGCAAGTATCAGCTCGAGGCCCGCAATGAACTGGATAAAAAGGAAAAAGCCTTTGCCGAACTGGTTAAACCCATCAATGAAACCCTTAGAAAAACCGGGGAACAGATCCATCAGATCGAAAAAGAACGCCGCGAGGCGTACGGCAGCATCAACCGTTACCTCACCAGCATGACCGAAACCCAGGCGCAACTGCACCTGGAGACCCGCAACCTGGTACAGGCCTTGCGCCGGCCTGAAGTACGCGGTCAGTGGGGCGAAATGACGCTCAAACGGCTTGCCGAGCTGGCTGGCATGGTGAACTACTGCGATTTCTACGAGCAGGACAGCCGCGATACGGAAAGCGGGCGCCTGCGCCCGGACATGCTGGTGCGCATGCCTGATAAGCGTGAACTGGTGGTGGATGCAAAGACCCCTCTGGATGCCTATCTGAGCGCGGTGGCCGCCAAGACGGATGAAGACCGCCGGCTGTACCTGCAGCAGCATGCCCGCAAGGTGCGCGAGCGGATGCGTGAGTTGTCCAGCAAGGCCTATTGGACCCAATACAAGAATTCCCCGGATTTTGTCGTGATGTTCGTTCCCGGTGAACAGTTTCTAAGCGCGGCTCTGGATGAAGATCCCAAGCTGCTGGAAGACGCCTTCACTAACAAAGTGGTGCTTACCACTCCCACCAGCCTTATCGCCCTGCTGCGGGCGGTGGCTTTTGGATGGCGGCAGCAGGCGGTGGCTGAAAATGCCGAGCAGATCCGCGAACTAGGCGAGGAACTCTATAAGCGCCTGGCCACTTTCAATGAGCACCTGAGCCGGATTGGGCGGGCACTCGGGCAAAGCGTTGAACATTACAACAAGGCGGTGGGTTCGCTCGAGCGCCAAGTGTTGCCAGGAGCGCGCCGCTTCCCGGAAATGGGTATCCAAGAGAAAAAACCCCTGCCAGAACTGGAACAGCTGGATGTCACGCCGCGCAACTCGGGTGAAGATTCTTTGGATAACACCTGAACTCCAGCCGGCTGTTACCGCTACCGCATGCTTGCTCATGCCTGAAAGCCGCAAGCAGCGGACGCCACCACTGACCCCAACATGAGCCAAAGAAACACCATGAATTACTGTCCACAAGGATACAGCCCGCCAAAAAACCTGCTGCAGCAACGGGTGATTCTGGTCACCGGCGCCGGGGACGGTATCGGCCGGGCTGTTGCTACGGGCTTGGCAAGCCATGGCGCCACCGTGGTGCTGTTGGGTAAAACCGTCAAGAAACTGGAAGCTGTGTACGACGAGATCATGCAGGCCGGTGGACCAATGCCGGGAATCTACCCCATGGATCTGATGGGCGCCACGCTAAAAGACCATGAGGAAATGGTTGCAGTTCTCGACAAGGAATATGGCAAGTTGGATGGTGTGCTGCACAACGCAGGAATTTTGGGTGAGCGCGCGCCGATTGAGCATCATGAAGTTCACGTATGGCGGCAAGTGCTGCAGGTAAATCTGACCGCGCCGTTTGTGCTCACCAGGGCATGCCTGGAAATCCTGTATAAGTCACCTGACGCTTCCGTAGTTTTCACCGGCAGCACCGTGGGACGCAAGCCGCGCGCTTATTGGGGCGCCTATGCCGTTTCAAAGGCCGGTATCGAGGCGCTCTCGGTGATACTCGCGGACGAAACCGAGTTCAGGGGCAATCTACGGGTGAATTCTGTCAATCCGGGCGCCGTGCGCACGGAGATGCGGCGCTTGGCATATCCAGCCGAAGACCGCAGCCAGCTTCTGGCCCCTGAGCAGCTTGTACCCACCTACCTGTTTCTCCTGGGGCCTGATAGCAAGGGCGTAACCGGACAGCAATTCGACATTCGCTGATCCACACGCAATACGGGCGCTATATGCACTAGCCGGTCAGCCACCGGCATTTATTTCCGTATGCATTGTTCATCCCTGTACAACTGGCGGCGAAGCGCGGAGCCGCTGTTTGTGGGAGCGTCATCCCGGGCCATAAGGTCGGAATTATCAAAAACAAAATAAACCACATCCGGTATTTTGATTCCGTGGAAAGCCGCAGGCGCGGATGGATATTTTGCCTCGCGTACTGCCCGGAGTGCGGCCCTGTCCAGGATGCGATTGCCGCTGGATTCGGATACCCGTACATCGCCCGCCTGCCCATCCCGATACACATACTTCACGGTGGTAATGCCCCGAGCCGCAAAAAATGCCATGCTGGCGGGATATTTCAGGGCGCTGTAGATTGCCATGTGGATTTTGGCTTTCAGCATCTGCAGTGACCCGCAGGCAGCACGCTGCTGGTCAGCAGCCGCCACACTAGCAGGCGCACCTGCATGGACGACCGCCGGTATACAAGCCGTAAGCAATGCTGCCAACAGTGACATGACAGGGATGGAATTTTTCATGATGGATCTCTGGATAGCAGTAATTAAGATTTTGCCACAGCCGGCTTGGGAGCAATATTAAAAGCCTGCGGCAACTGCCGAGCCTGCGTCACCGGTGACTGTTCACCCTGCTGACAGTCCGGCCAGCTTGAGGAGACTTGCCATTTCAGTGGCACTGAGCTCACGCCACATACCTCGCCGTAACTCACGTGTCAGCTGTATCGATCCAAAACGGATGCGCACCAGACGACTGACGGTTACGCCTACCGCCTCCCACATGCGTCGAACCTCACGGTTGCGCCCTTCCTTCAGTACCACGTGATACCAATGATTCGCGCCCTCACCTCCCGCATCCCGGATTGACTCGAAGCGGGCCGTGCCATCTTCCAGGCTGACACCGGCTGTTAATGCCCTTAACTGCTCACTACTGACTCCGCCGAGCACGCGCACCGCATATTCGCGCTCAACTTCGTGCGAGGGGTGCATCAAACGGTTTGCGAGTTCGCCATCAGTAGTAAACAGCAGCAATCCGGATGTATTCGTATCCAGGCGGCCGACAGAAACCCAGCGTTTACCGTGCAGGCGTGGCAACGCCTCAAAAACCGTTGGCCGTCCCTCAGGATCCTTCCTGGTGGTTAATTCGCCCTCGGGTTTGTGATAAAGGATGACGCGCCTGGCATCAGGCCTGGAGTAGGCAAGTTGCCTGAATACACGGCCATCCAGGGCGACGCGATCTGTCAGTGTGATCCGGTCGCCGAGGCATGCGGGCCGTTCATTTATGGTCAAGCGCCCCGATTTTATCCAAGCCTCGATTTCCCGGCGAGAACCAATACCGGCGTTCGCCAGCAGTTTCTGGATGCGTTCAGGCGTGCTGGCTGTAGGTTTGTGTTGCCGCGGCTTGATGGGAATACACCAACTTTAGCTGTCCTGGGCCTCAAGCATGCCATCCTCAGTGTCCGCTGGCGACCCTGAGTCTGCCACTGCTTGCGCACCCCCAGGTGAATCCATGTCGGGCAACAACTGGCCGGTTCCGTCAAAATCCAGTTCCACGTTCAAGCTGTCGATGTCCTTGATGGCGGCCAGGGCGGGCAGGTCATCCAGGCTCTTGAGGCTGAAGTAATCGAGAAATTCCTTGGTGGTGCCGAATAGTTCCGGATGTCCCGGGACGTCGCGATGTCCAACCATGCGTATCCAGCCCCGTTCCATGAGCGTGCGAATGATGTGCGGGCTGACACTCACCCCACGCACAGCCTCGATTTCGCCGCGGGTTATGGGCTGACGATAGGCGATCAGAGAGAGGGTCTCCAGCATGGCGCGCGAATAGCGCGCTGGTTTCTCCACCCACAGCCGCCCAATCCAGTTGGCAAGCTCGGGTTTGAGCTGGATTCGGAAGCCACTGGCCACCTCTTTGAGCGTGATGCCGCGCTCGTCGTATTCCGACTGCAGTTTATCGAGAATCTTGCGCAGCTGGGCGCGATCCGGCCGCTCGTCATCGCCAAACAGCGCCATGAGTTCATCAATGCTCAATGGGCGTCCCGCTGCCAGCAACGCTGCTTCAATAACGTTTTTGAGCATTGGCGCCTTAAGCGTCATGCATCTTCTCCTTCAATGACAACCCGCGACAAATCCACGTCGGTGGCGCCTGTGGCCTTGACATGTATGGGGCCGAAAGTTTCGGCCTGCACAAGATCTATCAGCGCCTGCTTGAGCAGCTCGAGCAGCGCCAGAAACGTTACTACCACGCCGCGTCTGCCTTCCTCAAGTTTGAACAGCTCGGTGAATTCATGAAATTCGGCGCTTTGCAATGCCGCCAGGATGTCCGTCATGCGCTGCCGGACTGAAAGTTGTTCAAGCTGCACATGATGATGCGAAAACATCGCAGCTCGCTGGACCACATCTTTGAATGCCAGCAATAGCTCCTGCATGCTGACCGCGGGAACCAGGCGAATAACCCTGCGTTCGCCAACTTCGGCATTTGCCACATGCACGTCCCTGCCAACCCTTGGCAAGGCATCCATATCTTCGGCTGCGGTCTTGTAGCGTTCGTATTCCTGCAAGCGGCGCACCAGCTCGGCGCGTGGATCCTCTTCCTCGCCGTTATCCGCCGGCATACGCGGCAAGAGCATACGCGATTTGATCTCGGCCAGCATCGCCGCCATTACCAGGTACTCAGCCGCCAGCTCGAGGCGCAGTACCGTCATGAGATCGATGTATTCCATGTATTGCCGCGTGATCTCGGCAATCGGCACGTCCAGAATATCCAGGTTCTGGCGCCGGATGAGATACAACAGCAGATCCAGCGGGCCTTCGAAAGCCTCAAGGAACACCTCCAGGGCGTCCGGCGGTATATACAGGTCCCTTGGCAGGCTGGTAACCGGTTCGCCCTGTACGATGGCAAACGGCATTTCCGACTGTTCGGGAGAATTCGAAATGGGAAAATCCGCCTGTTGGTCGGACTCACCTGAATGACGCACAGCTGACATCAGCGGTAACTCAACCCCATGGCCTGCCGTACCTCATCCATCGTGTCCCTGGCAACGTCACGGGCTGCGTCACATCCCTGTTTGATTATGCTGCGTACCATCTCAGGCGATGCCTCAATTTCAATGGCGCGTTTTCGTATGGGTTCAAGCTCCTTGAGAACAGCGTCAATTACCGGCTGTTTGCACTCCAGGCAACCGATGCCGGCACTGGTGCAGCCCTTCCAGGCCCAATCGCGCGTGGTTTCATCAGAATAGACCTTGTGAAAATCCCATACCGGGCACTTCTCCGGATTGCCTGGATCACTACGCCGGACACGCGCCGGATCCGTCGGCATGGTACGCAGTTTGCTTTCAACCTGCGCTGGATCTTCGCGCAGGCTGATGGTGTTGCCATAGGATTTCGACATCTTGCGACCGTCGAGACCCGGCATGCGCGCCACTTCCGTAAGCAGTGGACTCGGTTCCGTCAGGATGCTTCGGCCACCGCCTTCCAGATAACCCAGCAGCCGCTCGCGATCGCCAAGTGTCAGGTTTTGGCTTTCAGCCAGCAGGGCGCGTGCCAGTTTCAGGGCCTCGTGATCGCCGTGTTGCTGGTAACGGGTGCGTAGCTGCGAATACAGCTTGCTGTGCTTTTTACCGAGCTTTTTCACAGCGCTTTCCGCGCGGCTTTCGAAATCCTCTTCGCGTCCAAAAATATGATTGAAGCGGCGCGCGATTTCACGGGTGAGTTCCACATGCGGCACCTGATCCTCGCCGACCGGCACCCAACCGGCCTTGTAAATAAGTATGTCGGCGCTCATCAACACCGGATATCCCAAAAAGCCGTAGGTGGCAAGATCGCGATCCTTGAGCTGTTCCTGCTGCTCTTTGTAGGTTGGCACCCGTTCCAACCAGCTGAGCGGTGTCACCATGGACAACAGCAGATGCAGTTCCGCGTGTTCCAGGATGTGGGACTGGATGAACAGCTTGGCCTTGCCGGGATCAACACCGACTGCCAGCCAGTCCACAAGCATCTCCCACATGGCGGGCTCGATTTCCCTGGAATGCTCATAGTTGGTGGTGAGCGCGTGCCAGTCGACCACGCAGAAAAAGCATTCATACTCGTGCTGGAGGCGCATCCAATTCTTGAGTACACCGTGAAGGTGCCCAAGATGCATGCGCCCGGTTGGGCGCATGCCCGACAATACACGCTGGTTATCCAAGGCTACTGAATTCAACCGCCAATCCTCATATCAAAAGCCACTGGGAAGCAGAATAGCGGAAATCCAGCTGATGGCAGGTACCAGAATAATATTAAATGCGCCAACGATCATCAGCAGGATGATGATGTAAAAACCGTAAGGCTCAATTCGATCGACGAGATTGGCGGCGTCACGGGGCAAAAGACCGACCAGCACCCTGCCGCCGTCCAGCGGCGGTAGTGGAATCAGGTTGAAAACCATAAGCGCGACATTAATCAATACGCCGGCAAGACCCATATATATCAATGGCTCAATCCAGTGAAATGACGGGTACAGAAACGCTGCCAGGCGAATCACCAATGCCCAGATTATCCCCATGCCGAGGTTTGACAGCGGACCTGCAGCCGCGACGATGGCCATGTCCCGCCGCGGGTTTTTGAAATTTCGGGGTGATATAGGCACCGGTTTGGCCCAGCCAAACAGGATCCCGCTGTGGAATAGCAGCATGAATACCAACAGCATCGCCGGCACCAGGATGGTGCCCACGGGATCGATGTGTTTTAAGGGGTTCAGTGTAAGCCGGCCGAGCATCTGGGCAGTCGGATCCCCAAAGCGGCGCGCCACCCATCCGTGAGCCACCTCATGGAGGGTGATGGCGAATAAGACCGGCGGCCCCCAGATAATAATGAGCTGGATGATATTAAAGTGGCCCATCCGGCCATTATACAGAGTCTGCAAGTGGTCTTAATGGACAATTAATGCGTGCGGGTGAAAGGTACGGGGTTGCCACGGCCGATACGGATCACCTGCGGTGCACCCTCGGATAGATCCACAACCGTGGTGGGCTCAGAACCGCAGGAACCGCCGTCAATTACCAGATCCACCCGGTGTTCGAGGCGCATGCGCATTTCCTGTGGATCGGTTAACGGTAGTGACTCCCCCGGCAGCATCAGCGTTGAACTCATGATCGGTTCACGTAATTCGGTGAGGATTGCCTGCGTAATGGGGTGCTGGGGCACTCGTATGCCGATGGTTTTACGCTTGGGGTGCTGCAACCGCCGCGGCACTTCATGGGTTGCCCTCAAAATGAATGTGTATGGTCCAGGGGTATGGGCTTTAAGCAGCCTGAAAGTATGATTATCGACCCGCGCATAAGTGGCGATTTCAGAAAGATCACGGCATACCAAAGTAAAATTGTGGCCCGGATCTGCACAGCGGATTGAACGAATCCGCTCCATGGCAGCCTTATCGCCAACCATGCACCCCAATGCGTAGCAGGAGTCGGTTGGATAAACCACTACCCCTCCGGCACGCAGGATTGCCACGCTGCGTCGCACCAAACGAATTTGCGGCGTCTCCGGGTGGATGCAGAAATATTGGCTCATGGCTCGGCGAGCATGCCAGCAGACCTCAACACTGCTCAACTAGATGCGCTATCATATCGAACCTTATAAATCACCGCCCTGGTTATGTCCTCTGTGTTTGAATTCCTGCTGCTGGCATGCTTTTTTGCAAGCTACCTGTGGAAAGGCATTTACTTTGCTACCGGTGTACTGATGATCGGCAGCATGCTGGTACTGGCGATTTCTTATTGGCAGACCCGGAAACTCCAGGCGCTACCGCTTGCGGTCACGGTGCTGGCGCTTGTTTTGGGCGGCGCCACTTTGTTACTGCATGACCCGGCATACATAAAGTGGAAATTTTCCGTGGTTGAATGGCTGTTTGGCGGGGTGTTCCTGGTTACACATTTTATGCGCTCGACTTTTATCGAACGCATGCTGGGCGCGAAAATCAGGCTGCCAGCCTCCATTTGGAAGCGCCTGAATCTTGCTTGGGCATTTTTTTTCCTGCTGCTGGGCAGCGTCAATGTTTATGTTATCTATCATTTCGATACGGCTGAATGGGTCAAATTCAAGGTCTGGTGGTCAACTGGCGCCATGCTGCTATTCGTATTGCTTCAGGCCTTGTATTTGAGCCGGCACATGGATATGGAACAGCCTTCATGAGGCAGACGCCGGATACCGCTTTTGTATGTGCCTGGGTACATACGCATCTCCGTACCCCTATACCACGGAACTGCGATAATGGATAAGGTTAGCATCCCCAGTCCGGAAAAATCTCCGATAGAATGCATACGCGAGCAACTTGAATCGTGCTTTCATCCAACGGAACTGGAGATTACCGATGATTTTGCCAAACATATTGGCCACGCGCATATGGGAGCTGGCCATTACTCGGTGCGCATTGTCGCGCCAGAATTTTCATCGCTTTTGCTTATACAGCGCCACCGCATGATTTATGCGGCACTCGAAAAGCTGCTGCAATCTGACATCCACGCCCTGAGTATCAAGGCGCTGGCGCCCGGAGAATCCCGCTAACTTTCCAACCATGAGGAACTTCAATGCGTATTGAATATCGTGCTTTCCTGCTGCTGCTCGCCATTGGTGCATTGTCCGCCTGTGGTGGCGGTCAATCATCATCTGACACATCCACCGTGCTCGCGACGGTGAATGGAACGCCTATTACCACCGATATGTACCGTGCATACCTGCGAACCTTGACTGGCGGCCAGGAGCCACAGCTTGACCCCCAGAGAAAAGCCATGGTCCTGAACCGCCTGGTGGATATGGAGGTTCTCGCACAGAGCGCCAAAAAAGAAAATCTGGAAAGCAAACCCGACGTAGCCGCAGAAATGCATATTCAAAACACAGGGCTGCTGGCAAACCAGATGGTGCAGGCATACCTTGCTAAACATCCGATTACTGATGATCAAATCAAAGCCGAATACGATCAGCGGGTAAAATCCATGCCGGGCATCGAATACCGGGCGCGCCATATCCTGGTCCCGACTGAGAAACTGGCCAAAGAAATCATCAACAAGCTGAACCACGGCGCGAACTTCGCAACCCTGGCCAAACAATATTCAACCGACACATCCAAGGATCAAGGAGGTGAACTCGGATGGTTCAGTCCGGATCAAATGGTTCCGGCATTTTCGCAGGCGGTTGAAAAATTGAAAAAGGGCGAATACACCAAGGAACCGGTGCACAGCCAATTTGGCTGGCATGTAATTCAGCTACAAGACACACGATCCAACCCTCCTCCAAGCCTGGCCGCCATGAAGGATCAGTTGAAGAATACCCTGGAAGGAAAAGAAGTTGAAGCGTATGTCAACGACCTGCGTCAAAGTGCCAAGGTTGTGATGTCTACGCCTGCTGCTGCAAGCAAGGCCAGCCCACCCGCCGCGGCACCACCCGCTTCTACAAAACCCTGATAAATAAACGTCTGATTCACCAACAAACGGCCAATCTCCCGATTGGCCGTTTTTCTGAGTGCATCATATTTTAATTGTGACGCTGCTGCAGTTCATTAAACGCAGCGCGTATACGCTCCAGGCGCTCGCGGTTAGCGCCAATATCCAGCAAGCCCAGTCTTGCTATTGAGCGCATCTCGATGATGTGCTTATCGGGTACCAGGTAAAATTCTACATCATCCACGGAATTCTCCGGCTGATAAAAATATTCGGTGTTGGATTTATCAGTAATCGGATATTCAATGCGCAGGTAGTTGCGGTGGTTTGAGACGATTCTTCCCTGGCCGGCTACCGTAACGGCTATTAACAGATCACTGCGCGCCTGTGCCCGGCTGCTGGTATAGGCAAGCGGGGCGATGTACAGGTTTGGGTTTTTGTCCTGGGATGAGATGCAGTCGCGCTGTGCAGGACAAACCGCCAATTGCCCCTGGCGCACGCCATAGGTAGGCGTAAGGATGGTGCTGCAGCCAGCCATGATGAGTGCCAGTAGCGCCAGTACGATCCTGTTTAATGACATCGGGTATATCCTGGAAAACGCATAGATTCGGCTAACTTCGGCTATTTTATATCCAAATAACCAACATCGTCGTTACTGCTTGATCCGCCGCAGAAAAGCCTGCTCATCCATGAGTGCAACTCCCAGCCTGCGGGCTTCGGCCAGCTTGGAGCCAGGTTCTGCCCCCACCACCAGGTAATCTGTTTTTTTTGAAACACTTCCACTCACTTTGCCGCCCAGCGCCAGTATGGTGTCCTTGGCATCGTCGCGAGTCATCTGGCTTAGGGTGCCGGTGATTACAAATGTAAGGCCGGCAAGGATGCTGGAGTGCTTAAATTTTTTAGCATCAGCCTGCTGCTGCCAGCGAACCCCTGACTCGCGTAGTGCTCTGATCACCTTCAAGTTATGTGGTTCGTGGAAAAACGAGGCAATGGAAGCCGCCACTACCGGCCCGATATCCGGAACTTGCATCAAACTGTCCTGATCAGCGGCAAGCAAAGCATCCAAACTGCCGTAATGCCGTGCTAACACCAAGGCCGTGGTCTCGCCCACTTCGCGAATGCCCAGCGCATACAGGAAACGGCTGAAGGTTGTGTTGCTTGCTTTATTGATAGCCTGCAGCAGGTTGTCGGCGGACTTATCACCCATGCGCTCCAGATCCGCTAGTTGCTTGGCTGTAAGTTTGAAAAGGTCCGCGGGTGTATGCACCAGCCCGGCATCAACCAGTTGATCAACGAGTTTTTCACCTAAACCTTCGATATCGAGGGCGCGCCTGGAAGCAAAATGCCGGATCATTTCCTTGCGTTGCGCCGGACAATAGAGGCCAGCGCTGCAACGCGCCACAGCCTCGCCTTCGATACGCAGCACCTTGGATCCGCAAACGGGGCATTTAAGCGGCAAATGTACGCGTCTGGCATTCTTGGGGCGTTTGGCAAGCACAACACCGGCCACTTCCGGAATGACGTCCCCAGCACGCCGGACGATCACGGTATCCCCAACCCGTACATCCTTGCGTTCGATTTCGTCCATGTTGTGCAGGGTGGCATTGCTGATATTGGCGCCACCTACAAACACCGGCTGCAGTCGTGCCACAGGCGTGAGGGCTCCGGTACGGCCAACCTGGAACTCCACCGCGCGTAATACCGTCATGACTTCTTCTGCAGGGAATTTGTGGGCTAAGGCCCAGCGTGGGGCGCGCGCCACGAAGCCGAGTTCTTTTTGCAGATCAAGCCGGTCAACTTTGTATACCACCCCGTCGATCTGGTAGGGAAGCTGATCGCGTTTGTCTGCCATGTGTTTGTAGAATTTGAGGCAGCCTTCCAGGCCGATCACCAGACGGTTTTCCGGATTGGTGCGCAGCCCCCATTCACGGAAGCATGCCAGCACTTTGCTGTGCCGTTCCGGCAACCTGCCTCCCTCAACCTGCCCCCAGGCATAGGCATAAAATTCCAGGGGGCGTGAGGCGGTTATCCGCGCATCAAGCTGACGCAGGCTGCCTGCGGCGGCATTGCGTGGATTGATAAACGGCTTTTCATGGTTTTTCTCAGCCTTGGCATTGAGCATTTCAAAACCCTTTTTGGGCATGAAAATCTCGCCGCGTGCCTCCAGCAGCCGAGGAAAGCCTGTGCCCACGAGACGCAACGGTACTGACAGAAGCGTGCGCACATTCTGCGTTACATCTTCGCCCAAAGTTCCGTCGCCGCGGGTTGCACCGCGGGTCAGCACACCGTTTTCATACACTAGGCTGACGGCAAGACCGTCTAATTTTGGTTCGGCGGTATATTCAATCTGTGCACTCGTGTCCAGACGCTCGTGCAAGCGCCGGTCGAATTCCTGCACTTCATGTTCATCAAAAGCGTTGTCCAGGGATAACATCGGCACTTCATGACGTACCTCGCCAAATTCGGTTAATGGCGTGGCTCCGACACGCTGGGTGGGCGAATCCGGAGTTATGAGCTGGGGAAATTGCTGCTCGAGCTGCTCCAGTTCGCGCATGAGTCTGTCAAATTCGCTGTCCGGTATTTCTGGAGAATCGAGTACGTAATATAGATAATTATGATGGTTGATCTGCTGGCGCAGCGATTGTATGCGGCGCTCCGCCACATCCGGCGTCATCATGGCGCTGTTCCCTGCCGTAATGTGATTACAATCAGTTGCATCAGCATGCGTGACTAGCAGTTCAACAGCTGTTTCTGGAATTCAAGAATTCGTTCCCGTAGCTGCTGGGTTCCATCGCTGGTAAGCAGATTGTGTTTATCGTCGAGGACATCTGCATGAAGCTGCCGCGCCAGCAGTCTGGCGGTCGCCAACATGTCTGCGCATGCTGCCACTGCATTTTGCGGGCCGGGCAGCAACAGGAACAATGTGAGCCCCGGTATACGGGTTTGGGGAAGGGATTCCGGATTTAATGTGCCGGGTTCCACCATGTTGGCTACGCTGAATACCGATTGCTGCAATTCAGTATTGGTTATACGGTGGAAAACCTGATACTGGCCATAGCGTAATCCCGCCATTTGCAGTGCAGCCAGCACCTGTGCTCCTGCAAAACCTTGCTGGCTGCGGTCTGCCACGTGCAAGCAGATTATAAGCTGCGGCTTTTTGGTCGCCGGATCCGCATCTTCAGCATTTACGGAGGCTCGCTTTTCCGCCTGTTCCAGTATCGGATCGGCGGTAATAACCGGCATCGTCTGTGAGGTCATGGTTGGGGCTTGGCGATGCGATTTACCCAGTCTAGGCTTTCCCTGCCTGGACAGCAGATAGACCACGGCGATGAACACCACACCGATCAGAAGCAAAATCAACCGCAGTTCCAGCATCTTACATAGCCGCTATACGAACCGCTTCATCGATGTCAACCGCCACCAGGCGTGAGACCCCTGGTTCTTGCATGGTTACGCCCACCAGCTGGTTGGCAATTTCCATTGTGCCTTTATTATGCGTGATGAAAACGAACTGCACCCGATCTGTCATGCTGCGCACCAGATCACCAAAACGGTTGATGTTTGCCTCATCGAGCGGCGCATCTACTTCATCAAGCATGCAGAACGGCGCCGGGTTGAGTTCAAAGATGGCAAATACCAGGGCTACCGCAGTCAGGGCTTTTTCCCCACCTGACAGCAGATGAATGGTGCTGTTACGTTTGCCCGGGGGACGCGCCATGATGGTAACGCCGGCATCCAGGAGTTCTTCACCAGTCAACTCCAGGTACGAATGGCCGCCGCCAAACAATTTTGGAAAGCTGCTTTGCAGCCCTGTATTTACCTTGTCGAAGGTTTCCTTGAACCGCGTGCGTGTTTCACGGTCGATTTTGCGGATGGCGTTAGCCAGCGTGCTGAGTGCTTCATTTAGATCAGTCAATTGTGAATCAAGATATTGCTTGCGCTCAGAATACTGCGTGTGCTCCTGAATTGCGGCCAGGTTTATAGGCCCAAGACGCTCAATGCGCTGTTCAGCGTTGGATATTTTCTGTTTCCATGCCTCAGTATCGGCGTTCTTTGGGAGGCTGTCGAGTACTTCTTCCAATACGTACCCATCCTGCTGCAGCTGCTCAAGTAATGTCGTCTGGCGTACCCGGGTTTCCTGCGACCCTAATCGCAGATTTTGCAGCTGTTCGCGCATTTCTTCGGCCTGGCGCTCTTGTGTATGCCGCTGCTGCTCCAAACCCCTGGCTTGCTCAGCACAATCTTCGACCACTCTGCGGGCCTTCATTAGCTCATTGTCAATCGCATTGCGCTTGCCGAGTTGTGATTTAAGCTCAGTTTCCATTTGCTTGGCTGGTTCCACGGCAGACTGGGCTGCTTGCGCGAGACTCGCATGTCGGCTTTCCATTTGTTCCAACTGCGATTGCATGCGGCCGAGGTTCTGTCGGGTTGACTCAAGCAAGGAACGCTGCGATTCGAGCTTCAGCGCGATCACATGCGCCGCATCGGCGTTTGTTTTTGTGCGTTCACGTGCGCTGGTGACATCACGCTGCAGTCTGTCGCGTTCGTTGACCAGGGATACGCGCGTTTCTTCCAGGGCGCTTATAGAGGTGAGGGTTATCTGCGTATGCTGGCGTATCTGCTTAAGCTCAGCTTCAATTGCCCCGATCAACTGATCATTTTCCCGGGAGTCGGCCTCCAGTTGCTTTATTCTTTGAGTGATTTGCTCCCGGTTTGTTTTGCCTTCGTGCACTCGCGCCGCAGCTTCCGATACCTGGCGATGCGCCAGATTGGCTTTAAGCTGAACCTCGTCCCGCTGGGATTCGAGTTCCGTTACCTGTCTGCGTATTGTTTCGATTTTCGCAGTAAATTTTTCGACATTTTCCGCCAATGAGTCCATTGTTGATTTATACGACTTGATTTCCTGTTCACGCG
>JAGWOR010000042.1 GCA_028870845.1 Gammaproteobacteria bacterium | reverse complement strand
CAGCATCAGCAGCGCGCGCCGCACTTCCCCCTCGCCGCCACCCTTGAGATCCGTACCCAGGAACACCTGGTCGCTGAAGTCGTGGCGCATGGGATCGAAGCAGAAACCTCCGGGCCTGGCGAAGCGCCCCTGGCGCGGACACAGGCCCCAGCCGGTGAGGATATGCGCCAGGGTGGTGACGTCGGCCTGGGTGTAGCCGCCGTTCACGCCCAGGGTGTGCAGTTCCATGATCTCGCGGGCGTAATTCTCGTTGATGCCTTCGAAGCGGCCCTTGGCGCGCGGCGTACCCGGCTGGCTGTCCAGCCAGTTGTCCAGATAGAAAAGCATGGCCGGGCTTTGTGCGGTGGCCATGAGCAGATCACTGAAATGCCCCAGCGCATAAGGACGGATGGCACGCGCTTCGTAAGAGCCCACCCACAGTGCGTCCAGTCCCTTGCCGGCGAACACATTGAAATGGTTGAACCAGAAGGCGGTCATGACTTCCTGCAGCTGGCGCGGGCTTTGCACGGCGCGCAGCAGGCGCGCCTGGGCCGCCTGCTGCACGATGACGCGGGCGCGTTTGCGGTACTGCTTGATTTCATCCGGCGTGGGCTTGTTTCCCGGACTGAACACCGGGCCATACTGATTGAAGAGTTGCGTGGGTGTGAGTGTCAGGGTATCCAGCGCCGCCAGCTGCGCTTGCAGTTGCTTGGGCAGTGGGATGGAATCCGGATGCAATTGCTGCTGTATGTACCGGTCTACACCCATGGCGGAGACCCGCTGCACATCGCCGGGTGCCGGCCCAAAAGCCAGGCGATTGAGCAGGTGCAAGGCCTGGGTGTCGCTGGAAGCAAAAACCGCGGTATTCAGCAGACAGAAAACCGCCGCCATCAGCACCGGCAGCCGGTGGCTACGCTTGCCCGGTGCGATGGCGGCGGCCATGAACCTGGATTCTTGGGAGTCTTGTATTACCGGCCTGGATGCCCGTGCCGTTCATGCTCGTGCTGCTTGCGGTCATGGCGGCGGTCAGCCTTGTCATGGTGCAGGTCGCGCTTGTCACGCCGCATGTCGCGTTCCTGCGCCCGCGCCTTGCCATATTTTCCCTGGGCTACGTCCCGGTTCACCTGGCGCTGATCACGGTGTATGTCGCGCCGGTCATGGCGGATGTCACGGGTATCTTTGTGCATGTCTCTGGTCTCACGTTTGGCTGGTGCAGGTACCGGCGCGGGTGCCGGTGCTGATTGGGCGAATACCGCAGCGCCTGCGAACACCAGCAGCAGTGCGCCAGTCATGGCGGGGATCAGGGATTTCATGTGCGATTCTCCTTGGGTTGGGGTTTGCCGGTTACCCGGCCTTAGGCCCAAGAACGGCGGCCCCCGGGCCGGGTTGACCGGCCGGTGGCATGAAATAAATGTAAGGATTGGGTCAACCGGTTTAGAGCGGGGTTCCGCCAGCCCCTTTTTTAATATCCGTCATACCGGCAACAGCCGGTATCCAGATCTTGATAACGCGCGGCCACAGGCCGCTCATCGCTTCAAGGCGTATAACCCAAATTTGGCGCCAGCCAGCGCTCCGCTTCCGCCAGTGTCATGCCCTTGCGGCGGGCGTAATCCTCCACCTGGTCGCGGTTGATCTTGCCCACCGCGAAATAGCAGGACTGGGGATGGGAGAAATACACGCCGCTCACCGAGGCCGCCGGCCACATGGCGTAGTGCTCGGTCAATTGAATGCCGGTGCGCCGTTCCACGTCCAGGAGCTGCCAGATGCCGCCCTTCTCGGTGTGCTCGGGACAGGCCGGATAGCCGGGCGCCGGGCGGATGCCGGTGTAACGTTCCTGGATGAGCGCCGCGTTGTCCAGGGATTCGTCCGGTGCATAGCCCCAGTATTCCCGGCGCACGCGTGCGTGCAGCAGTTCGGCGAAGGCTTCCGCCAGCCGGTCAGCCAGGGATTTCAGCAGGATGGCGCTGTAGTCATCGTGATCGGCGGCGAAGCGCTGCAGTTGCGTTTCGATGCCGAGTCCGGCGCTTACCGCAAACGCGCCCAGGTAATCGGCCACGCCGCTGACCTGGGGCGCGACGAAGTCCACCAGTGACTGGTTGGGCTTGCCGGCCGGCCGCTGCTGCTGCTGTCTCAGGAAATGGAACGTCATCAGGCGTTCATCCCGGGCGCTGTCACGGTACACCGCCAGGTCGTCGCCGCTCACTGCGTTGGCGGGAAACAGACCGCACACGCCGTTGGCGCGCAGCCAGCGTTCGTCAATTATGCGGTCCAGCATGCGGTTGGCGTCGGCGAACAGTTTGCGCGCGGCCTCGCCCTTTTCCGCGTCCTCCAGGATGCGCGGATAGGCGGCCTTCAGCTGCCAGGTGTGGAAGAACGGCGTCCAGTCGATATGGGCGCGGATGGCTTGCAGGTCGTAATCGTTGAGGGTCTCCACCCCCAGGGCGCGGGGCTTGGGTGGCGTGTAGGCGCTCCAGTCGATGGCCGTGGGATTGGCGCGCGCCGCCGCCAGGGTCAGCCAGGCAGCATGCTGGCGGCGTTCGCCGTGCTGGGCGCGCACCTCGGCGTATTCCTTCCGCAGGTCCGCGTCGAAGGCGCGCCGTCCGCCGCCCAAGAGCTTGCCGGCCACGCCCACGGCGCGTGAGGCATCCTTCACATAGGCCACGGTGCCGGAATAATTGGGCGCGATCTTCACCGCCGTGTGGGTGCGCGAAGTGGTGGCGCCGCCGATCAGCAGCGGCTGCTTGAAATTCTGGCGCTGCATCTCCTTGGCCACATGCGCCATTTCTTCCAGTGAAGGTGTGATCAGCCCCGACAAGCCAATAACATCCACCTGCCTGGCACGCGCGGTTTCCAGGATTTTTTCCGCCGGCACCATGACCCCCAGGTCCAGCACTTCGTAGTTGTTGCACTGCAGCACCACCGCCACGATGTTCTTGCCGATGTCGTGCACGTCGCCCTTGACGGTGGCCAGCAGGATGCAGCCTTTGGCGCGGGCGCCGCTATCCTTTTCCGCATCTATATAAGGTATGAGATAGGCCACGGCCTTCTTCATGACACGCGCAGACTTCACCACCTGGGGCAGGAACATGCGGCCGCTGCCGAACAGGTCGCCTACCACATTCATGCCGGCCATGAGCGGACCCTCGATGACGTCCAGCGGGTGTTTCGCCTGGCGGCGGGCTTCCTCGGTGTCCGCTTCGATGTATTCGGTGATGCCGTGCACCAGTGCATGGCTGAGGCGCTGGTGCACCGGCTGCCGCCGCCATTCCAGATCCTCCACGGCTGCCTTGCCGCCCTGCTCCAGGCCGGCGGCGAACGCCACCAGGCGCTCGGCGGCGTCCGCGCGGCGGTTGAACAGCACGTCTTCCACCTGCTGCAGCAGATCCTTGGGGAGATCGGCGTATACCGCCAGTTGCCCGGCGTTGACGATGCCCATGTCCATGCCGGCTTCGATGGCGTGGTACAGGAATGCCGCATGCATGGCCTCGCGCACCCGGTTGTTGCCGCGGAATGAGAACGACACATTGCTGACGCCGCCGCTTACCAGCGAGTCGGGGAATGCCTGTTTCAGCCGGCGCACCGCCTCCAGGTAATCCAGCGCGTAACCGGCGTGGGCCTCGATGCCGGTGCCCACGGCAAAAATATTGGGATCGAAGATGATGTCCTCGGCGGGAAAACCGGCGGTGTCCGTGAGCAGCCGGTGGGCGCGCTGGCACACCGCCACCCGCCGTTCCACACTGTCCGCCTGGCCCTGCTCGTCGAAAGCCATGACCACCACGGCGGCACCGTAGCGGCGCGCCAGCCTGGCCTGCTGCAGAAACTTTTCCTCACCTTCCTTGAGGCTGATGGAATTGATGACGCACTTGCCCTGCACGCACTGCAGCCCCGCCTCGATGATTTCCCAGCGGGAAGAATCGATCATCACCGGCACCCGGCTGATGTCCGGCTCCGCGGCCGCCAGCTTGAGGAAACGCGTCATGGCGGCCACGCCGTCCAGCAGGCCTTCGTCCATGTTCACGTCGATCATCTGGGCGCCGCTCTGCACCTGCTGGCGGGCCACCTCCAGTGCGGCTTCGTAATCGCCGGCCAGCACCAGTTTCTTGAAGCGCGCCGATCCGGTGACGTTGGTGCGTTCACCCACGTTCACGAACAGGCTGTCGGGCCCGATGTTGAGGGCTTCGAGCCCGCTCAGCCGGCATTGCGGCTGGATTTGCGGCACGCTGCGCGGCGCCTGCCCCTCCACGGCCGCCGCCAGCGCACGAATGTGCGCCGGTGTAGTGCCGCAGCAACCGCCCACGATATTTACGAAGCCGCTGCGCGCCCATTCGCCCATGTGCGCCGCCATATGCTGGGGAGTTTCGTCATAACCGCCGAAAGCGTTGGGCAGGCCGGCGTTGGGATGCACGCTGAGATAGCAGTCGGCCAGGCGCGACAGCTCCTCCACATAAGGCCGCAGCTGCTCCGGGCCCAGGGCGCAATTCAGGCCAATGCTGAAGGGACGCACGTGGCGCACCGAATTCCAGAAGGCTTCCGGCGTCTGGCCGCTCAAGGTGCGTCCGGAAAGATCGGTGATGGTCACAGAGATCATCACCGGTACGCGCGCGCCGCGCGCTTCGAACTCCTCCTCGATGGCGAACAGCGCGGCCTTGCAGTTCAGGGTGTCGAATACGGTCTCCACCATCAGCAGATCGGCGCCGCCGTCCAGCAGCCCGCGCAGTGCCTCGCGATAGGCGCTGCGCAACTGCTGGAAACTTACATTGCGGAATCCAGGATCGTTCACGTCCGGCGAGAGCGAGGCGGTGCGGTTGGTGGGACCCAGGATGCCGGCCACGAAGCGCGGCTTGCGGGGTGTGGCGCGGCTCATCTTTTCCGCCAGGCGTGCAGCCAGGCGCGCCGCTTCGCGGTTCAGTTCATAGGCGAGTGCCTCAGTACCGTAGTCCGATTGGGAAATCGCGGTGGCATTGAAGGTGTTGGTCTCGATGATGTCGGCGCCGGCATCCAGGTAAGCTTGGTGGATCTCCTCGATCACGCGCGGCCGGGTCAGCACCAGCAGGTCGTTGTTGCCGCGCAGTTCCCGGCCGTGGCCGGCGAAGCGCTGGCCGCGAAAATCCGTTTCCGAGAGCCGGTAGCTCTGGATCATGGTGCCCATGGCGCCGTCCAGCATCAGGATGCGCTGGCGGAGAATTGCTTCGAGCGGTTCCTGGCTGGACATGGCATTCAGCCCAGGTCGGCTTGATTGCCGGAACTTGCAGCTTGCGCGTCGAACCGGTCGGATGCACGGATGCCCAGCAGATGGCAAATGGCGCGCGTCAGCGCCGCCCGGTTAAGGGTGTAGAAATGGAATTCATGCACGCCTTCGGACTGCAGCTGGCGGCACAACTCTCCGGCCAGGTGCGCGGCCACCAGCGTGCGGGTTTCCGGATCCTGGTCGAGCCCGTCGAAATGCCGCGCCAGCGAAGCCGGCACGCTGGCGCCGCAGCCGGCGGCGAATTTCAGCACCTGCTGGAAATTGGTCACCGGCAGGATGCCGGGCACCAGCGGCATGCTCACCCCGGCGCGCGCCGCGGCGTCGCGAAAGCGCAGGAACACCTGGGGCTCGAAAAAGAACTGGGTGATGGCGCGGGAAGCGCCGGCCTCCTGTTTGCGTTTGAGATTTTCCAGGTCCGCCTTGGGTGAAACAGCGTCCGGATGGGTTTCCGGATGGGCGGCCACGCTGATTTCGAAATCCGCCAGGCGTTTCAGCCCCGCCACCAGTTCGGCGGCGCTGCCGTAGCCATCGGTATGGGGCGTGAACCTGCCCTGGCCTTGAGGAGGATCGCCGCGCAACGCCACCAGATGATGGATGCCCGCCTGCCAGTAACGCCGGGCCACCGTCTCGATTTCCGCCCGGCTGGCGCCCACGCAGGTCAGGTGGGCCGCAGGACGCAGCCCCAACCTGCGCTCGATGGCCACCACGGTTTCGTGGGTGCGTTCACGTGTGGCGCCGGCCGCGCCGTAAGTTACCGATACAAAGCGCGGTGACAGCGGCGCCAGCCGCGACAGCGCCTGCCAGAGTTTCTGCTGCAGCTGTTCGGTGCTGGGCGGGAAAAACTCGAACGACACCGCCGGATGCACCGGAAACGCCTGCTGGTCCCAGGGGGTGGAAAGCTGATTCATGCCTGCGTCCACAAAAAAACCCGCCCAGCTTTCCCCAATGGGGTGCTAGAGCAGGTTCTCGCGGATCCCGCTTTAGCCGTATTTGTAAAGCGCCCGCAAGCTGAGTATCAAATCGGCGCTGGGGGAATTATCGATGCGGCTGCGGGCGCTGTCAACCGGAAGCCGGCGGCCGGCGCAGGTGCCGTAGATGGCGCCACAGGTACCAGGCGAACGCCAGCAGCACCAGCAGTGCAATGAGCGAATCGAAGCGGTGAAACCAGGGCCCCAGGCTGTTCCAGCGCGCCCCCAGGCGCATGCCGATCCAGGCCAGGCCCCAGCACCACAGGAAGGAGCCAATGAAGGTATAGACCATGAACTTCAGCATGGGCATGCGCGCCACGCCGGCGGGAAACGCGATGAAGGTGCGCACCAGCGGCAGCAGCCGGCCCACCAGGATGATGATATCGCCGCGGCGCGCGAACCAGCGATCTGCGGTCTCCAGGTCGTGGGGCGATACCAATATATAGCGGCCGTATTTCTCCGCCAGCGGCCGGCCGCCTTTGGCGCCCACCCAGTAAGCCAGCAGCGAGCCCAGCACACAGCCGGCGGCACCGGCCGTAGCCACCAGCCACAGGTTGAAATCACCTTTGTACACCAGATAACCGGCGAACGGCATGATGATTTCGGAAGGCAGCGGGATGCAGGCGCTTTCAATGGCCATGAGCAGCACGATGCCGCCGTAACCAAAAGTGGAAATGGCGGCCACAACGAAGCCGGAAAGCAGCGCGATCAGCCTGGACAGCACGGATATCTTACAGCCGCGATGACGGCGTTGACGCCGGCGGGTTGCGCGCCGGGCGGATCTCCGCAAACCTCAGCCGCAGGCCCAGTTCCACGGTGCGATCCGGCGGGATCTGGTAGAAATCGGTGGCACGCACCGCGTTGCGCGACAGGAAGGTAAACAGTTTTTCGCGCCACATCATCATGGCCGGCATGTGCCGGGTAGGCACCAGGGTCTCGCGGCCGATGTAGTAAGTGACGGTTTCCGGATCGATCACCAGCCCGAAATCCTTGGCGCGCCGCAGCGACTGGGGAATGTTGGGTATCTGCATGAAGCCATAATGGGCCAGTACCCGGTAAAAACCCTGATCCAGCTTTTCCACTTCCAGGCGGTGTTGCGGATGCACGAACGGGATGTCCTCGGTCAGCACCGTGAGCAGCACAACCTGGGAGTGCAGCACCTGGTTGTGTTCCAGGTGGTGCTGCAGCATGGGTGGGGTGCCCAGATTCGGCGCGGTCATGAAGATGCCGGTGCCGGGCACCCGCACCGGGCGGATGTTGCGGATGTGGTCCAGGAATGCGTCCAGGGGCTCGGTGTTCTCGCGCAAACGGTTGATAAGGTTGAGGCGTCCGGTGCTCCAGGTGGACATGATGGTAAAGCCGATCAGGCCCACCAGCAGCGGCAGCCAGCCGCCATCCCAGATCTTGAAGATATTGGCGGTGAAGAACATCAGGTCCACAATCAGGAACGCGCCCACCACCGGCACGGCCACTGCCAGGCTCCAGCGCCACACATCGCGCATGGCGAAAAACAGCAGCACACTGGTGATCACCATGGTGGAACTGACCGCCACGCCGTAAGCGGCCGCCAGATTGTTTGAGGTCTTGAAACCCAGGACGATGGCGATGGTGGCCAGCATCAGGATCCAGTTGAGCGAGGGGATGTAGATCTGGCCTTCCTTCTCGCGCGAGGTGCGGATGATGGTGACCCGCGGGCTCTGGCCGAACTGGATGGCCTGGCTCATGAGTGAGAAGGCGCCGGAAATCACCGCCTGGGAAGCGATCACCGTTGCCACGGTGGCCAAAAATACCATCGGGTACAGAAACCATCCGGAACCGGGCACCAGGCTGTAGAACAGCAGCGAGATTTTCTGCCCAGGGTTGGCGAGGATGGCCGCGCCCTGGCCGAAGTAATTCAGCATCAGCGCCGGCATCACATAGGTGAACCAAGCCAGCCGGATCGGCAGCTTGCCAAAATGGCCCACATCCGCGTACAGCGCTTCCGCGCCGGTAACGCACAGGAACACCGCGCCCAGCACGATGATGTCGGCAAAGCCGTGATGGAAGATGAAATCCAGGGCGTACGCCGGGTTAACCGCCACCAGCACTCCCGGGTAGTGCATGATGGCCACTACGCCCATGATCGAAATCACCGTGAACCACACCAGCATTACCGGCCCGAATACGAAGCCCACGCGCCGGGTGCCGCCCTTCTGGAACGCGAACAAACCCACCAGAATTGCCACGGTGATGAGGATGATCACTCCATGGGGCAGGCTGGGCGTGGCCACCTGCAAACCTTCCACCGCGCTCAATACCGATATGGCTGGTGTAATCATGCCGTCGCCGTACAAGAGAGCGGCGCCGAATATGCCCAAGACGATCAAAATGCGGGAACGCTGGCTGTTGCGCGCGCGCCAGGGATCGAGCTTGGCCAGCAATGCCAGGATGCCGCCCTCGCCCTTGTTGTCGGCGCGCAGCACGAACATCTGGTACTTGATGCACACGATGATGATCAGCGACCAGAACACCAGCGAAATCACGCCCAGC
Organism: Gammaproteobacteria bacterium; assembly: GCA_028870845.1. GTDB lineage: Bacteria > Pseudomonadota > Gammaproteobacteria > Natronospirales > REEB76 > REEB76. The sequence goes on along the minus strand of JAGWOR010000042.1, from coordinate 13,320 downwards.
ACGTTGGCGGGCGTGGGCGTCAGATCGTAGCCGCCCAGGAACGGGCTGCTGATGGCATACAGCGGGCTGGTGCCGATGTCGCCGAACACCACGCCCAACGCTCCCAGGCTCAAAGCCAAGGTGCGCCTGTGATTGGGTTGGATCCCGTTGCCGTGCGGAGGCTGTCCCGTGGGTGCAGGTTGCTGCGCTTTCTGCATGTTCACCAACATCCTCACTGCCGGGGTTCCAAAACACAACCGGCCGGTCTCTAAGTGAGCACCAGCCGGTTTGCGGTCCTTTTGCAATTCAAATACAGGGCTTCCTGCCCCGCTTCGGGCGTGAATTATACCCCAAAGCAGCCCTCATCTCTTGCAAGGCTCCAAAACACCGGGACACACAGAGGCATGCTAACACTGCAATGAAACTCGTCATCGGTAATGGCGTCCCCAGCGGGAGTCGAACCCGCGTTACCGCCGTGAAAGGGCGATGTCCTAGGCCTCTAGACGATGGGGACGAAGCGGCAAGTGATTGTAAATTTCCTGTTGCTGGACTCGTGGGCGAAGTCAGTCAACGCATGTCATATTTTCGATAATACAACTGCGCAACTGGGCGCTTGCACATGGGTTCGTCGTATAGCGACGAACGGGCCGCCAGGGATGGTGGTCCTGGGCTTTTCAGCACCCAGGCAAGTGTGCTGAAAAGTCCAAGCCGGGCTGCCTGCCATGGATGGCCCTCTGCCACCAATATATTTAAACCTGGTGGAGCTAGCCGGGATCGAACCGGCGACCTCTTGCATGCCATGCAAGCGCTCTCCCAGCTGAGCTATAGCCCCACGCGGGGCGCGTATTTTCGGGGTTGCTGCCGGGGCTGTCAACCAAACGGCGCGGATTCAGGCCCTGCGCGCTGAAATCCAGCGCAGCGCCCGGTCCAGTCGCGCCAGTGTGATATCACGTCCCAGGATTTCCAGGGTCACGTCGATGGGCGGGGAAATGCCGCCTCCGCAGACCGCCACCCGCAGCGGTTGCGCAAGTTTGCCGAATTTGAGTTGCATTGCCGAGACACTGGCCTCCAGCGCCTGGTGAATGCCAGCTGCCTTCCATTCAGCCAGCGCCGCAAAGCGTGCACGCACGTCCTCAAGGCCCGGCAGGATGTCTGCGGTCAGATTCTTGTCCGCGGCCTTGGGATCATAGTCGGCGAATTCCTCGAAAAAGAAGCGGCTGGCCAGGGCCATTTCCTTGAGGGTCTTGGCGCGTTCCTGTTGGGCGCGCACCACGGCCGCCAGTTTTTCCGGATCCTCGGCGCGCACGCCGATGCGGGCCAGCTGCCAGGCCAGCTCGGCGGCCAGTTTCCCGGCATCACCGTGCTGGATGTAATGCTGGTTCAGCCACAGCAATTTTTCCGGATTGATGGCGGAGGCGGACTGATTCACGTCCTGGATGTCGAAGTAGCGGATCATTTCTTCGCGGCTGAAGATTTCCTGGTCGCCGTGGGACCAGCCGAGCCGCACCAGGTAATTGATGACCGCCTCCGGCAAATAGCCGTCTTCGCGGTATTGCATGACGCTCACCGCGCCGTGGCGCTTGGAGAGCTTGGCGCCGTCCGGCCCCAGGATCATGGGCAGGTGCGCGTAGCGTGGCGGCGGCGCGCCCAGCGCCTCAAAGATGTTCATCTGTCGCGGCGTGTTGTTCAGGTGGTCGTCGCCGCGGATCACGTGGCTGATGCGCATGTCCATATCGTCCACCACCACCGTGAAATTATAGGTGGGCGTGCCATCGGAGCGTGCAATGATCAGGTCGTCCAGTTCGCGGTTATCGAATACCACCCGGCCCCGCACCAGGTCGTCCACCACCGTCTGGCCGTCCACCGGGTTCTTGAAGCGAACCACAGGTTGCACCCCGGGGCGCGGCTCGCGGCGCTCCCGGCAGCGGCCGTCGTAGCGAGGTTTCTGCTTGCGTGCCAGCTGTTCGGCCCGCATCTGTTCCAGTTCCTGCTTAGTGCAATAGCAGTGATAGGCCTTGCCCTGTTCGAGCAGTTGTGCAGCAACCAGGCGGTAGCGCTCAAAGCGTTGGGTCTGGTAGAAAGGCCCCTCTTCATAATCCAGACCGAGCCACTGCATGCCGTCCAGGATCGCCTGCACTGCCGGCTGAGTGGAACGCTCCCGGTCGGTGTCCTCGATGCGCAGGATGAAACGCCCGTCATGGCGGCGGGCGTACAGCCAGCAGAACAGCGCAGTGCGGGCGCCGCCGATGTGCAGGAAGCCGGTGGGACTGGGGGCGAAGCGGGTGCGGATGTTCATGTTTCAATTCTGCCCGATCCCGGCGCCGGACGATAGCGTTTCAACTGTGGTATACCAGCAGCTGATCCAACAGGTCATGGCTCTTCACGTCCTCGCCGCTCAGTGCCATGGCCAGCAGCTCGCTGCCGAGGATCATGGGCGAGATGATGAGGTCGGGATGCACGCGTTTGACGCTGGCCAGATTGCGGCTATTGTGAACCACCGCCACGGTCTTCACTTTTTCGTTGAGTTCGCGCATGGCCAGCACTACGAAGGCGTTTTCCGAGTCATCGTCGCGCAACGCCAGCACCGCCTTGGCGTGGTCGGCACCGGCCTCGCGCAGCACATCCAGGTTGCTGGGATCGCCCACCACCACGTCCATGTCAGGATCCTGCCGGGAATCGCCGCGCGGAAAGATCATGGTTACATTCTGGTGGCGGGTGCGCAGCGCCTTGTAGGTGTTATTGGAAAGCGGCGTGTCACCCACGATCACGTAATGGTCTGTGCGGTTCATTTTCCTGCCTCCCGGCTTCAGCAGATTCGCGATGCGCTTGTTGATCACCGGCACCAGGATGGCGCTCAGGGATGCCGCGAATATGCTGATGCCCAATACGATCAATGAAATTACGAATAGTTTGGCTTCCACGGTTTTGGGCGTGATGTCTCCATAGCCTACCGTGGACATGGTCTCGATGGAAAAATAAATGGCCGTCGTCAGGTCGGTAATCGGCGGGTTGAATTCCGCGCCCAATTCGTAGCTTCCGGAAACCGCGTATACCATCAACAGGATGACGCTGGCGATGGCGAACAGCGTGCCGGTGGTGACGCTGCTGCGCTGGAAGCTGCGGTAGCTGGCGCCCAGCAGCACCAGCAGCAGTGCATCGCCGCCCAGCAGCAGCGCCTGGGCATGTCCCGGGGCCAGCAGGTTGAACAACAGATGCACGCTGATTAGCACCAGCACGATCACCCAGGCCAGCCGTGAGCGCAATGCCAGGCCTATGGCCATGAGCAGCAGGAACAGGCCGATCACCACATTACCGGCGCCGTGCAGGATGGAGTGCAGCTGCAATGCGAATGCCGGCGGTGTGCCGCTGCCAAACAAATGCAGGCCCAAGGCATTGGACACTGCGGGTGAGATTTTCACCAGGCCAATGAGCGCAATGACGGCAGCCAGCGGCAGGTGCGGAAACCACAGCTTCAGGCGCAAGTCTCGCGCCAACCCGCCATAGATGCGGCGCAGCCGCTGACGCAAACCCACGTCCAGGAGTTCAGCGAGATTGGGATTGCGTTGATTCATCACTCAGACACTGGACGCGGTACAAAACCCGGTTTCTTATTTGTAATACCAGGTGAGTGCGGCTTCGGCCCGGTTACCGTTGGCGGTGTGTTCGCCGAAAATGCCCAGTGCCAGGGTGTTGTTGCCGATGCTCAGACCCAGACGCTCGCCGAATGGCCGGCGCCCAAAGTCCGTGTTGCGTTCCGTGAAGATGGCGCCGGTGAATGCCAGATATTCGGTCATATGGGTGTGGAATCCGTAGGTGACGCGCCAGTAATTGTCCGCAGTGCCGCCCAGGCTGCCGCTCAGGCGGTCTCGCAAAAATTCCAGATCGATGAAGAAAGAAGTGGAATCGCTGTATTCCTGGTGGGCGCCGATGCCAATGCCGGAGAGGTCATGGCGTCCATCCAGGGTTTGGAAATCCAGACGGTTCCATTGGCCGAACAAATATACGCCACCGTCGAAACCGTAGGAAAACTTGATACCGTTGCCCTTGGAACGGTCATTGAAATAGTCAGACCACTCGGACAGGCGGTTGACCTGCAGGTAGCTGTAACTGAAAACATCCTGGCCCGACTGGCTCTGTGAACTCTGGTTGTTCTGTGGTGTAACGGTCTGCTGGGGTTGGACTGGAACCTGACTTTGCGCATCCGCGCGCTTTGCCAATGGCATGACCAACAAGACCAGCATCAGCGACAGACAGGCAGTTTTCATCGAAACATCCCTCCTTCAGGCAGGCAACATTCTGGGCAAATCATGGCGTGTGGCGCCGATCGGGAAAAAGCAGTTTATCCGATCCGCATTCAGGAAACGATAAACAGCAGGGCGATCAGGCCGGTGGCGGTTAAAACCACGGTATAGGGCAGAGCCATCCACAGCATGCGGATATACGACAGCCGTATCAGCGGCGCTACACCCGAGGTCAGCAGAAACAGAAACGCCGCCTGCCCATTGGGCGTTGCCACGCTGGGTATGTTGGTGCCTACATTGATGGCCAGGGCGAAGCTTTCCAGCTGTTCGCGACTGATGGCATGCGCCAAAAATGCATCCTGCACTTGCTTGATGTAGACCGAGGCTACAAACACGTTGTCGCTGACCGATGACAACAGGCCGTTGACCGCATACAGCAGGGTCAGCTGCAGCCGCCCTTCAAAACCCAGCACCCAGTGGATTATGGGGGTGAACAGATTGCTTTGCTGGATGACGGCGACGATGGCGAAAAACACCACCAACAGGGCGGTAAACGGCATGGCCTCCTGAAATGCGTGGGCGATACGCCGTTCATCGTTGATACCCGTGAGGGAAGTCAGCAGCACCAGGATCGCCAGCCCCACCAGCCCGACTTCCGCCACATGCAGCGTCAATGCCAGGATCAGCAGGATACCGGCCAACGCCTGCAGCATCAGCACCAACGGACGCTTCCAGTCGCGTTCTCCATCGCCGCTCGACTGGGCGTGCTGCTGCAGAACCTGGCGCACGACTTCCGGCAGTTCCGCGCCGTAGCCGAACAACCGGGTTTTTTCCAGCACCACCACCAGTACCAGTCCGGCGGCGGCAACGGATGCGGAAACCGGCGCCATGGCGCGCAGGAATTGCATGAAGTGCCAGCCCACCGTCATCCCGATCAGCAGGTTTTGCGGCTCGCCCACCAGCGTGGTGACGCCGCCGATGGCGGTGCCGACCGCGGCGTGCATCATGAGACTGCGCAGAAAAGCGCGAAATTCCTCCAGTTCCTGGCTGTCGGGTGCCGGGGTACCGGCCGAACTGATGCTGGCGTGATAAACCGCGTAAAAGCCGGCACATACGGTGATCAGCACCGCGATCACCGTGAGCGCGTCCAAAAACGCCGACAGCACCGCGGCCGCGGCGCAGAACAGCAGGCTCAGCAGCCACTTTTTCCGGATCGATAGCAGCAGCCGGGTAAATACGGCCAGCAGCAGATCCTGCATGAAGAATATGCCGGCCACCATGAACATAAGCAGCAGCAGCACCGGCAGATTGCGGCTGACTTCCGCATATACTGCGTCTGGCTTGGCCATGCCCAGCACCACGGCCTCCAGCGCCAGCAGGCCGCCAGGCTGCAGCGGGTAGCAGCGCAGCGCCATCACCAGGGTAAATATGAATTCCAGTACCAGCAACCAGCCTGCGGCAAACGCGCCCGCGACGTACAGCACCAGCGGGTTGATCAGCAGGAAAGCAAGCACGCAGTTCTTGTACCAGACAGGCACAGAGCCGAGAAACAAAGTGAAGATATTGCCGGCCATGCCGCGCAGGCGTATATGGATGGCAGCCAGCGGGTTCATCTAGTCATCCTGCCACAGGCATTTGCCGCCGTTGGAAGAGGAGATTGCCTGGAGTTTCCGCCGGTGGGCATCCTGCTCCTGCTCTGAAGCGTGCAATACGCGCAGTTTCATTCCGCCCCGGTCAATATGTCGGGCACCTTGAGTGTTCGATTCGCCGGATCTGGCGCTGGAGGGATCCAGCAGCAACGCCGCCTGTCCGCCGGTCATGGCCAGGTAAACATCGGTGAGAATCTGGGCATCCAGTAACGCGCCGTGGTATTCGCGCGCAGAGTTATCCACGTTGTAGCGTTTGCAGAGCGCATCCAGGCTGTTCTTCTGCCCGGGGTGCAGTCGGCGCGCCATCTCCAGCGTGTCCAGTACGCTGCACATCCGTGTGATGTCCGCGGAACTGTCCCCCAGCAACTGCAACTCGCGGTTGATGAACATCACATCGAAGTCTGCATTGTGAATGATGAGTTCTGCGCCGTCGACAAATTTAAGGAACGCCGGCGCGATTTCAGCGAACGCCGGTTTGTTGGAGAGAAATTCATTGCTGATGTTATGCACTTCAAGCGCTCCCGGCTCGACCATGCGGCCGGGATTCACATACTCATGATAGGTCTGCCCGGTCGGGCGCCTGTCCACCAGTTCAATGCAGCCGATTTCAATGATGCGGTGGCCTTCGGAGGGCTCCAGTCCGGTGGTTTCTGTATCAAGTACTATTTGGCGCATTTTTTATTCCAGGCTGAACTTTCATGAGCCGGTGCGCAGCAACATGTCGTCAATGGCGTCATTCGCCAGCCGATCAACGCGCTCATTGCCGTGATTTCCGGAATGGCCGCGTACCCAATGCCATTCGACCTGATGACGGCCGGCGGCCGCATCCAGGCGCTGCCACAGGTCCTGGTTCTTGACGGTTTTTCTGGCAGCGGTCTTCCAGCCACGGCGTTTCCATTCCGACAGCCATTCACTGATGCCGCGTTGCACGTATTCTGAATCCGTGTACAAATCCACTCGGCACGGTTGCTTGAGCGCGTCCAGCGCGGAAACCGCGGCGGTGAGTTCCATGCGGTTGTTGGTGGTTTGCTGCTCCGCCCCCTGCAGGATCTTTTCCCGGCCGCGAAATGAAAGTACGGCCGCCCAGCCGCCGGGACCCGGGTTTCCACGGCATGCGCCGTCAGTGTAGATTTCCACTATGTCCATGGCCCGTTCACCGTGCTGTTGGATTCACGACGCCCGCGAATGCACGCCGCGGCTTGAGCCTTTTGAGCCGTAGCGGTGTCATCCCGAACACGCGTTTTCGCGCCACCAGCATATAAGCGCTGGCCGTCAGGCGCCAGTGCAGCCGCTCCAGAAATGCACCATGCGCGAGTACCCGGCGTGTGAACGCCGGGCGAAACAGGCAATGCCTGATATCAACTGTTTCGAAACCCAATACTCCGAGCCATTCCCTCAGCCGACCGGCACGCACATAGTTTCCGTTCCAGGGCACGCTGCTCTTGAAAAACCGCCGTAAGGCCCACGGCCCCCAGGGATGAAAACCGAGAATGATGATATGGCCTTCGCCGGCCAGCACGCGCTCTGCTTCACGCAATACCCGTGTTGGATCATCAGTGTGCTCGAGTGTGTGCGGCAGCAGTAACGCGTCCACAGAATCCCCGGCTAACGGCAAATTGTCCGGGTGCGCGCAAATCTGTACGCCGGCTTCGCAATGCGGATCCACAATGAAACGGGTGCGTATGGCGCTGGCTTGCATCAACTCCCCCGGTGGACCCCACACGCCGGCCTGTGCCATGTAATAGCCGAATACCGTTGGCAGCACCTGGCTCAGCAGCATGCGCTCCTGGCGCAACAGGTAGGCGCCCATACGTTGTTCAAACCAGGATTTCAGATCCGGCTGCATGCGCCACCGCCATGATGCCTCCTGCCGTCCGGCAGGGGGACACTAGCACAATGTGCGTGTGTTTGGAGCCTGGCCTCGGCTTGGTTAACATGTGGGTATGGAATTCGAGCTCATACCACTGCCGGCGTTTCGCGACAACTACATCTGGATGCTGGCCGGCGAACGTGGCGCCGTGGCAGTGGATCCAGGCGATGCGGGGCCGGTGCGCAGGATGCTGGAACAACGCCGCACCAAGTTGATTGCGATCCTCATCACCCACCACCATGCAGACCATGTGGGAGGCGCGGCGGGGCTTGCTCTGCAGTATGGCTGTCCGGTGTTCGGTCCGGCCGCAGAATCCATCAACGCGGTCAGTGAGCCGCTGCGGGCGGGCCAGCGAGCCGAGATTCCGGGGCTGGACGCCGGTTTTGATGTGCTGGAAATACCCGGGCATACGGCTGGACATATCGCTTACTACGGCCACAATATAGTATTCTGCGGTGACACATTATTCAGTGCCGGCTGCGGACGGCTGTTTGAGGGAACCGCAGCGCAAATGAGCCACTCTCTGGCGAAGCTCACAGCTCTGCCGGATAGCGTAAACATCTGTTGCGGACATGAATACACCGTGGCGAATCTGCGCTTCGCGCACACACTGGAGCCTGGGAACCGGGACATCATGGAATATGCCGCCCAAGCCGCAGACTTGCGCAGCCGCAACCTGCCTACTCTGCCCTCGACATTGTCGCGGGAACGCTGCGTGAATCCGTTCCTGCGCTGCAATGTACCAGCGGTGGTCACCGCAGCCCAGCGTCACGCCGGGCATGAACTGCGGGATCCTGTCGAGGTGTTCGCCGTATTACGGCAGTGGAAAGACACGTTTACCTGATTATCTGAGTGAGGTCTTGGCTAATGAAACGATGCACGATTCTTGCCGCCCTGCTGTGCGCCTGTGGACTGCTGGTTTCCGGCTGCGCCACCCTGGATCACAATGCACCTGCAAAATCGGCATCGACCGCCGCGCCGGCCGCGGCCTCCAGCACACCGGCAGCCAGCGCCGCCAGTGCCGACACTGCCACACCGATCCCTGATCTGAACGATAACTCACCGCAGATCAAATGGGAAAACATCACCATCGCACCCGCGGTGATCAACTACGACAACCTCTGGGACTACCTCGGCAAGAACTTCAGTCTTTCCTCAGCCGGCGGCGACGGCCGTGTACAAGGCGAACTCAACTGGTATGCCGACCACGGCGCATACCTGCAGCGTATGGCAAACCGCGCCAGTCCCTATCTATATTACATCGTGCAACAAGTCCGTTCCCGCAAGATGCCCCTGGACATCGCTCTTCTGCCGGTAGTGGAAAGCGCTTACGACCCATACGGCTACTCCGTAGCGCGTGCTGCAGGCTTGTGGCAATTCATTCCCGACACCGGCCGGCACTGGGATCTCAAACAAAACTGGTGGTACGACGGACGACGGGACATTGCCGCATCGACCAATGCCGCGCTGGATTACCTGCAGTACCTGCATACGCAATTCAACAACGACTGGCTGCTGGCGCTGGCCGCCTACAATTCCGGCAGCGGCACAGTGGAATATGCCATCCGGCGTAATCAGGCGCGCGGCTTGCCGACGGATTTCTGGCACCTAGATCTGCCGGCGCAAACCCGCGCGTACGTGCCGCGGCTGCTCGCCATTTGCAAGCTGGTGGCCGCATCCGGGCATTACGGCGTGAGCCTGCCGCCGATTCCCAACCAACCGTACTTGGCGGAAGTGAATGTAGGCGGCCAGATTGACCTGGCCAAGGCCGCAAAACTCGCGGGCATCACAACTGATCAGATGTATATGCTGAACCCGGGCTTCAACCGTTGGGCCACGGATCCCAATGGTCCTTATACCCTACTGGTGCCCATCGACAAGAAAAATGAATTCATGACGGCGCTCGCCGCTCTACCGCCCCACGACCGGGTGCAATGGGATACCCACCGGGTGAAAAACGGCGACACCCTGGGAGGTATCGCATTCCGCTACCACACCACGGTGGCGGTGCTGCGGCAGCTGAACGGAATACACGGCAACCTGATTCGCCTGCACCAGATGCTGCTGATTCCGGTTTCCCGCAGGACTTTGGCGGACGCCACACTGATGGCTGAAGCTCGCGTGGCCCGCATCCCGCATTACGGCCACGACCGTCACGAATCACACGGCCGCATCATACATCCCGTAAGGCCCGGGGAATCATTGTGGAGCATCGCACGCCGTTACCGGGTTAATGTCGCCGAACTGAGGCATTGGAACGGTTTACATGCCGATTCCATTCTGCACGTGGGGCAGAAAATCACCATCTATTCGAGCCGCTCACGCGTTGTGGATACCGCGTATACAACCGGCCAAGGTCTGCACAACGTGCTCCGCACCGTGTATTACACGGTACGCGAAGGTGACTCGCTGTATTCCATTTCCACGCACTTCAAGGTAAGCGTATCCGATATCGCCGACTGGAATGGCATCGACCCGCATCATTATCTGCATGCGGGCGAACAACTTAAATTGTACGTGGATGTCAGCGATCAATCCTCGAACGGTTGATCCTGACTGCCGGCATTTAATACCCGCCTGATAGGGGAAAATTCATGGGATTTCTAAACGATAAACGCGCCTTGATTGTGGGCCTTGCCAGCGAACGTTCCATCGCCTATGGCATTTCGCAGGCGTTCCGGCGCGAGGGTGCACACCTCGCTTTCACCTATCAGGGCGAGCGTCTGCGGGAGCGCGTGGAAACCATGGCCGCGGAATTCGATTCGAAGCTGGTATTCCCCATGGATGTCAGCAGCGACACTGAAATAGAGGCGGCTTTTGCAGCCCTGAAAAACCACTGGGACGGGCTGGATATCATCGTGCATTCCGTGGCGTTTGCCCCGCGCGAACAGCTGTCTGGCAATTACGCCGACGTTGTTACCCGCGAGGGGTTCCGCATGGCCCAGGACATCAGTTCTTACAGCCTGGCGGCGCTTGCCAAAGCCGGCCGGCCGATGATGCAGGGCCGCCGGGCGGCCCTGCTGACACTCACCTATCTGGGTGCGGTGCGCGCCATACCGAGTTACAACGTCATGGGACCCGCCAAGGCCAGTCTTGAAGCCAATGTACGCTTCCTGGCGTATGCCCTCGGTCCGGAAGGCATCCGGGTAAACGGCATTTCCTCCGGCCCCATCAAAACCCTGGCCGCAGCCGGGGGAGTCAGCGGATTCCGGGCCCTGCTCGAGCATGTCCAGCAGGTGGCCCCGCTGCGACGCAATGTCACCAGCGAGGACGTTGGCAATGCCGCGGCCTTCCTGTGTTCCGATCTGGCCGCCGGCATCACCGGTGAAATCCTGTATGTGGATTCAGGCTACAGCCACGTGGGATGATATCCGCCGGACCCGAGAGTCCCGATAAAAAATGCCCGCGGATGCGGGCATTTTTTATCGGTGTGTCCCGCACCCTCATTCCTGCATGTTGCTGGCATTCACTTTGATCTTGGCGTGCAGGCGCAGGTTCGCCAGATAAGACGCGAATTCCACATTCGCATTCACCCGGCTTAATGCCTCGAGTACATTGGTCTGATCCTTGCTGCTGCTGGAAATCATGCCCGGTTTTACGTCGAGGAGTTCATATACTGCCTGATCGCCGTCAGCCAGCTGTACGGAACCAGTTTCGGATGTGCCCTTCGCAGGTATTGGCATGGAAAACACTGCATTGATCAGCTGCTCAGGCACTCCGGTTTCCTTGCGGGTGATGTATTTTGCGGCTGAAAATTTCAGCTGGTATTCACGCGCCACCTCGTCGGCGTCCTTGCCCGAGGCCAGCGCAGTCTGCGCCAGTTTGGCAGTCATCAACGCTTGGGCTTCTGCCTGCTGTTGTTTCAAAAACGACTCGATCTGATCCTTCACCTGTGCAAGCGATTCCGGCTCGCTGGGGACATGCCCGGTCACCCGTATCACAACCACATGCTCGGGTCCAATTTTGATGGGGTCGCTGTTGTTCCCCTGCGTCAGGACTTCATCGCTGAATGCCTTCTGACGCACCGCGGCGTTCGCAGCGATGCCGGTTCCGCTATCCCGGGTCACACCATCCACGCTATTGATTGGTAGATTGAGCTTCTGGCTCACCGCTTGCAGTGAATTTGGATGTTCATATGCCAGGTTCGCCAGCTGATCACCGAGCGCGTAGTATTGGTCTTCGGCCTGCTTTTTCTGATATTCGGCCAGCAATTGGCCCTGTACCTGTGAAAATGGCTTGGTGGTCGGCGCGCGGATCCCGTCCAGCTTGATGATGTGGTATCCATACTTGGAACGTATCGGACCTACCACGTCGCCCACCTTGGGAATGCCGAATAATGCGTCCTCGAACGGCTTGACCATAACGCCGCGCCCGATCCAGCCAAGCTTGCCGCCTTCCCTGGACGAACCTGGATCATCAGAATATTTCTCGGCCAGTTTGGAGAAACTCGCACCGGCCTTCAGCTGTTTCAGAATATCTTCAGCCTTGGCTTTTGCCGCCGCATCAGCTTTTGCACCTGTGCCGTTTACGGCAATCAGGATATGTTGGGCCTCGCGGGTTTCTTCCTGCTTGAAAGACGCAAGTTGCTGTTGATACAACGCCTGCAGCTGGGCATCGCTTGCAGTGACATGCTTGGCCAGCTGCGCCTGATCCAGCTCTACATAGGCCAAGTTGACTTTTTCCGGAGTCATAAACTGATTGCTGTGGGCCTTGTAATAGGCGCTGATCTCGGCATCTGTAATCTTGATCCGGTTCAGGAATTGCTTGACCGGAACCGTGGCGTAGGACACCTGGCGTTGCTGATTCTGGAGCGCTTGAGTTTCAACCAGCTGCACAGGCGTGGCGAAGGCGCTGGCCTCGATGGCATTCTGCATCTGGCTTTCAGTCAGGGCTTGACGTTCCCGCTGTTCAAATGCAGCCGGGGTCAGTCCATTGGATGCCAGAGTTGCCTGGTAAACCTGGCTTGAAAACTTGCCGTCAACCTGGAATGAAGGAATCTGCTGTACGGTGGTCACCAGATCCACATTACTGATGCTGTAACCCCGCTTTTTTGCCTGCTGATTCAGCAACGTCTCATTGATCAACTGCTGCAGGACCTCCTGGCGCAGCTCTTTCTCGTCGATCAGCCCGGGCTTGAACGCGGCGCCCATCATCTGCTGCATCTGCTGGTAGCGGTTCTGATAGGCCTGCTGAAAATCCTGCGCTGAAATCTCCACGCCATTGACCTTGGCCACCGAAGTGTCGCCGCTGGCTGAAAAATACGAATTGATCCCCCAAAGCGCAAATGGGCCGATAATCAGCACCAAAATGATGCCTGTCAGCCATTTGGGAATGTTGTCCCTGAACGCTTGTATAACCATGGCGAATAATCCTGAGAAAAGCAGCAGATAATGTCAATTGCAAAAAAGGGCGCCGCGCGGGCGCCCTTTTACGGGACTTCAGTATGGCGGAGTGGACGGGACTCGAACCCGCGACCCCCGGCGTGACAGGCCGGTATTCTAACCAGCTGAACTACCACTCCGCAGCGGGTGGTGGGTGCTGAGGGGATCGAACCCCCGACCCTCGCCGTGTAAAGGCGATG
>JAGWOR010000070.1 GCA_028870845.1 Gammaproteobacteria bacterium | reverse complement strand
TATCCGCAACCTGTTCAACAAGCTGCCGCCGGCGGAGCTCACCGCGTTCGCCAACAGCTATGGACCGGCGCTGTACAACATCGTGCCGGGCATGTTCTTCTACGGACGCGTCAGCGTGAAGTTCTAAAACAAGAACGCCGAAAGGCACACTCAGCGGCCCCGCAAGGGGCCGCTTTTTTTTTGCATCGAGACCAGGGAATAGAGGAATTCGGGATTATGCGGTGGTGCCGCGTAAATGCAGCACCGGCTCGCTTGCGGGTTCGCCAGCCGCCCGCACCCAGACATTGAACGCCACGGTTATGCGTTCCCGCTGGCCGTAATAGGGCGCCACTTCGTGCATCAGGTAAGACGGGAACAGGATTAATTGTCCGGCTTGTGACGGATATGCCAGTTCGCCGAATCCGAACGGCGTACGCCAGTGGGCATTGCCGGCATCCAGGTACATGCTGGCCGTGGTGCGGGAGTCGAGCATACGCAGGGTGCCGTTATTGAACTTGTCCGGCACCGGGTCGCCGGGATCCACGCAATACACCCCGGACCAGGATGCCATGGGATGGTTGTGCTGGGCGGTATAACCCGCCTGGCGAGTCAGGTGGTACCAGCTGTGATGGTATAGGCGCAGCTCGCGCATTTCCTCCGCCGTATATCCGTTCAGCTGCTGGATGACGTAACCGGTGTATTGCAGGCAGAACTTGGCCAATGCCTGGATTTCCGGTTCCGGGTTTTGGAACAGCGAAAAGTCGCTTTCATAGACTTCGACTTTGACTACCGGCGTCGGAACCGAACTGCGCTTTCGGCTGCTGTCCGTTTCCCAGCGCAGGAATAGCTCCCGCAGACGCGTATTCAGGGCATCGCAATCCGGCATCCGTGTTTGAATAATCGGCGAGGCAAACGCCGCGGTAATGTTGATGCTTGGTTCCAGCGCCATATCGTAAATAATACCTTTTGCGTGTACTCAACGCATTTCAGGCTTGCAATCCCCCGGGTGGACGGCTCATATTAAGGCTATATAAACGGGCCGGCAATTGGACACGCACTCGCATGCAATCCATGCGTAAACACCTGATCGAGGGGCGCGAAATCCGCGTATATGACGGTCTGCTAAGCGCGCGGGAGATCATGAATCTGACCGCATCACTGGAGCAAAGCGCCTATACACGTAACGAAATAGCCCGCCCTGAAACCAAGGAATTCCGTCATTGGGCGGTGAATATTCCCCTGGATACCGCTGCCAAATTGCCGGTGTATGCTCCAAGCCTTTTAGCGGCGAAAGATTGGCCGGGTGACAGAAGCTACCGTGTGTACCGTTGCTATTGTAATCATGCGGCCTATGGCGACATGCTGTTCACGCATACCGATTGCAAGCCGGGAGAACAGGATCTGACGGCATTATGGTTCATGACCACTCAGTGGGATGTGGAATGGGGTGGAGAAACCCTGTTTTTCGATTCAAGCATGGATGCCCAGGTTGCGGTGAGTCCGCGCCCGGGCAGGCTGGTGATGTTCGATGGCAATATTCCGCATGTGGGACGTCCACCCAACCGGATTTGCTACGCTTCCCGGTTTACGCTGGCGTTGAAGATCGAACCTGTCGACAATGCATCTTCGCCTAAAGCAACTCAGGCTTCGTAACCGAAATAATCGATATACGGGCGAAGTAGCGGCAACGTGGCGTCAAAATACTTACGGTAGCGGTGCCAGCGGTTGACTGCATTCCGGTAGATTGGCTGAATCACCTGGTGGTAGCTGGGCGTGTAGATTCGCCCTCGCTGTCTAGCGACTTCAGAATGCAATTTTCCCGCATTATCTCGCAAGCCCAGAAATTCCAATATTGTGCGCATGGTATTTTTCTCATCTTGTACCAGGTCCTCATAACGCAGGTATCGGTAATGCAGCGGCAGGGTTTTCGCATAGTGCTGCCAGGCCTGCATGAAACTTGCGTAAATTACAGCAGCGCTTTCCAGCGAGGTAAAATTGATGTGGGCATTGCTGGTGCCAAACATCTGCATGAAACAGCTCAAGATGACATCACAGGGATGGCGCAGGGCGAATAGTATTGGGGCATTGGGAAAAATGGTGAAAAGCAGCGGGACATTTATGCTATTGAGCGGCTGCTTGTCGATGAGCAGCTTGCCGGCCGGATTGGCGCCATAGATGCCGTTAACTGTGTTCCAGTACAATGATCGCAGCTCGGCTCTCTGGGTATTTGTTGTTGCAGCCAGGCAGCTGGGGTAACCTCCGGGAAGGCTCTGGGAATATTGAATCAGTGCATCCAGGGTCGGCTCTTCTTCCAGTACCGCAACATTAGGGCTGGATTGCAATATTGTGTCCATAAGCGTGGTGCCGGAACGCAGAAATCCAAGCAGGAATACCGGTGATTGGCCGGAGTAGTTTTCATCCTTTGCGTTGACTGCAAGGCGCTCCAGCAAATCATCCTGTTTGAATTTTCCAACCAGCTCATTTACTTCCTTCAGATATTGTTGGCCGCCGGATACGCTCTCCGGCCTGATTTCATAAGCCAGCAAATTACCCCGTTTGAAATGAGCATAGGCCTGATCAATGTCGTCGAGGGCATCGTAAATCCGCCCGCGTTCGAACTCGGCGGCGCGCACGAATCGCAGGTCAGCATCTTTGGTCATGCGATTAAGAAGTGACAATGCGTCCCGGTAATGCTTGCGGCGCCTTAAACAACGTGCAGCCGTAAGTATCAAGGATGCATGTGCTGGATGCTGCTTCAGTCCACTCTGCGCCAGGTTCTCAGCTTCTTCCAGTTTATTGGATTGTTCATACAACAAAGCCAGGTTTGCACGTATGTCAGGGTTGCCAGGCGCCAGTTTCAAGGCACGCTGGAATGCGGCTTCCGCATCCTTGTCCCGGTGCTGTCTGTTGAGTACATCGCCATACACATTCCACAACCCTGAATCATCCGGATAGCTGGTCAAGGCGCGCTCCAGCACGACCGATGCTGCGGTCAGGTCCTTTGTATTTATCAATGCAATCGCGAGATTCAGGCTGGTGAATGTGCCGATGTTTCCCGATGCATGCAGCGTCTGATAACAGGCAATACAGGCATTCCAATCACCTGTCAAAAAGTAGACATTCCCAAGTGCGGTTAATATGCCAGGATGTGCGGGCCATGATCTGAGGGCTAATTCCAGATGTATGCGTGCTTCGCGATATTGCTGCTTTTCAATCAGCAGCGTGCCAATCATGTAATTGCATTCAGGATTTCCGGGTTCTGATTCCAGAACCTGCTTGCATAGTGTCTCGGTCTCGAGAACGTTACCCTGGGCACGAGCGCTGGCGGCGCGGCGTATTTTATCCATCAAATCGGTTGCATTCCCGGTGATCACCGCTATTTCCCAAATTTCTGTATGCGGGTAAAAACCGGTTCGACAAAGTGCATGACTCGCTGGATTTCTTGGCTGTGACGCAGCCATTTGTCGGCGGCTGGCGGCGTCAGGGTGTAGCGTGACAATGGCAGGTCATGGGCCTGGTCCGACATCGAAGCCCTGCTTAACCCGCTGAAATTACACAGTTTATCGATGCTCTTTCCCGGATCGGCGACGAGTTCTTCGTAGGCGAGGCTGCACCAGCGCTCAGCCGGCAGGCTGCCAAGTGCTTCCAGTATGGCGACGTTGGCGGCGCACCATTGTTTTGCAACCACAGTTGCCAGGTCGCTTGCCGGGAGTTCCCGCCAGCCCGGTATTAATAGCAGCGACCAGGGCATGCCGCGCCATCCGGGGAGTGATTTGTAAGTGACAAATTTTCCTGACTTCCAGGCCTCCATCATGCTGGCGAGATTGGGGCCGGGTTGCCGGTATAAAAAAATGAAATAGGCGTCCGGGAACACGGCATTCAAAAACGGGATGCGCAGGGAATTCTTAGGGGTTTTTTCCAGGAAGCGAATTGCCTGCGGACGCTTATCCGCAGGCTGATTCGCGTATAAATTTCCGTGTTTATCGCGCATTCTTTGCGTAAAAATCCGCTTTAATAACTCTGCGTTTTCAGGCGTGGCATCACCAGCGTCAAGAGCATTGGAGAT
>JAGWOR010000041.1 GCA_028870845.1 Gammaproteobacteria bacterium | reverse complement strand
TTGTTTTAGAACTTCACGCTGACGCGTCCGTAGAAGAACATGCCCGGCACGATGTTGTACAGCGCCGGTCCATAGCTGTTGGCGAACGCGGTGAGCTCCGCCGGCGGCAGCTTGTTGAACAGGTTGCGGATACCGAAGGTCAGGTCGGTGTTCCAGCTGTCCACATGGTAGGTGCCCTGCACGTTATGCGTGACCCAGGCTCCCAAATGGTTCTTACCCATGGAACCGGTCGGCTCGTAGACTTCCGTCGGATTGGAGCACTCGTGGAAGGTATTGATGGTCGCCTTCGAGCAGGCTTCATAGATCGGCCCCACATATTTGATATTCCAGTCCGCCGACCAGTTGCCGTAGTTCCAGGTCAGGTTGAACTCGGCTTTCTGCTTCGGTATGCCGCCGAAGGAGGTGGCATAGCCGGCCGCCTGGGTGGTCATAAAGCCGCTGCCGGTGGCAAACGTGTTCAGGTAGTCGCGTACGAAGGTGATGTCCAGGCCCGCCTTGAAGTCGCCGATCGAAGTGGACGGGAACTTGTAGTGGGTCGAGATATCGATGCCGTCGGTCACGGTGCTGCCGGTGTTCACATCCGTATCCTTGATGTTGGTGATCACCGGACCACTGAGCGTAATCAGGTTGCAGAAATTCGTATTGCCCTGGATATAGCAGCCGTTCAGGATGGTCTGCGGGCTGATGGTGCCGATGGTGTTGGTCAGCTGTATGTGGTAGTAGTCGGCGCTGAAGTCCCAGCCCGGGAACCAGTTGGGGTTGTAGACGAAGCCCACGGTCTTGGAGATGGCGCGTTCCGGCGTCAGGTCCGGGTTGCCGCCCGAAGTGGATTCGATCTGGCTGTTGGGCTGGCTATGGTTCGGCGCGGTGGGGCAGGCAGGCGCAACGCCTGGAGCCCATCCGCCGTAGGTACCACCCGCACACGGGTCCGAGGCTTGCGGGTAATTTGAACTCTGCCCGAAATACAGTTCACTGATGCTCGGGGCGCGGAAGCCCTGGGACCAGGATGCCCGCAACAGGAAGCTGTCCACCACCTGGTATTTCAAGGCCGCACGGCCGGTGGAGGTATGCGCTGCGTGGGTGATCATGGAACCCGTGGAGCCCGGCGTGCCGCCCTGCCACTTGAACTGCGACCAGCGGTTGGCCAGGTCCAGGTTCATGTTCTTGGCAAACGCCATGTTGCTCAGCAACGGGATGTTCAACTCAATGTACTGGGCATTGGTGTTGATGCGGCCGTCGGTGGGCTGGGTGGTGTTGCCGGTGGTGTTGCCCGAAGAAGTGGTGGCGTCCGGATGATAGTAGCCATCATTCTCCAGGTATTCGTAGCCCAGCGCGATGCCGGTCTCGCCGGCGCCAAACCAGTCACCGATGTTGCCGGTGATGTTGGTGGTGTAGTCGCGCATGTTGAGCTGCGAGGTGTTGTGCTCCTGGTACTGGGTGTACACCAGCATGTTGTTGGTGAGCGAACCCAAGCCGCCAAACAGGTTCATGGGCACGCAGCCGGCGGTTGGATCGCAATTGTAGGTGTCCTGGGTCGGTAGGCCGGCATTGGGGCCGACCGTTGTGGCGCCCAGGGCCTGGGCCATGCGGCCGGTGTTGAACAGGCCGTTGGTGGAATCGAACTCGTTGATGGTGCCGTAGTTATAGCTCGCATCCCAGTCCCATTCCGAGCCCAGCATGTTGAAGTAGCCGGAGAACCCGCCGTTGAACTGGAAAGTGGACACATTCTGGCTGAACACCCGGTTGCCGCCCTCCACTGGCCGGCGGCCCAACAACAGCAGCAGCTCATTGGGGTTGGTGCTGCAGTTGCCCTGCACCACGCACCACTGGCTGCTGTTGCTGACCAGGTCCACGCCGAACGGGTTGTAGGGGTTCTGGGCGCTGATGTCGATGCCCTGGCCGTTGACGGTATATTCACCCAGGCCCAGGAACAGCGGCGAAGGCGCCAGCGTCTGGTTGGAATTGCGCTGGTTGTACAGCACTTCCGTGGAAAACGTCAGGTTATCCGCCAGATCGTAATGCGCCTGCACATAGGCTGAAGTGCGTTCGTTGGGCGTTTGCAGGTAATTCTGCGGAGCGTAATTGTAAGCATCCGTAGATGACCAGTTCTGGTAATCGGATAGCGACGGCTTTCCAGCCACCGGTGCTTTGAGCGTTAAATCGCAAGTTCCATACGAACTGCTGGCCGGATTGTATGGCGCACACGTGCCGCTGCCGATGGTCTGGCCTGCCAGTGTCGGGCCCCACAAAAACAGCCTGCCATTGGGCGTGGCGCTGCTGCCGCCACCCTGGGTCCAGATGGGCTCTGCACTCATGGTGCGGGCGCCCGCCCAGACCGGAGCCTGATTCATATAGCTCACGTTCATGGTGACGTTGGAGCGGTCACCGCCGGTGCCGATGGTGAAGTCGTACTGCTGGGTCTTGCCGTCCCAGCCGCCGCCGTCCCCGTGGCCGTCGTACATGCCCATGTAGGCATCGGCCTCGGCGCCGTTGTAATTCTTGATGGTGATGAAGTTCACCACACCCGCGATGGCGTCCGATCCGTAAATGGCGGAGGCGCCGTCCTGCAGGATTTCAATGTGGTCGATGACGGAGGCCGGTATGGAATTCACGTCCACCGAGCCGGCCAGGGAGGGGATCCAGCGGCGGCCGTTCACCAGTACCAGCAGGCGCTGGGAGCCCAAATAGCGCAGGTCCAGGTAGGTGGCGCCGTTGCCGCCGTTGTTGAACAGGGTATTGAGGGCGTTACCGGCCTGGGTCAGGTTCTGCAGGATGTCGCCGACGGTGGTCAAGCCCGTGGCCTTGATCTGTGCCTGGGTGACGATGGTGACCGGCTGGGCAGTCTCCACATCGGTGCGCTTGATGCGTGTACCTGTCACCTCGATCTTGCCCAGCTGCGCGGTGGCCGGCTGGGTGGCGGTGCTGGCCGCCGGCGCCGCGGATTGCGCGAATACCGCCGGTGCCGATATTGCCGAGGCCGCGCCTGCCACCAGGGCATAGCGAACGGCTTTGCTGACTTGTGTGCTGTTCATCCGAAGACTCCTACATAGTTTGAAGAGTTTGGAACCTGCTCCCCCTCAAGATTCACGCGCAATCACGTTATGGGGACTTAAAACTAACGTGAGCGGCTTACATACAGTCTCATGGAAAAACAGGCATTACCCTGCCCACCTTCCTCAGACTGTTGTAACTGTAGCACATAAAATTCAAATTGGAAGGGTTTGTTGTAAATCGTGTACACGAATGCCGTGTAGTGACCCCATATTAAATGACCAATCTGGGCGGTTCGAAACCAATTTGACATGCTATGTTGCTATTATGCAACATAGCAATTAAGGTGTTTTTATAAACCGACAAAAGGGCAGATCGGTAAATTGCTGCGTTCAGATAGACTAGTAACCCGGATGCTCCCCTGGCTACCCACGACTTATTTTCAAGGTGACATAATGACGGTGACCCATAAACAAGATACCCTGCCCTCGGACAAGGCCCTGCATCTCTATAAAGAAGGTGTGGCGCAGCTTACACAGGGAAAAACGTCATCCGCGCATGAGTCGCTCACCCAGGCAGTGGCTCTCGACAACACTTTGGCCCCCGCCCATTACCAGTTAGGCAACTGCCAGCGTCTCATGGGTGAAGACACAGCTGCTGAAGCCTCGCTGCGTCAAGCCATCGCACTCGATCGGGAACTGCACGATGCCTATTTCAGCCTGGCCTTTTTGTTGAGAAATCAGGGACGTGTGAGCGACATCGAACCTTTGTTAACCGCCATGGCTGAAGCCATTTCTGAGGATGCAGAGCACATTGAGCAGGCCGCGGGGCTACTTGCGGAGTATGGCCGAAACCAGGCTGCGCTGAAATTGTTCGAGCGCGCTCAACAACTTCGACCGGAGCTGGCGCGATTGCATGTCCGCATCGGTCAGATGCTGATGGGGTTGGGCGAATTTTCCAGGGCAAACGAGGCATTTCTGCACGCGATTCAGTGCGACCCCCAATCCGGCCCTGCCTATCTTATGCTGGCCCACAGCTCCAAGGCAGAAGCCATGGATGACCAGCGCATCGGAATATGCAAAACCAGGCTCGAGGATGCCCAGCTGCCTGCCAATACACGCATCTGCCTGCATTTCGCCCTCGGGAAGCTGCTGGATGATACCCGCGAGTATTCGCCAGCATTCGAACATTATCTATCCGGAAACCGCATGCATCGCCGGCAAATTCGTTACGACCGACTGCAGTGGGAGCAATTTGTTGATACCCAGTGCCAGATGCCTGCGCTGCAAGCCACGCTGGCAAAACAAACAGCGCCGACACCGGTATTCGTCGTCGGTATGCTGCGCAGCGGAACGACTCTTGTGGATCGCATGCTCAGCAACCATAGCGCGGTGTATGCGCTGGGTGAAACGGAAATGCTGGACAGACTGGCCGAATCGCTTTCGCAGCATGCCGGAGTACCCTATCCCCTTTGCCTGCGCCGCCTGACGGCGGAACACCTGGAAATGCTGGCACAAGAATATCGGTCGCGTTGGCCGCGCGAGGCCAGTAAAGCACGCTACATAGTTGATAAAAATCCAATTAATTTCATGTATATAGGCTTAATCGCTCAACTGTTTCCTGAAGCTCGTTTCATTCATTGCACGCGCGACCCCCGTGATACGGCGCTTTCCATCTATTTCCAGCATTTTGCCCATACGCGCAATGCCTATGCCTATGATCTTGGGGATATCGGTCATTTTTACCTGGGATATCGCAAATTGATGCTGTATTGGCAATCTATGTATGCAAACACAATTCACCAGATTGAATATGAGGCGATGGTCGGCGACGCGGAAACTGGGATGCATAAATTGCTGGATTTCCTCAGTCTGAATTGGGAGCCCGGTTGCGCGAATACCCAGGCGAGCGACAAAACAATTTCCACCGCCAGTGTCTGGCAGGCCAGGCAACCCATATATTCCGATTCCGTAGGCCGTTGGCGCAATTATTCAGAATACCTGACGCCATTCATGCGAATTCTTCCCGACTCCGAACGTGCGCTGCTCACAGGATGAATTCTGCAACACCAGGCATGTTGATCTCCCAAGCCATCGCCTTTCAAAAGCAGGGAAAATTCAGCGATGCGGAACAACTGTTGCGGCAGGCGTTACAGCTGAATCCGCGGCATGCCGCGGCCATCCACTATCTCGGGCTGACTTCCCACCAGCAGGGCCGGCATGATGATGCCGAAACACTGTTGCGGAAGGCCTTGGAGTTGGAGCCAAACAATCCAGTGTTTCTGGGCAATTTCGCCCAATTCCTTGTCGTCACAGAACACCCATTGCAGGCCGTACCTATTTACGAACGCTGGCTCACGCTTGAGCCGAAAAATGCGCTTATCTGGTATCAGTTAGGGACGGTTCTTCAAGGGCTGGAGGGACTGGATCCAGCTGCCGAATGCTATCGTTGCGCTTTATCGATTAATCCCGATTTAACTCAGGCATTGATTACCCTCGCAGATTGTCAGAAAGCAGCCTATTTGCGCCAGGAAGCCGAGGCTAGCTATCGCTTAGCCTTGAAGAAGCTACCTCGAGATGCGGACCTGCATTGCAAACTGGCAGCTTTGCTGATCGAGATGCAGCGTATTGAAGAAGCTCTTGAATTACTCGATGCTGCCGCCGGTTTTGCGCCTTCGCATCCGGGCATATTCTGCCAGCGGGGCATTGCCCTGAGCGTCGCTGGCAGGTTTGACGCGGCAGAACAGGCTTTGCGCCACGCCATTGTTCTGGCGCCTGATTACTTTAATGCCTACGCTCACCTGGTCAACATACGCAAATTGAACCTGGATGATCCTGTATATCAGCGGTTACAGAATGCTGCGAGCATGCCGGACAACGACCAGGATGCAGGCATGCGCGTCAACGTTCAATATTCATTGGCGCGCATCCTGCAGGATAACCGGGAATATCAGCGGGCATTTGACTGTTTCACTTCATGTAAAACAGCCCGCCGCAAGCTGATTCCCTATTCGCATGCCGCCCAGGCAGCGAGCTATACCGCTATACGCAATCTGTTCGATGCCGATTACATCGGGCGTATGCGCAAATCAGGTAACCATACCAATGCTCCGATATTCATTGTCGGCATGCCGCGCAGCGGCACGACACTGCTTGAACAGAGCCTGGCCCGGCATCCCCTGGTGCGTTCCGGCGGGGAAATGGTGCTGCTGCACGCCGCACTGCGCCGGCGGTTCAAGGATCGCTACCGCAGCGAGCTGGCGGACAGTTTGCGAGACATGGGTGAAGCAGGCTACCGGGAATTGGCCGGATCAATTGCCTCATCCCTGCAGCCAATGCTTGGCAGCGCCCGGCACATGACCGATAAAATGCCATCCAATTTTGCCCTGGCGGGACTGCTGCATGTGCTCTTCCCGAATGCCGCCATCATCCATTGCCGGCGGAATCCGCTGGATACCTGCGTATCCTGCTATACAACCCTGTTCCAGTCTGCACATGGATTTGCAGATGACTTGCAGGATCTCGGCAAATATTACCGGCTGTATCTGGAAATGATGGCGCATTGGCGGCACTTGTTGCCTGAAACCCGGTTTTATGAACTGCAATACGAAGAATTGGTCACTGAACCTGAAGCGCAAATCCGCCGGCTACTGGAATTCCTGCATCTGCCATGGCATCCGGAATGCATGAATTTCGGTTCAACTGGTCCTATCCACACGGCCAGCGTGGCACAGGTCCGGCAACCTCTGTATCGGACATCCATCGACCGTTGGCAACCGTACAAGCACCGTCTGGGCAGACTGCTCGAAGCACTCGGTGATACGAGCGGGTGGGCCGATACTATATAATCAGACGTTTACAGTCTGCTCCACACATCTATAGATAACGAGATGCCGCCATGACAGACCGGGTGACACCTGTCGAACTGGAACTTGCCATAAAGAATGCCGAGCATTCGGACAGCGAAAGCCTGCGCAAGGTATTGCTGCAGTTCGTCATGTCCCGGGTCATCGTATTAATGGATAAATCCTGGGACGGCAAAGGCCGTCCACAGGACGGCACCCGCATGATGTTCGTCAGTGACGGGCCCAATATGGAACAGCTGATGCTCGCGGTGTTCACAGGCACTACCTACACTGACGCATTCATTGCAGCTGACAACCCATTTCGCCATGTGGTCGAAGTGGACGCACGATTCGCCAGTCTCGGGCTGAGTGAAGGCACCGGAATCATCATCAACCCGAATGCCGAGACCAGCTTCCGGATCGATCCCGCAATCGGCAAAATCATGCGGGACGGCGCTCTTGAGCAATTACGCAACCTGCACCAATCTTCCAACTAATCACTGATATGCAACAGTCACTCACTCCAAACCAATCCGTGGAAGCAGCCCTGAAAAAGGAACTGGATAGCGGCGCCGATGCACTGGCGGCCGGCAATATCCAATCGGCAACCGAGGTGGCCCAGTCACTGCTGACCAAGGCTCACGACAATTACCAGGTATTGCAGTTTGCAGGGGTAACGGCACTGGCGGAAAACCGGCCTCAAATCGCGGCCGGCCACTTCAAACATGCGCTCTCCGTTTGCCGGGCTCCGCTGGATATGGCACGCACCTGGCATGGTCTGGGCCTGGCGCTTTTCCAAATGGGCGACCAGAATCAGGCCTGTGAAGCGTTTGCCAGGGCCGCCCAGGCGCATCCCGGCAACCTGGTCAGCATCATTGAATGGACCAATACGCTCATGGTCATGAACCGCCACGGAGAAGCGGAAACCATACTGCGCAAATCCATGGCCCGATTCCCGGATGACACCCGTCTGCCGATCATGCTGGGAAACATACTGACCGCCCAGAATCGCCAGCTTGATGCACTGCGAATCTATGATGATGTGATCGAAAAACACCCCGATGCATCGACCGCACATTTTAATCGCAGTGTGGTATTGACAATGCTGGGTAAGCCGCAGGAAGCGGAACAAGCGGTGATGCATGCCCTGGAACTCGAACCGGAAATGAACGGTTACTACCAGTTATCGAATTTGCACACTTTTTCACCGGAAGATTCATGGTTTGCCAAGTTAAAACAACGTGCTGAGCAGTCATTGGACGAAGCTGGCCGCATCGATATCGATTTTGCACTCGCCAAGGCCTACGAAGATCTTCGGGATTATGACCGTGCATTTACCCACCTGCAGGCCGCCAATACCGCCAAGAGACGCAGCGTGCAATTCAGCGGGGTCAATGAGAAACTCCGGGCCAACCGCATCACATCGCTGTTCACACCGGATTTTTTCGCACAATTTCAAGGTAAGGTCAGCAGCGACATAAAGCCCATGTTTATTCTGGGCATGCCGCGTTCCGGTAGCACCCTGCTGGAACAAATGCTGGCCGCACACCCCTCGATTGCGGCCGGCGGTGAGCTGCCGCATATGATCTTTATTGCAAAAAACATTGGTGAAATCTGGGGCACCCGCGGCAGCAACTTTCCCGGCAACGGAACCGAGGTAATTGCCGATTTGCAAAAAGGCGCGGATCAATATGCAGCCATGACTGCGCCGCTTCGGCAAGCCAAGGAGTATTTCACGGATAAATTGCCAGGAAATTTCCAGTTCATCGGCCTGCTGCATCTGATGTTCCCGAACGCAATCATCATCAATTGCAAACGCGACCCGATGGACACCTGCCTGTCCTGCTATCAACGCTTGTTCAGTTCCGAAGTTCCCTACAGTTATGACCTCACGGAGCTAGGACAGTACTACCGCTTGTATGACACATTGATGCAGCACTGGCACAAGCTGTTGCCCGGCAGGATACTGGATGTTGAATACGAAAAACTGGTGGTGGACCCGGAAGCGGAATTGCGCAGGATATTGGACAAATGCGGGCTTGAATTTGATGCTGCCTGCCTGGAGCACGCATCGGTCAAACGCACGGTAACAACCGCCAGCGCTGCACAAGTGAGAAAACCCCTGTACCAGACCTCGGTACACCGCTGGAAACATTACGAATCACATCTGGGTCCGTTGCTGAAAGCCCTGCAAACTGACCACTGAATATCCAGCACCTGATCCGCGCGGCTGAAACGGCACGGGATGGTCTATGGCGCCCCGGGGCGGAGTTGAACCGCCGACCTTCCCCTTAGGAGGGGGATGCTCTATCCAACTGAGCTACCGGGGCGTGTGGGTTTATTATCACATCGGAAGATACCAGCCGTCCCTGGCATGCCCGCCGGCCCGTACATCCGGTACGGGCGTTCGGCCGCACGCGAGCGGTGCTCGCGAAACACACCGGCCTCACCCAACTGAGCTACCGGGGCGCGCAATAACAAAGCCGGGCGGGCCCGGCTTTGTTATGCTGAAATCCTGGTGGAGCGGAAGGGGATCGAACCCTCGACCTTCGCATTGCGAACGCGACGCTCTCCCAGCTGAGCTACCGCCCCGTATGACGCGGCATTCTAACATCGCCAAATTGCTCCCGCCATGCGGCTTTTCTTCTGTGCAACCCGGGGCCTGTGCTAGTCTTTTAACAAGGGCTGCAATGAATATTCATACCCTTTCGGCACTGTTGCACATGCATCCTCAGGTGCCCCAGGGAAGCTCAATGACTGTGTGGGACTACCCGAAATGAACACTCGCTACAAATTACAGGTTTGGCTGGCCGTGTTCATTGCATCCTTGGGCTCGGTCGCCTGCGTGCACAGCGCGACACTTAATCCGGATTCGTCCGTTCCAGCCGCGAGCAAACCGCTTACCCAAAAAATCTCGCCGTTATTGCAAAGCGCCGTACAACAACTAGAGCGGGGCACTCCTCCATCAGCCTTCCATACCGGCCTGGTGCGCGCCGACGATCAAGGGCGTCTGCAGGTATATGTGCATGTCAGCGCGCTAACCGCGGACAATATTTTCACATTATCCGCCAACGGTTTAATCAGCGCCGTCCCGAGTCCGGCACTGCGGCTGATACAGGGATGGATAAAACCCTCGGATCTTAACGCAATAGCCGCTCTTCCATTCGTGATCCGCATTACACCACCCAGCTATGCGCAACCTCGCTAATGGGTATGCCCGTCATGAACATCAATTTCCCGTACACAGTACTGTTCTTCCCGTTCCTGCTTTCAGGTGCTATTTCCGCCTCGTCCCGGGCTGCGATTAATTCAAACAAACTCGGCCGGAGACTCGATGTCATTTTCCCAACGGCTGGTACCGGCAGAACCCAAACACTGAAGACCGCAGCACTGAAGCGTGAATTCATTCGTGAAAATTCACCGCAAAAAGCAAGCCGGAACGCTGCCGGTCAGGCACAGGTATATCGGCACTATCACCCATCGAAACGACAACCCGCCGAGGAGGACCGGGCTGCTGTCACATGGGCGACCGGCATCATTGTCAGCCGACCCCTGTCCATGCTGCAGGCTGGTTTCGCCGCTTCAGGCAGCGGCACAATCGAGTCAATGGCTTTGACTGCCCTGCTCACCCTTTACGATTCTCGGATTCAGTAAAACACCTAGCCAGGAACATACATCACTTACCATTCTGGAAATCTACACATGAACACAGCATTTCGGCTTCTGATGCATTGCATGAGTGTTGCATTGCTAAGCGCACTTCCGATGGTAGTGAACGCGGGTACCGCGGCACCTGCCGGCCAAAAACTGGATCCACGACTAGCGGTCATCGCCGCAGCCGCGAGTCAACAACGCATCCAGCCCTTGATGGCCGCCGCCCTGAGCCGGGAACTCTTCCAGCAGAACTCTCCGCTGCAGGCGCGCTGGAATGCTGCAGGCCAGGTACAGGTGTATCTGCATTATGGTCACAACGGCAACCCGCCGGATGTGGCGGAATTGCAATCGATGGGCGCCACCGGTGCAGTCGACAGTCCTGCGCTGGGCGTCATCCAGGCATGGATTCCAGCGGATAAACTAGCTGAAGCCGCCGCCCTGCCCGATGTGGTCCGGGTCGCGGTGCCGCAATACCTGCTGGTGCGGAAATCCACGTCTCTAGGGGTGCTGCCGCGCACCGGTTCCGTGGATACCCAGGGCGACCAGATTCTCGGCGCTTCGGCGTTTCGCACCGCCACCGGTTACACCGGCCAGGGCATGGTGGTGGGTGTGATCTCCGACGGCGACAGCGGCGTATCCACATCCCAGGGAAGCGGCGATCTGCCTGCCAATATTTGGGATGACCCCAACAATTCGGCATGGAAAAGCTCAGGCTCCGAAGGCACCGCCATGATGGAAATCGTGTATGACCTGGCCCCCGGCGTAAAACGCCTGGGATTTGCCGGCCCGGCCTCCACCGTGGATTTCCTTACCGCGCTCAATGATTTCAACAGCCAGATCAATGCCAATGTGGTGGTGGATGACTTGGGCCCTCTCGGCCAGTCCATGTTCAGCAACGGCGCGTTTGCCACCGGCGTCGCCAATTTCGCCAGCGCCCACCCCAGCATTCACCTGGTCACGGCCGCGGGTAATGACGGTACAGGTTACTGGGCCGGCACCTGGAATCCGCAAACGGTCAATAAGACGGTAAACAACATCCCATATACACAAGCCATGAATTTCGGTACCTACAACAACTCCTTAAGCTGCAACCCGCCGGCAAACATCGGCCAGCCCCTGTGTTTCCAGGTTGGTGGTACGAATCTCCTGTCCGGCGGCGATACCATCGTATATACGGTGATCTGGAATGATCCCTGGGACAATACCGACAATACCGACAAGGGTTCCAGCTACGTGAGCCCCAGCGACTACGATGTGGTGCTATTCGATGCCAACGGCAATCCAATCGCTTGCAATCAGGGTGAAAATCTAAGTACCACCAACGGCGTGTGCAACCAGACGAACAGCCTGCCTTTAACCGACCCGGGCCCAACACCCATTCAGGGGAACCAGTGGAACAACACCAGCGCCAGCACCGCCACGGTGTATCTGCAGATTTTCTTCGTAAAAGACAGCACACCCACCACCCGTCAGTTCAAGGTGCTGATCAGCTCGCTTAATTCCTATGTGACGGTTGTGAACCCATCCACCACATCGGGAAGCGTCTATGCGCAATCGGCAGTGGGCGCACAGGTCGGCACTGCATTTACCACCGGCGAAATCACCGTCGGCGCGGTACAACCCAGCACGCCCTATAACGTTGAACCGTACAGTTCAACCGGACCGGTGTTGTTCGGTACCGCAGACCAGGGCACATTTCCCCAAGAAACAATTCAAAAGCCGGACTTTGTGGCACCCGATTGCGTGAACGTGACCGGCGCTGGCGGCTTTGGCACGCCCTTCTGCGGAACCTCGGCGGCAGCCCCGCATATCGCCGGGCTGATTGCTTTGATGCTGTCGGCCTACCCGGGTTCGAACCCGTATACCCTGCTCCAGGGGAGCGCCTCACAGCCCGGGGGCGGCACCAATCCCAACGGCACGTACGGGTTCGGCCTGCCGAATGTCAATTCGCTGCTGACTTCAGGCACTTATCCGGCAACCAGTGCGGCAATTTCGGCGCCGGCATCCGGTACCAGCATTTATACCGGCCAGAGCACGGCATTCCAGGGCAAGTGCATGGGCTATGACGGCAGCAGCAATTTCACCTACCTGTGGGATTTCGGCTCCAGTGGTGTGCCGAATTCCAGCGTATTGGACCCCAACGTGACCTTCAACACCGCCGGAACCTATACCGTGAAGCTGACCTGCACCAACGCGGTAGGTTCCGGCAGCGCCACCACTTCCGTGACCGTGACCGCGTCGCGCTTCGGCGCGGCGGGCGGCTTGGGTCTGGTGACGCTGGGTTTGCTGCTGCTATGCGCAATGGCTGAGCGCTTTGGTTCCAAATCGCAAAATACTAGCGGCGCCAACAACATCATCAGGAGTTGATCGTAGGACGGCCCACGGAATACAGGGTAAAACCGGCGGCATGCAGTTGCTCCGGAGCATAGATGTTTCGGCCGTCGAAAATCAGCGGCTGCTTAAGCCGCTGTTTCAACAGTTCGAAATCCGGGCTGCGGAATTGGGTCCACTCAGTGACCACCGCCAGGGCATCGGCACCATCCAGACACTCCATCTGCGACTGGCACAGCGTCAGCAGGGGCTGCTGTCCATAAAGACGCCGCGCTTCCTGCATGGCCGCCGGGTCGTAGGCGCGCACCCTGGCGCCTGCCTGCCATAGCGCCTCCATCAGTACCCGGCTGGGGGCTTCGCGCATGTCGTCGGTGTTGGGTTTGAAGGCCAGGCCCCAAAGCGCAATGCTGCGCCCTTTGAGTTTGCCGCCGAAATGACCGCTGATTTTTTCAAACAACACCTGCTTTTGGCGGCGGTTCACTTCTTCGACCGCATGCAGCATCACCGGTTCATATCCGGATTTCACCGCGGTGCGGGTGAGAGCCGAGACGTCTTTGGGAAAACAGGAGCCGCCGTAGCCGACGCCGGCGTACAGGAAACTGTAACCGATGCGCGGATCCGAGCCGATGCCTTTGCGCACCTGTTCAATGTCCACCCCCAGGCGTTCGGCAATATTGGCGAATTCATTCATCATGCTGATGCGCGCAGCCAGCATGGCGTTGGCGGCGTACTTGGTGAATTCCGCGTCGCGCACCGTCATGATCATGAGACGCTCATGGTTGCGGGTAAATGGCGCGTACAGGGTGCGCATGACTTCGATGCTGCGGGGCTGGTCTGCGCCCACCACGATGCGGTCGGGATGGGCGAAATCCTCCACCGCACTGCCTTCCTTGAGAAATTCCGGGTTGGAAACCACTTCGAACCTCAGTGAAGATCCGCGCTTCTTGAGTTCCGCGGCGATCGCCGTGCGCACCTGGTCGGCGGTGCCTACCGGAACCGTGGACTTATCAACCACGATTTTCTCGGATTGCATGTGCTCGCCGATGGTACGCGCCACCTGCAGGACATATTTCAAGTCTGCGGAGCCGTCCTCGTCCGCAGGCGTGCCCACGGCGATGAACTGCAGCAGCCCAAATGCCACGCCTTCGGCTGGCAAATCAGTGAAGCGCAGGCGGCCGCTTTCCAGGCCGTCCGCCAGCAGATGATCCAGCCCAGGTTCAACGATGGGCACTTCGCCGCGTTTGAGCCTTGCCACCCGCGCCTGGTCCACATCCACGCACAGCACTTCATTACCCATGTTGGCAAAGCACGCGGCACTCACCAGGCCCACATAGCCGCTGCCGTGTACTGTGATCTTCATACTGCTCCAGTGAAGTGGCCAGCCCGCGCTGGAAAGTGCATTATATCAGCGCCACAGCATCCAACCGCCTGCCGCAAGGATTCATGAATTACTATGCTCAAACTCGGAGACCTCGCACCGGATTTCGAATTGCCCGATCAATTCAACCGCAACCAGCGCCTGTCCTCGCTCCTGCAGCGCGGCGCCCTGATACTGTATTTCTATCCCGCTGATTTCACTCCTGTATGCACCCGCGAAGCCTGCGCTTTCCGTGAGTTGCAGCCAACATTGGCCGCCGGCGGCATCGGGATCGCCGGCGTCAGCCCCCAGAACAGTGACAGCCATGCACGTTTCAGTGCGCTGTACAAACTGGATTTCCCCTTGTTGGCCGACCCTGAAAAACGCGTCATCCGGGCGTATGGATGCAATGGCGTCATGGGTTTTGGGTTGAAACGCGCCAGTTTTCTGATCGGCCGCGACCGCCGTATTATGGAAACCGCCCATGCCGCCCTACGGCTATCGCCCCATATCCTTCTGGGAAAACGTGCTCTGGGTAAGAGCCACACACGCTGACTCTGCTTTCAGCGTAGCCAACGCCACAAACCCTGGATTTACCGGCTAAACTTGCCCGCATCCATCGGCCCGGGATATGATGCGGCTCTTTTCGTGCCGGTTTTCCACAAGGATTTATTGTGGACAGTAACAGTAATGATCTTTGTCAGGGTGTGCCTGTATTCGGTGAGCCCAACGATTGCGACACCTAGATCACCGCAACACAGCCATTGCAAATCCCTCATGGATGATGCCAGTGAACTTCAACCGCTATCCGACAGATTGTGGCTCTTGGTGCAGGGATTTATCCGGAGTTTCAGCCCGTTATCCCGGCGCTGTAGCCCATGGAATCAAGAGCGGAAGGCGTTTCAGATAAAGGGGATGCGGCATCCGGACTGCATCAGATCATGGTTACAAGGGGTCAGCACAGATCGCTCCAGGTGGCACCGACAATGACGGTAAAATACCCGGACAAGAACCATGATTCTATTTGGTATCCAACCGGAACAGCACAGATGCGGAATAAATTGATCTGCAATGGATTCCATGTGTGCATAGCGAAGACAGTAACGTATCAACGCGCTTTCACCGGTTCAGCTGGCGTTATATCCTGAAAAAGAGGCCATCATCATGCTCAAGATAATTGGCATCATCCTTGGCGCGGTGGTTACGATCGCCCTGCTCACGGTCTTTTTCTATGGACTGTCGCTGCTCATCAGCTATGAAAGACCGCAGGCCAAACGCCTGTTTAAGCGCTTCATGCTGGTGTTTGGAATCATCATCGCGGTATTGGTGGTATTGGGCGGTATCAAGGGATTGCAAATTTATACAATGGTGCAGAAATTCGCCCATGCGAAACAGCAGACCTTCGTCTCCGACCAGGCTGCACTGCTTGAGCACTGGCCTCCCTATGTGACCGCCGTGGGCAACCTCACAGCCGTGCAGGGTGTGCCGGTCAGCAATGAATTGGCCGGTACGGTAACCGGCATCTATTTTCATTCAGACACGCAGGTCAAGAAGGGCGACTTGCTGGTGCAATTGGATGACAGCAGCCAGCGCGCGCAATTGGCGGGCCTGCAGGCCCAGGTGGAACTGGCGAAAATCAGCTACAAACGCGAACAGGAACTGGTCAAACGCAGACTGGACTCCCAGGCCAACCTGGATATCGCCGCCAGCAACCTTAAACAGGCAAAATCCAATCTTTTGAACGACCAGACCAGCATCGACAAATTGGCAGTGCGCGCGCCGTTTTCAGGCCGCATTGGCATTCGCAATGTAAACCTGGGCCAGTATCTGCCGGTCGGCTCCACCATCGCCAACCTGCAGTCGCTGGATTCCATGTATGCCCAGTTCACTCTGCCGGAACAGGATCTTGCAAGCCTGGCTCGCGGGCAACGGGTGGAGATTACCGTGGATACCTATCCAGGCAAGGTATTCACCGGTGAGCTTACCGCGGTAGATTCCATGGTGGACCCCAACACTCACAATGTCACAGTCCAGGCCACCATCCGTAACCCCGAACACCTGTTGCGTGCCGGCATGTTCGCCAATGTCCACGTTTATACCGGTAAACCGCTGGCGGTGGTTACCGTGCCGAACACTGCGGTGGACTATTCCCTGTATGGCAGCTCGGTGTACATCGTCACCCAGGATGGCAAGGATGCCGACGGCAAACCAATACTCAAGGTCAACCAGGTATTCGTCACCACCGGGCAGGTACGTGGCGAACGCGTAGCCATCGACAAGGGCCTCAAACCCGGTGATCTGGTGGTCACCGCAGGGCAGCAAAAACTTCAGAACGGCATGCAGGTGGAGATCAACAACAGCGTGAAGACCGACTGACCGACTGGAGCCGCCTGCACATGAAATTCACCGACCTGTTTATCCGCCGTCCGGTACTGGCCACCGTCGTCAGCCTGATCATACTGTTGCTGGGCTTGAACTCCATCGACAAGATGGAACTGCGCCAGTACCCGCAGCTCGAAACCAGCCAGATCAGCATCACCACCGACTATCCGGGTGCCAGCGCCCAGGTGGTCCAGGGGTTCATCACCCAACCGATCCAGCAGGCGGTCGCGGGCGCCGAAGGCATCGACTACCTGACTTCCTCAAGCAAGCAGGGTATGAGCACCATCACCGTCTATTTGAAACTCAACTATGACGTGCACAAGGCGCTCACCGACATCATGGCGAAGGTGGCCCAGGTCAAGAATGTGATGCCACCGGCGGCCCAGGCCTCCGTGATCCAGTCATCCGATGTGCGCGGCCTGGCGATCATGTATATCAGTTTCTACTCGAAACACATGACCCTGGGGCAGATTACCGACTACGTGACCCGCGTAGTGCAACCGAAGCTCCAAACCCTGGACGGCGTGGCCCAGGCGCAGGTTTTCGGCTTCCCCTACGCCATGCGCATCTGGCTCGATCCCAAAAAGATGGCCGCCTTGGGCGTTACCGCCAGTGACGTGGCCGATGCCCTGCTGCAGAACAATTACCTGGCAGCGCCCGGCGCCACCAAGGGCAATTACATTGCCATGAACATTGCCACCACCACCGACCTGAGCAGCGCCAAGGGTTTCGGCGACATCGTGATCCGCAGCCAGAACGGCGCCCTGGTGCGCGTCAAGGATGTGGCCAAGGTGGAATTGGGGGCACAAAGCTACGATATTTCGGTGAATTTCAGCGGTATCCCCTCGGTATTCGTGGCCATCAGCCCCACGCCGGACGCCAACCCGCTGACCACCGCCAAACTGGTGCGCCAGCAAATCGATGACATCGCCCCGCAGCTGCCCGCATCCCTGAACGCCAAGGTTGTCTATGACGCGACCAATTTCATCAGCGCTTCCATCTATGAGGTCACCAAGACCATCGTGGAAGCCGGCCTGATCGTCATCATCGTGATCTTCCTGTTCCTGGGTGCGCTGCGGCCCGTGTTCATACCGGTCATCACCATACCGTTGTCGCTGGTGGGCGTGACGTTCTTCATGTTGTTGTTGGGATACTCGCTCAATCTGCTGACGCTGCTGGCCATGGTGCTGGCCATCGGCCTGGTGGTGGATGACGCCATCGTGGTGGTGGAAAACACTCATCGCCATATCGAGGAGGGCAAGACTCCGTTCCAGGCAGCCATGATCGGGGCGCGGGAAATCGCCACCCCGGTGATCGCCATGACCATCACCCTGGCGGCCGTATACGCCCCCATCGGCTTCATCGGCGGCCTGACCGGCGCGCTGTTCCAGGAATTCGCCTTTACGCTGGCAGGCGCGGTCATCATCTCGGGCGTGGTGGCCCTGACCCTGTCACCCATGATGTGCTCAAAGTTCCTGAAGCCGGCCGGCAACGTCGGCAAGCTGGAAGCCTATCTCAACAACCTTTTTGAGCGCCTGAAGGAGAGCTACCAGGATTTACTGCATCACGCGCTCAATTGGCGGCCGGTAGTCGTGGTCATCGCGGTCATGGTGTTCATCAGTTGCTTTGCTTTTTACATGTTTTCACAGAAGGAGCTGGCGCCGACCGAAGACCAGGGTTTCGTGTTCGTACAGACCACCGGCCCGCTGGATGCCACCCATGCCTACATGCAGGCCTACGGCAACCAGGTGGAGAATATCCTGCGCAAGATTCCTGAAGAAGCCGCTTATGCTTTGATCAACGGCGCCGGCGGCACCAACAGCCTGATTGCTTTCGTCGCCCTCAAGCCCTGGGGGGACCGGGACCGCACCCAGATGGAAATCACCAAGGAGGTCCAGGACAAGCTCAATCACATCGCCGGGGTACGCGGGTTTGCAGCCAACCTGCCGTCCTTGCCCGGTTCCAGCAGCGGCCTGCCGGTGCAATTCGTGGTCAGCTCCACGGATTCCTACCGGCAAATCTATGCGGTGCAGGAAAAGATCATGGATGCGGCGCGCAAAAGCGGCATGTTCTACTACGTGGACAGCGATCTGAAATTCGACAATCCACAGCTGACCATCGATATCGACCGCAACAAGGCCCAGCAATTGGGCATCTCCATGCAGGACTTGGGTTCTTCCCTGAGCACCTTCCTGGGCGGTGGCTACCTCAACTTCTTTAATCTGCAAGGCTACAGCTACCAGGTGATTCCGCAGGTGGCGGACCATTTCCGCCGCAGAGGCAGCCAGCTCATGAACTATTACATCCGCACCGGCAGCGGCTCCATGGTGCCACTGTCGACCGTGGCCCACATGAACTTCAGCGTGGAACCGGACCAGCTCAACCAATTCCAGCAGCTGAACGCCGCCACCATCCAGGCGGCGCCTGGCGTGTCCATGGGACAGGCCCTGGATTTCCTCAAGGCACAGGCAGAAAAATATTTCCCCAAGGGGTTCTACATCAATTACGGCGGCGAATCCCGCCAGTATGTGCAAAGCGGAAACGCGCTGTTGATAGCGCTGTTCTTCGCCATCATTGTGATCTTCCTGGTACTGGCGGCGCAGTTCGAGAGCTGGCGCGATCCCCTGGTCATCCTGTTAAGCGTGCCATTGGCGTTTTTCGGCGCCCTGGTGCCCATCTTCCTGGGCGCCTCCAGCATCAACATTTACACCCAGGTGGGTTTGCTTACGCTTATCGGGCTCATCAGCAAACACGGCATTCTGATGGTGGACTTCGCCAATAAATGGCAAATACAGACCGGCTGCGGTCGTCGTGAAGCCATCGAACACGCCGCTGCGGTGCGGCTGCGGCCCATTCTCATGACCACCGCCGCCATGGTGCTGGGGGTAGTCCCCTTGCTGATTGCCACCGGCGCCGGCGCCGTGAGCCGTTTCGATATCGGCCTGGTAATCGCCTGCGGCATGACCGTCGGCACCTGCTTCACGCTGTTCGTGGTTCCCACCATGTATACGTTCTTTGCACGCGAACACCATCCGGATGCGGAACATGCGGCGTAATTCCTTCCTGACGGCATGCAACTAAGTCAAG
Organism: Gammaproteobacteria bacterium; assembly: GCA_028870845.1. Classification (GTDB taxonomy): domain Bacteria; phylum Pseudomonadota; class Gammaproteobacteria; order Natronospirales; family REEB76; genus REEB76. The sequence continues at coordinate 2,995 of JAGWOR010000041.1, read as the reverse complement.
CATTTACAAACGACTTTGCCAGCGCTATAAAGCGCGCCGCAACGTATAGCAACCACCGGGATCAAGGCATGCATAATTCAAAAACTACCGGTATCGAAGACCTGATACAGGACAACGAAGATACAGGTATGGAACTGGAGGATGGGGCGACTGCCGGCCGAAAACGGGAGCGCAGACCCATAAAACCATTGAATACCTCCCAGGCATGGCGTGCCCTTGAAGACCGGCTGAATGAACGGGCGTTGCGGAAAAAGCTCAAGGAAATCTACGACGATTGACCGCCGGGTTGACTTCACGCATTAAGCCGCGAACATCCCCCTGCCACAAGGCAATACCGGTGCGCCTGTTTCCGGGTGCAGAGCCAGTTTAGTGCGAATGCCGTTTGACCCGCCGCGTGGGCTCAGCCGTCAGCGGATCCTCCGGCCAGAAATGCTTGGGATAGCGCCCCTTCAGCTCTTTTCTTACCTCCCGGTAGCTGTTGCGCCAGAATCCAGCTAAATCACGAGTCACCTGCACAGGACGTCTGGCTGGGGACAACAGGTGTAAAAGCAATGGCAACCGCCCGCCAACGACAGCTGGCGTGGTGGAAAGACCGAATAGTTCCTGCAGCCGAACCGCCAGCACCGGGTCATGGCCCGCGGTGTACTCGATGGGGATGCGCGAGCCCGTAGGTACGGTGAAATACTCCGGCGCCAATTCATCCAGCCGGCGTTGCAATTTATGGTCCAGCATCGCAGCCAAGGCTTTGGACAAAGGCAGGTCGACAAGCTGTGCCAACCGCGACCGGCCTGAAAGATATGGAGCCAGCCAGCTTTCCAAACTGGCCAGCAGCTGCGCATCGCTGACATCCGGCCAGGCTTGCCCTTGTACGCGCCGTAAAAACATCACACGCGCCTGCCAGTTCCGTAAGGCGGCCGTCCAAGGCAGGCAGGCAACCCCTTTGCGGCGTATGGCGTCGAGCATGAATCCAGTAACCTGTAGGGGATCGGGCCTTTCCAGAACCCGGTCTGCCAGCACTATGGCACCCAGGCGCTGTTGTGAAACCGCACGTACCGACTCCGTGGCCTCATCCCACTCCACCACGGACTGGTTGGTTATGTGCGCGGATAACGAGCTGAGAACATCGGCTGCGGTGACCGCGGCTGCCAGATAGATACGGGCTTCGCGCGCCGCACCGTCCAGTTCCGCCACCGCCAGCCACTCACAGGCACTCAAAGAATCACTATCCGGCAGGAATGCACCGCGGCCACCGCTCAACAGAAAGTGTCCACGGCTCCCGCCGCGTTGCCGGGCAATACGGTCCGGATAGGCCAGCATCAGCACCGCACCAGCGCCATGTGGGTCCAGAACTGTGGTGGTGATACCAGCCTGGCGGGCTATGTCCAGGGCCACCGAACGCGTGCGTTTCAGACGCTGATGATCCACACCTCGCCCGCCGCCTGTGCCCCGCTCCAACATCTGCAGGCGCAGGCTGATATCCACCGGCGAACCAGCCGGCAATACATCCCGTTCGCTCACCAGCGCCGCCATCAGGCAAGCCAGCCAGCCAGCCCCCTGGGGTATGGATTGCATCACCATATGGGCAAGCCGTGGATGCAACGGAAGTTCCATCAGACGGCGGCCATGCTCGGTAATGCGGCCGGATCCATCCAGGGCATCGAGCGCTTGCAGCAGCTCACGGGCTTGCGATATGGCGGCCTTCGGAGGCGGATCCAGCCAAGCAAGTTTTTCCAAGTCCTTCGCACCCCATTGGGCCAGTTCCAGCACCAGACCTGCCAGGTCTGCTTGCAGGATTTCAGCGCTGGATTGCGGCTGCAGGCGTTCGCCCTTGCTCCATAACCGGTAGCAGACGCCAGCTTCCAGCCGCCCAGCGCGGCCCCGGCGTTGATCCGCGGATGCCCGGGAAACCCGCAAGGTTGTCAGCCGTGTCATGCCGCTCACCGGGTCGAAACGCGGTTTGCGCATTTGCCCGGCATCCACCACCACCCGTATGCCCTCAATAGTCAAGCTGGATTCCGCGATATCGGTGGCCAGCACTACTTTGCGGCAGCCGGCAGCAGCAGGCAGGATGGCGGCATCCTGTTGTGCCTGGGAAAGATTGCCGTAGAGCGGCATCAGCGTCAGGTCGGGCGGGAAGCGTGATTGCAACAATGCGGCGACACGCCTGATTTCACCGCTTCCGGGAAGAAACACCAGCAGGCTGCCGGCTTCCTCCTGTATCGCCCGTTGCACCTGGTTTGCCACCTGGACGTCGAATCTGCTGCTTGCATCAATCGGCAGGTATCGGGTTTCCACCGGAAAGCCGCGTCCCCGGGAGGTCAACAGCGGAGCGTCGTCCAGCAGCCGGGCCACCGGCGCCGCATCCAAAGTGGCCGACATCACCAGCACGCGCAGGTCCGGACGCAGCGCCTGGCGGCTTTCCAGGCACAGCGCCATGGCCAGATCCGCATGCAGGCTGCGTTCGTGAAATTCGTCGAAGATCACCAGTCCGTATTCAGTCAGCGCCGGATCCGCCTGGATGATACGTGTAAGAATTCCTTCGGTGACCACTTCGATGCGGGTGCGGGGACCGATGCACGTATCCATGCGCACCCGGTAACCCACGGTTTCACCGGTTTTTTCACCCAGTTGGGAAGCCATGTAATTCGCCGCGGCGCGTGCGGCCAGGCGCCGTGGCTCCAGCATGATGAGCCTGCGATGCTTCAGCCAGGCGCTATCCAACAACGCCAATGGCAGACGCGTGGTCTTGCCGGATCCCGGAGGCGCCTGCACCACGGCAGCGCCGCGATTCTCCAGCGCCCGTACCAATGCGGGCAGCAGTTCTTCAACCGGCAATTGGGTCATTGGGGTATTGTATCGGGCCAAGACGGAATATTTGACCCTGAAGATGGCCGCCCGTAAAATTCGCGCTCCCGACTCAGGGCGGTTAGCTCAGCGGTAGAGCACTGCTTTCACACGGCAGGGGTCACTGGTTCAATCCCAGTACCGCCCACCA
>JAGWOR010000040.1 GCA_028870845.1 Gammaproteobacteria bacterium | reverse complement strand
CTAACATGTCGACAAAGACAACTGATACTCGTCGTTTGATCTACATGGTACAAACACGCGACCATGCAATACATCAAGGAATATACTCAACGGTTATGTATTTAATTGGTGCTGTTGACCTTTCCCCGAAAGTAGTACCAAGTCGGATGCGGGGAATTAAGCATATCAGGCAGCTTGTTGGGCGAACACAGCTGGCGGTAGATAGCCTAGTGCGCTGTGTGGCCTGACTTCGTTGTAATGGTGACGCCACGCATCGATGATGGTGCGGGCTTCGTTGAGATCCAGGAACCAGTGCTGATTGAGACAGGCGTCCCGGAACTTGCCGTTGAAGCTTTCAATAAACGCATTCTGTGTCGGCTTGCCGGGCTGAATGAAGTGCAGTGTCACGCCCGAACGCTGCGACCACAAAAACATGGCCTTGCTGGTGAACTCGCTGCCGTTATCGCTGACCAGTGTTCGCGGCAGGCCGCGAGCCTTACTGAGTTCGTCCAGAAGCCGGCACACAGCAATGCCGGAGATTGAGGTGTCGACGAGTTGCCCGACACACTCACGGCTGTAATTGTCCACGATATTGAGCACCCGGAAACGCCTGCCGTGGGCGAGTTGGTCAGAGACGAAATCCAGCGACCAGCGCTGATTGGGGGCGGACGGCAGAGTCAGCGGTATCCGGGGCCTGGTCAACTTCTTGCGCCGCCGCTGGCGAACTTGCAGGCCTAAGCGTCGGTAGATCCGGTAGGTGCGTTTGCGATTGATCACCTGGCCTTCAGTCTTGAGCAAGCTGTGGAGCGTGAGATAGCCATATCGGGGATACTGGGCGGCGAGCACTTGCAGGCGCGCACGCAAGGGCCCATCGTCGCGGTGCGGTCGATAATGCCGTACTGTGCGACTTAATCCCACCAGGGAACACGCCCGCCGCTCGCTTAACCACTTGAGGTCCAGCAGATGCTGGGCTCCCTCACGGCGTGCCGCGGGCGTTACCATTTTTTTGACAAGAGTTCCTTTAACGCGGCCTTATCCAGCATGGCATCGGCCAGGAGCCGCTTGAGCTTGGCGTTCTCCGCCTCCAGCTCCCGTAGCCGCCTCGCCTCGTTCACCTCCATGTTCCCGTACTTGGCTTTCCAGCGGTACAAGGTCTGTTCTGATACCCCTTGCCGGCGTGCCAGCTCCGGCATCGAGGCGCCGGCCGCGTGCTCCTTCAACACGCCAATAATTTGCTCTTCGGTGAATCGTTTGCGCTTCATCTTGGGACCTCCCGGGTGTAAATTTACAGGGAAATCCCGCATCACGTCTGGCACTAATTACGGGGGATAGGTCAAAGTGACGGTAAAGAATATGAGAAATGGGGTCAGAGTGAGCTACCCCCGGTTTCACGGACAGTTTGTTAGGAGACAGTAGCACGCTTCAGTTCGTGTTGCATCGGAGTGTTGTAACCCAGCGTCTGATGTAAACCGTTGCTGGTTATAAAACTCTTCAATGTAATCAAAGATCGCCGCTCGGGCCTGGTCGCGCCGTTTGGAACATGCGATACCAAGCAAGGTGGTTCTTCGCGATCACCAGTTCTAGAAATAAGCCGTCTATCCGACAGTGCATCAGTTGATTCAGCGGTGGTCTGATTGGGTGTAAAGCGCTGCGCTATGTAAGCAGCGCCTGTTGGGTGACGGCCCATTGTTGCGCAGCAAGCTGAGTGTCGGAGGCCTGCCTGTCCGCAGGTGCCACCGTTGACAAGTGTAAAGCACCACTTTACACTCTACCGATGATCAAGAACTTCCGGCACAAGGGGCTGGAGCGCTTCTTTCAAACCGACTCAAAACGCGGCATCCAGCCCCAGCATGCCGACAAGCTACGGCTGCAATTGACGGCGCTGGAACACGCTGTCAGCCCCAAGGACCTGGACGCACCCGTGTGGCGATTGCACTCCTTGACCGGGGACTTACGCGGATTTTTCTCGATCACGGTGAATGGCAACTGGCGCCTGGTATTTCGTTTTGAAGGTATGGATGCCGCCGATGTTGATTACGTTGACTATCATTGAAGTTTAGGAGGTTATTTATGTCTCGCATGCACAATCCGGCGCACCCTGGCGAAGTTCTCCGCGAATACCTGCCTGAGGGCATGACTGTCAGCAGCGCGGCAGAGCGCTTGGGCGTCACCCGCCAGGCCCTGTCGGCGCTCTTGAATGGACGTGCCGGCGTCAGCGCAGAAATGGCACTGCGCCTGTCGCAGGCTCTCGGTACGAGCCCCGAGATGTGGCTGAGTATGCAGGCCGCTTATGAACTGTGGTCTGCGGAGCAAAAGCCCCGTCCCAAAGTGAAGAAAATTGCCGCCTGAGAAGGCCGTGGCGGCTTGCTGCGCTGGGTACTTTGGCCGCCGTGAATAATCGTGATTCAGTTTATCCCCTATTTCTATGAGTAATCCAGATAGCAAAGCCGATTGGAAACAGCTGGCGGCATCCAGGCTCCGTTCCCATTGGCGGGCCATCTGCCTGGGCAGCACTGCCTACATGGTCGTGTTCTTTGCGGTGTATTTCTGGCTGCTCCGGCACCCGGTGTTTCACGTCACCGTCATGCCCCTGACGGCCCTCGACCGCTGGATCGGCTTTCAGCCCTGGAGCATCGTTCCGTATGTATCCCTGTGGCTGTACGTCTCGCTGGCGCCGCTGCTGCTGCAGGATCCCGGCGAACTGTTGTTTTACCTGCGGGAAGCCATCATCCTGAGTCTGATCGGGTTCGCGATTTTCTTCTTCTGGCCCACCGCCATTCCCAAGCCCGACATCAACTGGGCCCTGCACCCTTCTGTGGACTTTCTGAAATCCATGGATGCCTCGGGCAATGCCTGCCCCTCCCTGCACGCGGCCTTCGCAGCCATGAGTTTTGTGTGGCTGCACCGGCTGCTCAGGCAAATGGGCGCGCCCGTATTGTGGCGGGTGCTGAATTTCATCTGGTGCGTCGGGATTCTGTATTCCACCCTGGCTACCAAGCAGCATGTGGCCATTGACTTGGAATCCGGCGTGCTCTTGGGCCTGGGAGTGGCCATCCTGCACCCTCTGATTACCTCCCGATGGAGCGTCCAATACGCGGATTCCTGACAAATCACGCGAATTATGCAAAACAATCCATTACGTTTTGCCAACGGTCGCAGCGCCGGACGCTGGAACATGAGCTAGAATAACCGTGTCTTTCAGGACACAGGGATGTGTTGCCGTGCCGTCAGCCGATCCCTTATTTCGATTCCACCACGCACCTTTGTGGATGCGTCGCGGGCACGCGCGCGTCTTCGACCACGATGCCATGATTCCAATCACTGACAAATGGAGGTTGTTATGTCCAAGTCCAAACAGAATTCCTGGTACGGGTGGGTGCCCGACCGGCCCGATTTCCGCGACCAGCTATATGCCGCCATCGCTGCACCGCCGAAGAAGCTGCCCCGCAAGGTGGACCTGCGGCCCGGCTGCCCGCCGGTGGAGAACCAGGGACAGCTTGGCAGCTGCACCGCCAACGCGCTGGTGGGCAACCTGGAATTCCTGGAAAAGAAGTCACGGCGCACGGCCACCAACCTGAGCCGGCTGTTCGTGTACTACAACGAGCGCGCCATGGAAGGCACGGTGCGCGAGGATTCCGGCGCGGCCATCCGTGACGGCGTCAAGTCGCTGGTGAAGCAGGGCGTGTGCACCGAACAACTCTGGCCCTACAAGATCGCTGATTTCACCGATAAGCCGTCAGCCGCCTGTTACCGCCAGGCCAAGGACCACCAGGTGACCTCCTACCACCGCATTGTCGGCCTGCAGCAGATGCGCCAGTGCCTGGCGGAAGGTTTTCCGTTCGTATTCGGGTTTTCGGTGTACACGGCGTTTGAGTCCACGGCGGTGGCCAAAACCGGCAAGCTGAATCTGCCGAAGCGCGGCGAGAAGAACCTGGGCGGCCACGCGGTGTGCGCCGTGGGCTACGACGACCAGGCCAAACGCCTGCTGGTGCGAAATTCCTGGGGCGCGGACTGGGGCATGAAGGGATACTTCAGCATGCCCTACGAGTATGCCGATGATGGCAACCTGGCGGACGATTTCTGGACACTGCGGGCGTTCGAGAACAGCTGATCCGGCGGGTCTATAATTCGGACAGGGCTATACTTATGCGATCATCAAGATCGCGGGCGTAACCATGCGTATCAGATTGATTGCTTTTGCATTTGCCTGTGCACTGCTTGCCGGTATCCTTAACTCCGGCACGCGTGCAGAGGTTGTCCAGTTCCATCCGCCCCAGCCCTACAGCCTGCAGACGCTCTACCAACAGGCCTTGGACGCTTGTCCCAAAAAGGTTTGGTTATGCCTGGAAGGTCAGCTCTACGACATCGCCATGGTTAACGGCCCCAGGGCGGCAATCGATACATTCGGCCTGATGCGCTACCAAGGTCTGGTGCCGCAGACCTTCGATCCGCACCACGTGGCGCACCATATCGGCCACCACACCGCCATGGCTTTCGGTCCCAATGTCCAGGCTTACGATCTTTGTCCGCCGGATTACGACTACGGCTGCATGCACGGTTTTTTTCCAGTATTCCCTCAGCGAAGGCGGAATGACGGAGGCGGCCGCCGCCAAAATCTGTGAAGGCGTGGCGGCAGAAACAGGCGTGCTGTCCAAAACCATCTACGAGTGCTATCACGGCATGGGCCATGGCATTATGATGCACGAGCATCATGAGCTGATGCCCGCACTCCAGTTCTGCGAGAGTTTGAAATCCGCCGTTGGCAAGGATGGATGCCAGCAGGGTGTGTTCATGGAGAACGTGGACGTTGCCGAGGCTGGTCATTGGAAAAAGGGCGGCTTTTCCCAGCAGGATCCATTGGCGCCCTGCGACAAGCTGGATGCCAGATTCCAGCTCGAATGTTACATCAATCAATCCGGCTGGCTGATGCGATTCTACGGCAACGACATGGCGCGCGGTTCGCGAGCCTGTCTGAAAGCACCGCCACCCGATGTGAACACCTGTCTGCAGACCCTGGGTCTGCTGGTAACCAATGCCGCCTGGCAGCCGGCGTTGATGCACGCCAATGAAACCGCGGATTTTGCCCAGGTTGCCTGGAGCTTGTGCCAGAAATTTCCATCCGGTTATGTGGGTAACTGCGTGATGTCCGGGCTGGATAACATCATGAATTCCAATATCCTGGACGCGCCGACGGTTTTCAAGGCGCAAAGTTTCTGCATGGCAGTGGGCGGCAGATACCAGGCGGCGTGTTACCGGCAGATCGGCGCGGATCTGCGCTACCTGGCGCCGGATGATAAGACCGCCCGCGAAACCTGCCTGTTCCTGAAGGGGGAGGCGGCACACAAGCAGTGCCTGTCGGGGATTAAAACCTGAGCGCGGATTGCTTGCGGCCTGACTGGCTTACCCGTTATACAAATTCCGTTGGATGGAGGGCGTCCGGCCGCCGTCTCAGGGCGGACTGGTCTTGCGGCGTTGCGCCTGGAATGCATCCCAGCCTGGATTCTCGGCGCGCAGCAGCTGCTGCAAGTTGCGGGCTACCCGCGCCCGGAAGGCGGGGCCTGGATACACATTGGCCGCGGGCATGGCAACGCGCGTTATGCCGCGGCTCATGGTCAGCGGCACAGGCTGAGGCGGCAGTACATAGACATCGGTACGGTTGGCGGTGCCCTGGTTGTTGGTTTGCACATAGAACGGCACGAATGCCTGGCCGATCATGGTCAGCGCCTGGTAGTCACCCAGGAACAGGCCCTCGGCATTGGGCGCCAGGTCCAAATCGAAGGGGCCGGAGATGTGCTGCCCGCTCCAATGCACGCCGTCATTCGATGAGGTGAACCAGTAATCGGTGAGCAGCTGAGATGCGTTGCTGGTGTTGTTCCTGAAGTCAAAGTAACTCACGCCGATGGTGCCGTCCGGCATGATGGCGACACTGGGCGTGAACGCAGGCACCGAGTGATCCGAGTTGATTTCCACCGGCGCAGACCAGGTCTGGCCGCCGTCGGTGGATTGCGAGAAGGCGATGTCGTCGTGCTGGCCGTTGGAAAAACGCCCGTCCTGCCACACCACCACCAGCTCGCCGCTGGGACCCACCGCCATCTGCGGCAAGCCAGCGCCGGCGCGCACCACCGCGCCGGTGTTCGGGTCGGTGGTGCCCACGGACAGGTCCTGGGCCACGGTTACCGGCGCCGACCAGGTGGCGCCGTTGTCGGCGGACGTGATTACGCGGATGTCCGAGGTGGCGTTGTTGGTGTTGTTGCCGTCGATTTCCGTGAACACATCCACGATATTGCCGTTTGGCAGACCGACGATCTCGTTGCCCAGGGTCTGATTGTTGACGCCCGGATCGTAGATGGGGACGGCGCTCTGCCAGGTGCTGCCGCCGTCGGTGCTGCGGGCAAAATACGCCGGGCCACGGCCGGTGTCATCCAGCCGGTCCCAGACCGCGTACACATCGTTGGCATTGTTGGGATCGGCGGTGATGCTTTCCTTGTCGTTGAAGGCGCTGGCGCCGTCCAGAATCAGGGTGGTGGGATTGCTCCAGGTGGCGCCGCCGTCCGTGGAGCGGCTCACCAGCACGCTGCTGCTGGAGCCGGTGGCCATGATGTTGCCGGTGAAGGAGATGGAAATCAGGTACGCCACTCCATTGGGTGAGAATGTCACCCACGGGTCCGAGGCGCGGGCATAATCGCCGCCGTTGCTGCTGTCGCCGCCGCCGCAGACGGACAGCGGCAGGGTCTGTTCGGTCCAGGTCTGGCCGCCGTCCAGGCTGCGCGCGGTCACCAGTCCGTGTGCGCCGCCGTCGGACCAGCGGTCCTGCTGCCAGATGCCGATGAGATTGGAGGGATTGGTGGGATTGACCGCCACGTAAGGTTCCACTTCGGCATCTTGGTAATTGATGCTGCCGGGCATGCTGCCGCCGCAGCCCGCCGGGTAAGGCGATGGCCCGGACACGCGCACCAGCGGCGGGCCCGGCGGTGCCAGGGTCACCGGCGGAGTGGTGCTGGATGAGGATCCGCCACCGCAACCAGAAAGCAATGCCGTTGCGGCCAGAACCGCAGGCAAGTGTCGGAGAAAGTGCAGCCTTTTCATGAAAAGTTACCCGGGTTGTCCAGGATATACGGAATATTTATAGCACGTTCCAGGCCTGGCCCGGCAACTCCAGCGGCATTTGAGAAATATTTCATATCTCGCAGCCACAGCGTTACTTGATACCGGGCCGTGACAGGCTCAAGCCATCACGCAGTTACAGGCTATCTGCGCAAATATCCGTTGAGAATTCTTCAAGCTTGTGGGCGGGCGTTGCATGCGCATGCATTTCAAAATTGGAACCGAGCGAGCAGGCGTGAGTCACATATCATTGGAGAGTATACTCGCGGCTGCAGATAAATTCCCACCCGCAATCATGAAGAAGGTGACAGCATGCAGCTCGGAATGATCGGCCTCGGCCGCATGGGTGCGAACATGGTGCGTCGCCTGCTGCGCGCCGGGCACGCCTGCGTGGTGTATGACGCCCATCCGCAAGCGGTGCAGACACTCAAGCAGGAAGGTGCCGCGGCCGCAGCTTCGCTCAGGGACATGGTGCAGCAGTTAAAACCACCGCGGATTGTCTGGATGATGATGCCGGCGGCCGCGGTGGATGAAACCATCGATGCACTGACCGCGGATTTGCTGATGCCCAACGATATCCTGATTGACGGCGGTAATTCCCATTACCACGATGACCTGCTGCGTTCCCGCCGGCTTTCCGGCCTGGGCATTCACTACGTGGATGTGGGCACCAGCGGCGGCGTTTGGGGCCTGGAACAGGGTTATTGCCTGATGATCGGCGGTGAGCCGAAGACCGTGCAGCACCTGGATTCCATTTTTGCCTCCCTGGCGCCGGGCATGGGCACTGCAAGCCGCACTCCGGGGCGGGAAAAGCAGCCGGGCACCGCCGAGCAGGGCTATCTGTACTGTGGACCCAGCGGCGCCGGACATTTCGTGAAGATGGTGCACAACGGTATCGAGTACGGAATCATGCAGGCCTATGCGGAAGGACTGAACATCCTGCGCCATGCCAATGCCGGCTCCGCCAAACAGGTTGTGGATGCGGAAACCACACCACTGGCGGATCCGGAAAACTACAGGTACGACATCAATGTGGCGGAGGTGGCGGAAGTCTGGCGCCGCGGCAGCGTGATCCGCTCCTGGCTGCTGGATCTGGGCGCGCAGGCGCTGTTTGAGGATCCGCAGCTGGCGGCTTTCCAGGGCCGGGTATCCGATTCCGGCGAAGGCCGCTGGACACTGCAGGCCGCCATCGAAACCTCGGTGCCGGCGCCGGTGCTGAGCGCCGCGCTGTTTGCGCGTTTCAGTTCCCGCGGTGAAAACGAGTTCGCCAATCGCCTGCTTTCCGCGCTGCGCAGCGAATTTGGCGGCCATGCGGAAAAACACGGATCCTGAAATGCCAAAACAACGGAAAAATCCCAATGCATCTGATGTGCTGGTGGTGTTCGGCGCAACCGGCGACCTGGCCCACAAGATGATCTTCCCGGCGCTGTATGCCATGACCAGGCGCGGGGTACTCAACGTGCCGGTCATCGGGGTGGCCTCCACCAACTGGAACCTGGCGCAATTGCACAAGCGCACCGAGGACAGCATTAAAAAAAGCTGCAAACCGGAGCGCCAGACGCTGAATCGATTACTCTCAAATCTGCACTATGTGGACGGCGACTACCGTGAGCAGTCCACCTTCGCGGCGCTAAACAAGGCCCTGGGCAAGGCCCGGCGCCCGGCGTATTACCTGGCAATCCCGCCGGAGCTGTTCGCCACCGTCATCCAGGGACTCGGCTCCGCAGGCCTGGCGGACCACGCGCGCGTGATCGTGGAAAAACCCTTCGGGCGCGACCTGTCTTCGGCACGCAAGCTCAATGCCGTGGCCAGTGCGGTGTTTCCACAGGATTCGATCTTCCGCATCGATCACTTCCTGGGCAAGGAAGCGATCATGAATATCCTGTACTTCCGCTTTGCCAATTCCTTCCTGGAGCCCATCTGGAACCGCAACTACGTGTCCAGCGTGCAGATCACGCTGGCGGAGAATTTCGGCGTCAAGGGTCGCGGGGCATTCTATGAAACCGCCGGCTGCCTGCGGGACGTGATCCAGAACCACCTGTTCCAGATCGTTACCCTGCTGGCCATGGAACCCCCGGCCTACCGGGATTTCGGCGCGGTGCACAACGAATCCGCCAACGTGCTGCGCGCCATGCGGCCGCTCAAATCCGGCGACCTGGTGCGCGGCCAGTACCTGGGCTACCGCAGGGAGCCTGGGGTGGCGAAGGATTCCGACGTGGAAACCTATTGCGCGCTGCGTCTATATATAGACTCGTGGCGCTGGGCCGGAGTCCCCTGGTACCTGCGTTCCGGCAAGTGCCTGCCCGGAACCGCCGCAGAAGTTCACGTACAGCTGCGACCCCCGCCGCAGCGGCTATTCGCCGATTCCGCGCCTGCGGACGGCCGGGCAAATTATCTGCGCTTCCGGTTCTCGCCCAGTTCCGCCATCGCGCTGGCGGCGCGCGTAAAACGTATCGGCAAGGAGTTCGTGGGCGAACAGCGCGAACTGTTGCTGCTGGACCAGCAGGATGGCGCGGAAACCCCGTATGAACGCCTGCTGAGCGATGCCATGGAGGGCAACGGTGCACTGTTTACCCGCGAGGACGCGGTAGAAGCCGCATGGAAAGCGGTGGATCCGGTGCTGTACCGGCATGCACAGGCAATTCCCTATCGAAAAGGCAGCTGGGGACCCAGGGAAGCGGATCGCTTGATCGCCGCCGATGGCGGCTGGTACAACCCCGGATTCGGTGATGCCGCTGCCGATTGAAGAGTATGCGTTGATCGGCAATTCCCGCACCGCAGCTCTGCTGGGCGGAGCGGTGCGCGGCCGCTGGCTGATCGCGCCCGTGGAGATTGGCCACCTGCATTACGCCGGCGGCAACGTGAAGCACCTGAGGAAACTGCCGTCAGACACCCGCCGCTGTGACAAGGCAATCGCATTCACAGGCGGTTTCCGGCTGTGGGAACGCAGCAGCCGGCGGTCTAGCCGATGAAATGGCACATCTGCCGGGACGCGGAGGCCACGGCGCTGGAATGTGCGGCCTGCATCGCCGGGCTTGCGCGTGAGGCGGTGGCAGCACGCGGGCAGTTCCTGCTGGCGGTCAGCGGCGGTGAAACCCCCAAATCAATGTTTATACGGCTCGCGCAGCAGGCCATGCCCTGGTCCCAGACCCATGTTTTCCAGGTGGACGAACGCGTGGTACCGGCGGGAAACGCCGACCGTAATCTCACGACCCTGCAGGCCGATCTGCTGGCGCGGGTGCCGCTAATGCCTCAACAGATGCATTCGATGCCGGTAGAAGAAAGACATCTATCCGCCGCCGCCCGCGGCTATGCAGAAACACTGCAACAATGGTGCGGTTCGCCGCCGGTATTGGACCTGATTCATCTGGGGCTGGGAGGTGACGGCCATACCGCGTCGCTGGTTCCGGGTGACCCGGTGCTCAATGTCATGGACCGGGAAGTGGCGGTCACCGGCATGTATAAAGGCCGGCGGCGCATGACTCTCACCTATCCGGCCATCAACCGGGCGCGCCGTATCCTGTGGCTGGTGACGGGAACCGCAAAAGCCCCGATCCTGGCGCGTCTACGCCAGGGTGATGCACACATACCTGCAGGAGCCATAGAACCGGAGAATGCCGAGGTCTTCACGGATCGCGATGCCGCTGGCGTGCAAACCTGAACATGAATCTGCGACCCCGGAATCAATAGCCGTCGCAGGTTCAACGGTAAATTGAGGCTATGAATTAATGGATGAATGGTCGGGGTGACAGGATTTGAACCTGCGACCCCTACGTCCCGAACGTAGTGCTCTACCAGGCTGAGCTACACCCCGAAAGGCCGCATACTATAGGTGAAGGCCAGAGCCGGTGCAATCGCCGGCGGGGGCGTGCATTATTTAGTACCAGACGCTGGAGTTACGCGCTGCGTTCCACAGCAAAGCTGGCAAGATCCCGCAGCGCATCCCTGTAGGCCGAAGCGGGCAGGGCATTCAATGCGTCCACCGCCCGGCGGGCTTCGCGGCGCGCATACTCGTGGGTGTATTGCAGCGACCCGTAGGTGCGTATCAGGTGGAGAATATCCTCGATTTGAGCGGATCCGCCGACGGTGATGGCCTTGCGGATGGTGGCGCGCTGTTCCGGGGCGGCTTTTTGCAGGGCATGGATCAGCGGCAGCGTGGGTTTGCCCTCGGCAAGGTCATCGCCCACGTTTTTACCCAGCTCGCGGGTGGAAGCGCTGTAGTCCAGCATGTCGTCCACCAGCTGGAAGGCATTGCCCAGGTGCAGCCCGTAATCCGCCAGCGCCTGTTGTTCGGAGGCTGGGCGGTGCGTGATAACCGCGCCAAGCCGGGTTCCCGCCTGGAACAGGGTTGCGGTCTTGCGGCGGATGACTTCCAGGTAACGGGCTTCGGTGGTATCCGGATCGTTGCAGTTGAGCAGCTGCAGCACTTCGCCCTCGGCGATGAGATTGGTGGCATCGGCCATGATGCGCATCACCCGCATGTCGTCCACCGCCACCATCATCTGGAAGGCGCGTGAATACAGGAAGTCGCCCACCAGCACACTGGCCTGGTTGCCCCAGATGGCATTGGCGGTTTCCCGGCCGCGGCGCAGGCCGGAGTCGTCCACCACGTCGTCATGCAGCAGGGTGGCAGTGTGGATGAATTCGATGATGGCAGCCAGTTTGATGTGGCGTTCGTCCTGTACGCCGCAGGCGCGCGCGGCGATCAGCACCAGCATGGGCCGCAGGCGCTTGCCGCCACCGCTGATGATGTAATCCGCCAGCTGGTTGATGAGCGCCACGTCCGAGTGCAGCTCCTGCCGGATCAGCCGGTCGGTGGCCTGGAAATCCTCCGCCACCAGGGCGCGCAAGCCGGCCAGATCCGGCGCCGGCGGGGTGGGCGTGATGGGCGCGGGGGACGAGGGCATGCTATGCATCTTGATTATTCGCTTCCAGGTGCGAAACGGCGATGCTAGGGGGGGCTTGGGGGGGTGTCAAGGCATGGCCGGCCGGTTTGACCCGCAGCCCCGCAGGCCGTAGAATTCGCGCCCTTCGACAGAATTTATCTGACGTATTTTTCCGGAGATTTTCCATGTACGCGGTGATTGAAACCGGCGGCAAGCAGTACCGGGTGAGCGAGGGCGACGTGGTCCGCATCGAGAAGCTCGATGCCGAGACCGGCGCCGCGGTGGAATTTGACCGCGTGCTGATGGTGGGCAAGGACGATGCCGCCCCGGTGCTGGGCGCCCCGTTCCTGAAGGGCGGCAAGGTCACCGGCACGGTCAAGGGACTGGGCCGGCACGACCGGATCTTCGTTTTCAAGCTGCGGCGCCGCAAGAATTACCGCCGCCGCGCCGGGCACCGCCAGAACTACACGGAAGTCCAGATCACCGGCATCCAGGCCGGCTGAGAACCAAGAGGTTAAGGCAACATGGCACACAAGAAAGCAGGCGGCAGCACGCGCAATGGCCGCGATTCAGAATCCAAACGCCTGGGCATCAAGCTCTACGGCGGACAGAAGGCCGTGGCGGGCAACATCATCGTGCGCCAGCGCGGCACCGAGTATCACGCGGGCGAGAACGTGGGCATGGGGCGCGACCACACGCTGTTCGCCAAGGCCGACGGCAAGATCAAGTTTGATTTCAAGGGGCGTCCACAGCGCCGCGTAGTGAGCGTGGTCACGGAATAACTCGCGGTACCCGCGGATCCAATCGGCAAACCCCGGCTGGTCCGGGGTTTTTCGTTTGCGGACGCGATCATTACCGGGCAGCTGCCGGCTGCAGGTGGAAGCACATGAAGTTTGTTGACGAAGCTCTCATCAAGGTCATCGCCGGCGACGGCGGCAACGGCGCCGTGAGTTTCCGCCGCGAAAAATTCATCCCCTATGGCGGGCCCGATGGCGGCGACGGCGGTGACGGCGGCAGCGTATACCTCGAGGCCCGCGAAGGCATCAACACCCTGGCGGACTTCCGCAACACCCGCAGTTACCAGGCCGAAAACGGCGGCAAGGGCATGGGCCGGGACATGACCGGACGCAGCGGCGAGGATATGGTGGTGCCGGTGCCGGTCGGCACGCTGGTGTACGACGCCGACACCCAGGAACTGCTGGGCGATCTGACGACCGCAGGCGCACGCCTATGCGTCGCCCGGGGCGGTTACCATGGTCTCGGCAACACCCGCTTCAAGAGCAGCGTGAACCGCGCGCCGCGCCGGTCCACGCCGGGTTCAGCCGGCGAACACCGTGGCTTGCGTCTGGAACTTAAGTTGCTGGCGGATGTGGGACTATTGGGCCTGCCGAACGCCGGCAAGTCCACGCTGATCCGTGCCTTATCGGCGGCGCGACCCAAGGTTGCGGACTATCCGTTCACCACCTTGTATCCCAACTTGGGCGTGGTGCGGGTGGGCGAACACCGCAGCTTCGTGATGGCGGATATTCCCGGCCTCATCGAGGGCGCGGCCGAAGGCGCCGGTCTGGGGATGCGCTTTCTGCGTCACCTGCAGCGCACCCGCATCCTGCTGCACCTGGTGGATGTGCTGCCCGTGGACGGCAGCGATCCGGTGCGCGGCGCTCAGGCCATCGCCGCCGAGCTTGGCAAGTTCAGTCCGGAACTGGCGCAACGTGAGCGCTGGCTGGTGCTCAACAAAATCGACCTGCTGCCGTCCGGTGAACGCCAGCAGCGCTGCGACGCCATCATCGACGAATTAGCCTGGAAAGGCCCGGTGTTCAGGATTTCCGGGCTGTCAGGCGAGGGCACGGCAGAACTGTGCCGGAAAATCATGCAGCGGCTGGAATCGCTGCACAGGGAAACATCCACGCACAGCTCCGGGACCGAACAGCCGGCGACATAGCCCTGGCTGGAGTCCACTGCACATGATGCCCGTGCGGCACTGCTCGCGGGCATAAAAAAGCCGGCGCTGGGCCGGCTTTTTTGCATGGGCGGGAATTTCTCAGGCCTTGATGGCGCGGATGCGCTGGTTCAGGCGGCTCTTGTGGCGCGCGGCCTTGTTGCGGTGGATCAGGCCCTTGTCGGAAATACTGTCGATGACCGGCATGGCTTCCTTGAAGGCGGCCTCGGCCTCGGCTTTTTTGCCCGCCGCCGCCAGCTTGGCCACTTTCTTGATATGGCTGCGCAACATGGAGCGCTGGGCGGCGTTGCGATCGCGGTGCACCAGGGACTGGCGCGCCCGCTTCTTGGATTGTTTGGTATTGGCCAAGTGTCGGTCTCCTGAAGAAGCCGGTCTGCGGCCCGCAGGCAGGCTGGAAAGGGTGCGTACTATACGGATTTGCGCCCGGCCGTGCAACGCGGGCATGCGTGCCGCTGGTGCGAATGGCAGCAACGGCGGAAGGCCGGTATCATGCAAGCCACCGCAAGGCTTGGTTTTTGGGATTTCGCTTCCATGTCGCGCGCCCTGTTCAAGGCCACCTCCCTGGTGGGAGGCATGACCCTCATCTCGCGCATCCTGGGTTTCGCCCGGGACATGGTGCTGGCGCGCTATTTCGGCGCCGGTACCGTCATGGACGCCTTCTTCGTGGCCTTCAAGATCCCCAACTTCATGCGCCGCACCTTCGGCGAGGGGGCTTTTTCCCTGGCCTTCGTGCCGGTGATCTCGGAATACAAAACCACCCGCCAGCATCAGGAGGTCCGGGAGCTGGCCGACCGGGTGGCGGGCAACCTGGGCCTGGTGTTGCTGGGCATCACCGCCGTGGGCGTGATCGCCGCGCCGGTGCTGGTGTGGATATTTGCCCCCGGCTTC
Organism: Gammaproteobacteria bacterium; assembly: GCA_028870845.1. Taxonomy (GTDB): domain Bacteria; phylum Pseudomonadota; class Gammaproteobacteria; order Natronospirales; family REEB76; genus REEB76. The sequence continues at coordinate 9,240 of JAGWOR010000040.1, read as the reverse complement.
AGCGATGACCTGAGCAAATACCAACTCACCGTATCCATGGTGCGGGTGACGTTTCCGTACCTGCTGTTCATCTCGCTGACCGCGTTTGCCGGCGGCATCCTCAACACCTACGGCCGGTTCGGCGTGCCGGCCTTCACGCCGGTGCTGCTGAATGTGGTGATGATCGCGGCCGCCGTCTGGCTGGCGCCGCATTTCGCCAATCCCGGCATGGCGCTGGCCTGGGGCGTGTTCATCGCCGGCGCGCTGCAACTGCTGTTCCAGGTGCCGTTCCTGCTGCGGCTGAAACTTATGCCGCGGCCCAGGCTGGCGCGCGGCCACGAGGCGGTCAGGCGCATCATGAAGCTCATGCTGCCGGCGCTGTTTGGTTCCTCCGTCTCGCAGATCAACATGGTGGTGGACACGCTGATCGCCTCGTTCCTGGCCACCGGCAGCATCAGCTGGCTGTATTATTCCGACCGCCTCATGGAATTCCCACTGGGGGTGTTTTCCATCGCCCTGGGCACCGTGATCCTGCCCACCATGGCGCAGCATTTCGCCGCCAAGTCGGACGCCGGCTATTCCGCCACCCTGGACTGGGCGTTGCGGCTCACGGCGGTGGTAGTGGTGCCGGCGGCGGTGGGGCTGCTGTGCCTGGCGGGGCCGGTGCTGGTAACGCTGTTCAATTACGGCCGGTTCAATGCACTGGATGCACGCATGGCCACCGCCAGTCTGTCGGCCTACGCCTTCGGCCTGCTGGGTTTCACCCTGGTGAAGGTGCTGGCGCCGGGTTTTTACGCGCGCCAGGACACGCGCACGCCGGTGAGGATCGGCGTGATCTCGGTGATCGCTAACATCGTGTTGAACCTGCTGATCACCGTTCCCTGGGCCATGAGCGGGTTGCGGGCGCCGCACGCGGGACTGGCGTTGGCCACGTCGCTGGCGGCGTTCATCAATGCCGGGTTGCTGTACCGCGGCCTGCGACGCCTTGGGATATACATACCGGTTCCCGGATGGCGGCCGCTGGTGTGGCGGGTAGTAGCCGCCAACCTGGTGATGGGCACACTGCTGTGGCTGGGATCCGGCAGGCTGGACACCTGGCTGACGCGCAATGCACTGCAGCGCGGCTTGTGGCTGGCGTTCTGGATCGCACTGGCCATGGCGGTGTATTTCCTGGTGCTGTTTGCCTGCGGGTTCCGCCTGCGGCACCTGCGGCGGGCATCAGCCGCCTAAATGGACGCATACCTTATATATAATCACGGATGCCGGGCATGGAGCTGATCCGCGGCCGTATCAACCTGAAGCCGCGGCATCGGGGCTGCGCCGCCAGCATCGGCAATTACGATGGCGTGCATCTGGGCCACCGCCACGTACTGGAGCAACTGGTCAGCCATGCGCGTGCGCATGCATTGCCGGCCACACTGGTGGTGTTCGAGCCCATGCCGCAGGAATACTTCGCCGCCGGCGCGCCGCCGGCGCGCCTCATGGCTTTCACCGACAAACTGCCGGTACTGGCGGAATTCGGAGTCGAGCGGGTGGTGTGCCTGCATTTCAACCGGTCCCTGGCCGGAATGCCGGCGGAGGAATTCATCGAGCGCGTGCTGGAGCGGGAACTGGGCGTGCGCCAGCTGGTGGTGGGCGAAGATTTCCGCTTTGGCCACGGACGGCGCGGCGACATGAAGCTGCTCAGGGCCGCGGGCCCGGCGCATGGTTTTGAGGTCGCGCCCGCATCCACGCTGATGGTGGCAGGCGGACGCGTCAGCAGTTCGCGTATCCGGGAATGCCTGGCTGCCGGCGAACTGGAGTCCGCTGCCCGCCTGCTGGGCTCGCCGTTCAGCATCTGCGGCCGGGTGGTGCGCGGCCGCCGCTGGGGGCATGAACTGGGATATCCCACGGCGAACATCCCTTTGAAGCGGCGGGTTTCGCCGGTGCACGGTATCTTTGTGGCGGCGGTGCACGGCATTGGCGGAACGACCCGGCATGCTGCTGCCTATGTAGGCGGCGGGTCGTCCGGCCATGGCCAGAACGGCGTGCTGGAAGTGCACCTGTTGGGTTTCAAGGGCGAACTGTATGGCCAACGCCTGCGGGTCGAACTGCTGCACCAGCTGCGCGCCGACGCCCGCTTCCACAACCTGGAGGCCCTGCGGGCGCAGATGTCTCGGGATATGGAGGCCGCGAACGCCTGGCTGAAAAACCATGGATTGCATTGAAGGCTACTGACGATTGGCAACTGGAAGCAAAAAGTGAACAATTACAAAGACACCCTGAATCTGCCGCGCACCGACTTTCCCATGAAAGCCAACCTGCCGGCCCGCGAACCGGAACTGCTGAAGACCTGGCAGCAGCAGGACGTGTACCGGATGCTGCGGGAGGCGCGCGCCGGCAAGCCCAAATTCATACTCCTGGACGGCCCGCCGTACGCCAACGGCGACATCCACATCGGACACGCGGTCAACAAGATCCTCAAGGACATGGTGGTCAAATCCCGGACCCTGGACGGGATGGACGCGCCCTATGTGCCCGGCTGGGACTGCCACGGCCTGCCCATCGAGCAGCAAGTGGAGAAGAAGATCGGACGGGTGGGCCACAAGGTGGACGCCAAGGCGTTCCGCACCGCCTGCCGGAACTATGCCCGGGAGCAGGTGGACCGGCAGCGCGCGGACTTCAAGCGCCTGGGCGTGCTGGGCGACTGGGAGCATCCCTACTTGACCATGGATCCGGCCTATGAGGGCAACCAGCTGCGGGCTTTGGGCGATGTGATCCGCCGCGGACACCTATATAAGGGTTTGAAGCCGGTGCACTGGTGCCTGGACTGCGGTTCGGCGCTGGCGGAAGCCGAAGTGGAATACGAGGACCGGGTTTCGCCGTCCATTTACGTGCTGTTCCCGGCGGCGGACCAGCAGGCCTTTCTCAAACGTATGCAGGCCGGAAAAACCCCGGGCACCGGCCCGGTGTCGGTGGTGATCTGGACCACCACGCCCTGGACCCTGCCGGCCAACCAGGCGGTGGCGCTGCGCGGCGGCGACACCAAATACGTGCTGCTGCAGACCCATGTCCACGGCGAACCCCAGCGTCTGCTGGTGGCGGCCGCATTGCAGGAAAAAGTCGCCAAACAGTGCGGTTTTGAGTTGGAAAGCCTGGCCGCGCATGCCAACGGTACCGAACTCGAAGGCCTGATGCTCAGGCATCCCTTTTATGACCGCAGCGTGCCCCTGGTGCTGGCCGAACACGTGACCCTGGACGATGGCACTGGCGCGGTGCACACCGCTCCCGGCCACGGCCGCGAGGATTTCATGCTGGGACTGCAATACAAGCTGCCGGTGGACAATCCGGTGGACAGCCATGGCAAGTTCCTGCCCGGCACCCCGCTGTTTGCCGGCGAGCATGTATTCAAAGCCAATGACCACATCATCCAGGTGCTGCGCGAGCACGGCGCACTCCTGCACCACGCACCCTTTACCCACAGTTATCCCCATTGCTGGCGCCACAAGACCCCGGTGATCTTCCGCGCCACACCCCAGTGGTTCATCGGCATGGACCTGAAGGACCTGCGCAGCCAGGCGCTGGCGGAAATCAAGAAGTCCAGCTGGACCCCGGCCTGGGGCGAACAGCGCATCGAGGGCATGGTGGCCAACCGCCCCGACTGGTGCGTGTCACGCCAGCGCACCTGGGGCGTACCCATCGCCCTGTGGGTGCACAAGCGCAGCGGCGAACTGCATCCGCGCACCCAGGAACTCCTGGAGCAGGTGGCGCAGCGGGTGGAGCAGCACGGCGTCGACGCCTGGTTCGAGCTGGACGCCGCTGAGCTGCTGGGCAAGGAAGCGGCCGACTACGATAAAGTCCCCGACATCCTGGACGTGTGGTTCGATTCCGGGGTGGCGCATTTCTGCGTGGGGGAAAAACGTTTAGGCATAAGTCCCGAAGGCAAAGCCGATCTGTATCTGGAAGGCTCCGACCAGCACCGCGGCTGGTTCCAATCCTCGCTGCTGACATCGGTGGCCATGCGCGCCAAGGCCCCGTTCCGGGGCGTGCTTACCCACGGTTTCACGGTGGACGAGCAGGGCCGCAAGATGTCCAAGTCCCTGGGCAACGTGATCTCGCCCCAGGATGTGATCAAACGATTGGGCGCGGACGTGCTGCGCCTGTGGGTGGCGGCCACGGATTACAGCGGCGAGCTGTCGGTTTCCAACACCATCCTGGAACACATGGCGGAAGCCTACCGCAAGATGCGCAACACCCTGCGCTACCTGCTGGCGAACCTCTACGATTTCGACCCGGCCAAAGACGCCTTGCCGGTCCAGGACCTGGTGATGCTGGACCAGTGGCTGCTGGAACGGGCGCGCGCATTGCAGGAAGAAGTGCGCTCGGCCTACGCCAATTACCAGTTCCATCTCATTTACCAGAAGGTCTATCACTTCTGCGTGGTGGACCTGTCGGGTTTTTACCTGGATGTGATCAAGGACCGGGAATACACCACCGGTGCCGCCAGCAAGCCGCGGCGTTCCTGCCAGACCGCCATGTATCACGTGGCGGAGGCCATGCTGCGCTGGCTGACGCCGGTGTTGAGCTTCACGGCGGAAGAGGCCTGGCGCTTCATGCCGGGTAAACGCCCTGATTCGGTGCTCCTGGCCAGCTGGCACGAATTGCCGCAGCCGGGCGGCGTGGACCTGGAGTTGTGGAAAACCCTGTTGCAGGTGCGGGATGCCGTCAAGAAGGAACTGGAGCAGCTGCGGGTGAGCGGCGGCATCGGCTCGCCGTTGGATGCGGAGGTGGACCTGTATTGCGACACGCCGCTGGCGGAGAAACTGCAGTCACTGGGCGAGGAGCTGCGCTTCCTGTTCATCACCTCCTACGCGCGCGTCCACCCGGCAGGCTCACGGCCGGCGGATGCCAAACCCGCGGCCGAACCGGCCGGGCTGTGGGTCTCGGTGCGGGCCTCGGAATACACCAAGTGTGTGCGCTGCTGGCACCACCGCGAGGACGTGGGCCGCGATGCCGCGCATCCGGAACTCTGTGCCCGCTGCGTGGAAAACATCACCGCTGCCGGCGAAGTGCGGAGGTTTGCTTGAGGCTCGGTGAGTACTTGGCGCGCAGACCAGCAGCCGGCAGCTGGATGTGGTTGTGGCTGACGCTGCTGGTGCTGGTGCTGGACCGCCTCAGCAAGTATCTGGTCGCCACTCACCTGGGGCTGGACGAAACGCTGGTGCTGCTGCCGGTGTTCAACCTGACCCTGCTGCACAACAGCGGCGCCGCCTGGAGTTTCCTGGCCTCCGCTTCCGGCTGGCAGCGCTGGTTGTTCATGGCGCTGGCGCTGCTGGTGAGCGCCGGGATCATCGTGTGGCTGCGGTTTTTGCCGCGCGGCCGGCACCGCTGGCGGGCCGCGGCCCTGGCGCTGGTGCTGGGCGGCGCCTTGGGCAATGCCATGGACCGCATCTGGTACGGCTATGTCATCGATTTCATCCAGGTGCACTATCACGGCTGGTATTACCCGGCCTTCAACGTGGCGGATTCCGCCATCACCGTCGGCGCTGCCATGCTGATACTGGAAGGACTGTTCCCGCGCCGCCCGCAGCAAACACCGCCCGGTTGAGAACCGGCCCAGTCCATCGAATCATCGAAGCGTACAATAAACTTATGCAAATTTTGCTCGCCAACCCCCGTGGTTTTTGCGCCGGCGTTGACCGCGCCATCGAGATCGTGGAGCGCGCCCTGGAAATCCACGGCGCGCCGGTGTACGTGCGTCACGAAGTGGTGCACAACCGGCACGTGGTGGAGCGCCTGCGCGGCATGGGCGCGGTGTTCGTGGATGAATTGCAGGAAGTGCCGGACAACGCCATGGTGATCTTCAGCGCCCACGGCGTGTCGCGCACAGTGCGCGAAGAAGCTGAGCGGCGCAAGCTGCGGGTGTTCGACGCCACCTGCCCGCTGGTGACCAAGGTGCACCTGGAAGTCAGCCGCTTCGCGCGCGCAGGACTGGATGTGGTGCTCATCGGCCACCAGGGGCATCCGGAAGTGGAAGGCACCATGGGGCAGTTCGACACCGGCTTCGGCGGCGCCATTCATCTGGTGCAGACACCGGAAGACGTGGGCAATCTGAAAGTACGCGACCCTTCACGTGTGACTTTCGTCACCCAGACCACGCTTTCCGTGGACGACACCCGGCGCATCATCGAGGCGCTGCGCACGCGCTTCCCGCAGATCCAGGCGCCGCGCAAGGATGATATCTGCTACGCCACCCAGAACCGCCAGGACGCAGTCAAGCAACTGGCACGCGCCTGTCAGGTGGTGCTGGTGGTGGGTTCGCGCAACAGCTCCAATTCCAACCGCCTGCGGGAGATCGCGCAAAGCGAAGGCGCAGCGGCGCATTTGATTGACGGGCCGGACGACATCCGGCGGGAATGGCTGGAGGGCCGGGAGCGCGTGGGCGTCACCGCCGGCGCTTCGGCGCCGGAGAGCATCGTGCAACAGGTGGTGGCGCGCCTGAAGGAATGGGGCGGGTCCGGCGTTACGGAAACCCATGGCATACCCGAGCACATGGTATTCGCCTTGCCCAGGGAGTTGCGCAAACCACTCGCGGGCGGCTGAGCGTCACGGGCAGGTGAGGGTGGTGTCGGCGTTGGGCTTGTCGGAGATGCGCACCCGGCCCATGACGTTCACGATCAGCGCCCGGTCGTTGCGGCCGTCCTCCGAACAATACCGGAACGTGCCGTTCACGCTGCGCAGTCCCATGGGCCGGAAGGTGAAGGAGCTGCGGTTGCTGACGATGGGTACGCGCGCCAGCGACCTGCCATGCACCCGCAGTATGGGTTCACCCGCATCCAGGGTGGCGCTGCCGTCATGGTCCAGGTTGTCGAAGATCAGCCAGCCGCTGTTCCAGTCGGCCAGCCCGTGGTTGCAGTGCTGGCCGTCGCTGCTCTTGCAGATCACCACGTAGCTGTTGCGGGTGATGGCCATATAGCGCGTGTAATTGAGGGCGCTGTGCAGTTCGTTGACCGCGGCCACGGATCGGTTGTGGCGCACCAGCATGGAGAAGCCGGGGACGGCGATGGTCGCCAGCACGCCGACGATGGCCAGCGTCACCAGCAGCTCGAGTAGGGTGAATCCCGCATCCTTGCGCATGATTGCCTCCTTGGCAGATATCCCTGTCCCGCCCGGCCGGGGCCGCCGGCGGCAGGCGTGGAGATAAATCATTATCATTTCTGCCGCCGCCGTCAACGGCGCAGGTCGAGCCGGGCTGCGAGGCGACCGGCGTGGACAGTGGCCGAGGCCAGCGCCTATACTGGAAGCAGTCTAAACTGCATACCGGCATCCAAGTGAACGAATCAACCGCCATCCGTATGTCAGGCGAGAAACTGTCAGCCCATCTTTCGGAACACGGGGTGACCCCCACCGCCCAGCGCCTGAAAATCGCCACGGTGCTGTTCTGCAAGCCGCAGCACCTGTCGGCGGAACAGATACTCGCGGCCGTCAACCGCGAGCATCCGGTGGTATCCAAGGCCACGGTGTACAACACCCTGAAATTGCTGACCGCCAAGGGCCTGGTGCGCGAGGTCATCGTGGATCCGGCACGCGTGTTCTATGATCCCACCACCGGGTCGCATCACCACTTTTACAACGCCGATACCGGCGAGCTCATGGACATCGAACCGGAGCAGGTAAGGTTCGCCCAGCTTCCGCAACTGCCGCCGGGCACCCGCCAGGACGGCGTCGACGTGATCGTGCGGCTGCGGGGCGACAACAAGGCCTGAGTTTTCTGTCGCTCCGGCATTTCGCTATACTTCCAGCCTTCAAGCAATTCAAACAGCCGGCGTAGCTCAGTTGGGTGAGGCCGGTGTTTTATTGAGATGCCAGTGGCATCTCAATCCGGCCGAACGCGAGGCATGGATGCCGAGCTGGGGGCGTCACAGGGACGTATCAGTGCCGGGGGCCAGAAAAAATTTTTGTCACGCCAGGGATGGCTGATAGAGCATGTCAAAGAAGCCGGCGTAGCTCAGTTGGTAGAGCAACGCATTCGTAATGCGTGGGTCGGGGGTTCGACTCCCTCCGCCGGCACCATTTATTGACAAAATATCTATGAAGAATTTGTGGTCTGTCCCCTGTTATTCCCCGGTAACGCCAAACTATCGCAACTGGATAGTAACCTTGCCCTGACATACCACCAGGTGCTTGGCCGCAGTCATGACAAAAGGAAGCTGATCCAGGAACAACGGGATTGGTTAAAAGAGGTTAGGGATGTTTGCAACGGTACGAGCTGTCTGACTCAGGCCTACGTCACCAGAATACATGCTCTGATGGCTATGCGGGCGTCCTCAACGACGGCCAGCACGACTGCCTCATTAACTCAGGAACATGTCCGACTCGATAAGTTTCTCAAAAAATATACCGAAGGGGATCTCGAAAGATATTCGACAGCTTCGATATCGTTGAATGGTGGAGCTACGCCACAGGTATTTGTTTATCTGACTGGAAATCTTTGGTGTGGAAGTGGCGGTTGCAGCATGCTGCTCTTGAAGCCATCGGGTGATACCTTCAAGGTGATCAATCGATTCACCGTGACCCATTTGCCGGTTTACGTATTACCGTCGAAGTCACACGGGTGGAGTGATATCGCTGTGACAGTGGGAGGTGGCGGGGCCACGGCTGGGACTGCGGTGCTAAAGTTCAATGGACGGAAGTACCCGAGCAATCCAACGATGGTGCCGGTTTCATCAATTAACCCTAATCAGCCAGGTGTAGTTAAGCTGCCGCTGCACTATTGATGAGGGATAATCGGGGGCAGCTCAAGCCACTATTTTTGACTAAAAGGCAAAGTGCAGCTACCTGCCAGAAGTGTATCTAGCCATCAACATAGGATTATCTTGTGCAATCATGATTAAAGTGAAATGGGTACGATTAATCCGGTTATTTCTGGCCCCTTTAGGGGCTGCATCAATTAGTGTCGGCTTGATTGAAGCATTTTTTCACCATCGAACAGAGTCTGTAACATTCTTGAGTCTCGGGGCTGTTTGTATTGGAATTTTGGTCTTGCTGCGGCTCAGCGTTAAATAATATTAATGTCTGTTCCAGGCCGAAATCAGACCTCATTTATATGATTTTGGGCTGTCTTTTTGGTGAGAACTAAATCAAATGAAATTGGGGCAGACCACTAGTTCTGACGACAAGACAATAACGGCTACTGGCTAGAAGCCGACATCTGAGCGGTGCAATGCATTATTAGGGTCGTGAGACGCTTGCGATTACGCCTGACAATTATTGTTGAGAGTG
>JAGWOR010000039.1 GCA_028870845.1 Gammaproteobacteria bacterium | reverse complement strand
ATTAAACGGGCCGTTGGTTATGCGAAATCGTGTAGCCTTATCGAAATCGAAGTGTGATTTGTAACAGCCCATCCATCGTACCGCTTTCTGCCATCGGTTGCGGAGCGAATTATCAGGAATAGTTAAAATGCCCAACAATGCCATCAACTCGGACGTGCAAAAGCGCCGCTTCGCTCTGCTTTTACACGCCGGTTATGGCGAACGATAGTCCCGGGACCCAATATTTTTGGGTCTCGCCTGGATAGCGAGACCGTTATCGGTCTTTGCTCATCGATCCGAGTGCGCGCGCGCGCCAATGTCCCCAAATGAAGACGAGAAATCCCACGCCTGCGACCACGCAGGCCGCCCACAACGGTACACCGGGGCGGCCGAGCAGCAGCGCGCCGCTGATCACCAGTGCGCCGCCGGCGACCGCGTGATACATGTGGCGCACGCGGTGGCGCAGCGACTCGCGCAGGCTGGTCAGCTCGGCGCTTTCTATGCCGACCTGCAATTTATCCTCGGCCAACTGCCGTAGTATGACGTTGATGCGCGCCGGCGCTTCCAGCAGCAACTCGCGCAGCGCCGGCAGGCCGGCCAGCGCCCGCCGCAGGGTGGCCTTGAGCCCCATCTGTTCGCGGGTCCAGTCCTCCAGAAACGGCTTGGCTGTCACCCACAGATCCAGTTCAGGGTAAAGTTCGCGCCCCAGGCCTTCGATGTTGAGCAGGGTTTTCTGCAGCAGCACCAATTGCGGCTGCACTTCCATGTTGAAGCGCCGCGCGGTCTGGAACAGGCGCAACAGCAGCTGGCCGAAGGAGATGTCCTTGAGCGGCCGGTTGAAAATCGGCTCGCATACGGTACGCACGGCGCTTTCGAATTCGTTCACCCTTGTGCCCGCCGGCACCCAGCCGGAATCCACGTGCAGTTCCGCCACCCGCCGGTAATCGCGGTTGAAAAATGCCAGGAAATTCTCCGCCAGGTATTGCTGGTCGCGGGGATTGAGGGTGCCGATGATGCCGAAGTCCACCGCCACGTAGCGCGGGTTTTTCGGATCGGCCACGTCCACGAAGATGTTGCCGGGATGCATGTCGGCGTGGAAAAAATTGTGCTTGAACACCTGGGTGAAGAAGATCTGCACGCCGTTGACGGCCAGTTTCTGCATGTCGGTGCCGCGGGCCTTGAGGGTTTCGATGTCGCTGACGGCGATGCCGTGGATGCGTTCCATGACCATGACGCTGCGGCGCGTGAGCGGCCAGTGGACCTCGGGCACGTACAACAGCTCGGAACCCTGGAAATTGCGCCGCAACTGCGAGGCATTGGCGGCCTCACGGATCAGGTCCAGTTCGTCCAGAATGGTCTTTTCGTACTCCGCCACGATCTCACGCGGGCGCAACCGCCGGCCGTCCGGCCAATAGCGTTCCGCCAGCGCCGCCAGCAGCTGCAGCAGCTCCAGATCACCGCGGATCACCGTTTCCACACCCGGGCGCAGGACCTTGATCACCACTTCGCGGCCATCCGGCAGGCGCGCTGCATGCACTTGGGCAATGGAGGCCGAGGCCAGCGGTGTCTCGCTGAATTCCCGGAACAGTTCCGCCACCGGCTTGCCCAGCACCTGCTCGATGATGCTGCGCGCTTCGCGGCCGGGAAACGGCGGCACCTGGTCCTGGAGTTTGGCAAGTTGGTCGGCGACGTCGTGGGGCAGCAGGTCACGGCGCGTGGACAGCATCTGGCCGAACTTCACGAAGATCGGCCCCAGATCCTCGAGGGCACGGCGAATGCGTTCACCGCGCGGCGCGTCGCGGCGGCGCAACCAGTAGAACGGCGACAGATAAATCAGGAAACGCACCGGGCGGAAGATGTGCGCCGTGAGGATGATTTCGTCCAGGCCGTGGCGTGCCAGCACGAAATTGATGCGCATCAGGCGCATTGTCTGGCGCGGCGTGATCATGCGTGACCGGTATCCGCGCTGATGTGCTGCAAACGCGCCGCCAGCCTGTCCACGTCGTTACGAAGCTGGTCGACTGCGTCGAGAAAAATCTCCACTTCCAGACGTGGCGGCAGCACCCCGCTTTCGTAGACCAGATATTCGGCCAGATCCTGACCGGCCCTGGCGGTGACATCCCTGCCCCAACGATTGAGGGAACGCGCCAGGTTGCCAACCTGATGCGCGATCACATCGCCCGTGTAGTGCGACAGCAGTTCTTCCCAGTCCAGATCCGCCCGTTTCAGCAAGCGGGAAAAAATCTGGGCGGTTTCCGCATCGCCGTTCAGTTCAATGCCACGCGGCGGTGCCTCATTGCGTTTGATGGCGGCTTCCAGCAGCGCAAAACTGGCTGCGCGTACCGTCATGTCCGGTTTGCCGGCGTGTTCTCCCGAAACCCGCAACCCGCTTTGCTGTGCGAAAAAATACAACTTAAGCGGAAACTCCCTCAGTTCCATCGCAATCAGCTTGTCTTGCAGTTGTTTGAGGTCCTGTTGTGCGGCATTGGAACCGGACAGCGCGTTGTTAAGCGCCAGTTCCACCAGCGGCGCCAGCAGTGTGCCGATGGAAAACGCTTTCACAGCCGGTAACCCCGGTGCAGCGCCACGATGCCGCCGCTCAGGTTGAAATAGCTGCAGCGCTCGAAGCCCGCCGCCTGCATCATGGACTTGAGGGTTTCCTGGTCCGGGTGTACGCGGATGGATTCCGCCAGATAGCGGTAACTGGCTTCGTCCCCGGCCACCAGCCGGCCGAGCCTGGGCAGTACCTGGAAGGAATAAAAATCATACAGCGGCTTTAGCCCCGGGGGCGTCGGCCTGGAGAACTCCAGGATCAACAAGCGCCCACCCGGTTTCAGCACCCGGTACATGCTGGCAAGCGCTGCTTCCTTGTGAGTGACGTTGCGCAAGCCGAAGCCGATGGTGATGCAATCGAATGACTGCCCGGGAAATGGCAGGTTTTCCGCATCCGCCTGCAGGTACTCCACGTTGCCGGCGATGCCGGCATCCACCAGCCGGTGCCGGCCGTTCTCCAGCATGTCCGCATTGATGTCCGCCAGCACCACCCGGCCGGTTTTGCCCACCTGCCTGGCCAGGCCCTTGGCGATGTCGCCGGTGCCCCCGGCCACATCCAGCGCCGATTGGCCGGCTTTCAGGCCGGTCTGCGATAAGGCGAAACCTTTCCACAAACGGTGGATGCCGAACGACATGAGATCATTCATCAGGTCATAGCGGCCGGCGACGGAAGTGAAAACCTGGCCTACGCGCCGGGCCTTTTCCGCGGTGGGTATTTCCTGAAAGCCGAAGTGGGTGGTGTTTTTGCTGTTGCCTTGCATGGCGGAGACTCACCGGGCGGGGTCAGCATTTTAACAGCCGGCCCGCCATCCGGGATGATTTCAGTCAGTTTTGCGCTGGTAGCCGGCGTCTTTGAGGCGTTTAAGATAGCGTGACCAGTTCGGTTGCCGGTTCTTGCCCAGCTCGTAGAGCACCGGCCAGGAATACAGGCCGGTGTCATGGCCGTCGTCGAACTTGAGGCATACGGCATAGTTACCCACCGGCTCGATGCCGGTGACTTTTACGTTTTCCTTGCCGGTCTGCAGGATCTCGGTGCCGTGGCCGCGCACTTCCGCCGACGGCGAAAACACCCGCAGGTATTCGAACGGCAATTCGAAGGTCTCGCCGCTGTCGAAGGCGACATTCAGTGTACCTGCGGATTTACGCAGACGCAGTTCAGTAGGACGCGGCTGGCTGACGCTCATAGAATGTATCTGCTGAGATCCTCGTCTTTAACCAGTTCACCCACCTGTTTATCCACGTAAGCAGCATCGATCAGCATTTTCCTGCCGCTCTTGTCAGCCGCCTCGAAGGATATGTTTTCAAACAGGCGTTCCATAACGGTATGCAGACGGCGCGCGCCGATGTTCTCGGTGCGTTCGTTCACCTGGAATGCCACCTCCGCGATGCGCCGCACGCCGTCGACGCTGAATTCCAGCGTCACCCCCTCGGTTTGCATAAGCGCGGTGTACTGCACCGTGAGCGCGGCGTCCGGTTCCGTGAGGATGCGCACGAAATCCTCGCTGGTCAGGGGCGAGAGTTCTACACGGATTGGCAGCCGGCCCTGCAGTTCCGGGATCAGGTCGGAGGGCTTGGACATCTGGAAGGCGCCTGAGGCAATGAACAGCACGTGGTCGGTTTTCACGGTGCCGTATTTGGTGGTTACCGTGGTGCCTTCCACCAGCGGCAACAGGTCGCGCTGCACGCCTTCGCGGGATACGTCCGCACCGTGGACTTCGCCGCGGCGCGTGACCTTGTCCAGTTCATCGAGAAACACGATGCCGTTTTGTTCCACATTGGTGAGCGCCGCCAGCTTGATTTCGTCTTCGTTGACCATGCGCGCGGCTTCCTCGTCTTCCAGCAGTCTGCGTGCTTCCCGGATCTTGAGGGTGCGCGTGCGGGTTCGTTGGTTGCCCATGTTCTGGAACAGACCCTGCAGCTGTTGGGTCATCTCTTCCATGCCGGGCGGCGCCATGATTTCCACGCCGATGCCGGCCATGGCCAGTTCCACCTCGATTTCTCGCTCCTCGAGCTGGCCTTCGCGCAGCATCTTGCGGAATTTCTGGCGCGTGTCAGAACTCTCCGGCGGTTGGGGTTCATTGGCAAAACCCACGCTGCGTTTGCGCGGCAGCAATGCATCCAGGATGCGTTCCTCGGCGGCTTCCTCGGCCCGGCTCTGGACCCGGCTCTTGGCCTGTTCACGTTCCATCTTCACGGCCGCGTCCATGAGGTCGCGGATGATGGCGTCCACATCCTTGCCCACGTAGCCCACCTCGGTGAATTTGGTGGCCTCCACCTTGATGAACGGGGCGTTGGCCAGCCGCGCCAGGCGCCGGGCGATCTCGGTTTTGCCCACGCCGGTGGGGCCAATCATCAGGATGTTCTTGGGGGTGATCTCGTTGCGCAGTTTTTCCGGTACCTGCATGCGCCGCCAGCGGTTGCGCAGTGCGATGGCCACGGCGCGCTTGGCGGCGGTCTGGCCGACGATGTGCTTGTCCAGCTCCTGGACGATTTCTCTTGGGGTCATTTCAGACATTTTGATACTCGTTCAGGTAAATATTTGTTTCAGCATTTTGATTCATGGCCATGAAGTATTAATTGCAACAACCTGTGAAAGTGGCAGGGCTAAAGATACCGATATAGTTAGACAACCAATGAAGCGTGTTGTGCAAAATCAAATCTGCGGGGCTAAACGACGCTCCATATGTTTCTTTTGGTTACTTTTCTTTGCGCCAAAGAAACGTAACCTGACCGCGGGGCGGAACCCGCTATCTTAAACAGTTCGCGACGAACTCGCGACAAATTAAATACCAGCTGAAGGATGATTGCGCAATCATAGTATCTGTCAGTTTAATTCTTCAATCGTGAGATTGCGGTTGGTGTAGATGCAGATATCAGCCGCAATCTGCAGCGCATGCTCGGTGATGGCGCGGGCATCCATCTGGGTGTTTTCCAGCAGCGCACGCGCCGCAGCCTGTGCATACATGCCGCCGGAACCAATGGCCATGAGTCCTAGTTCCGGTTCTATGACGTCGCCGTTGCCCGAAACGATCAGCGAGCTATTTTTGTCGGCGACGCACAGTAATGCTTCCAGGCGCCGCAGCAGCCGGTCGCTGCGCCAATCCTTGGCCAGCTCCACCGCCGCGCGTGTCAGGTTGCCGCTGTGTTTGGTGAGTTTTTCCTCAAAACGCTCGGACAGGGTGAAGGCGTCGGCGGTGCCGCCGGCGAATCCCGCCAGCACTTGATCGTTGTACAGGCGCCGCACCTTGCGCGCGTTGGGCTTCATGACCGTATTGCCGATGGTCACCTGGCCGTCGCCACCCATGGCGACGAGTCCGCCGCGTCGTACTGAAAGAATGGTTGTACCGTGGAATTGTTCCATGGGGCTGTTCCTTGAAAATGAGATCTGCGACCGGGATGTGTATGCGCCTTTAGACCAAAGTCACGGGCGTTGACTTGAGGAATCAGCGCAATTTTACACCCGGGTTGTATGTCTATCTGCGGCTTTTCTTTTTGGCCCGTGGATGTGCCTGGTCGTATATGCGGGCCAGGTGCTGGAAATCAAGGTGGGTATAGATCTGAGTAGTGCTGATATTGGCGTGCCCCAGCAGTTCCTGCACGGCGCGCAGGTCACCGCTGGATTCCAGCAGGTGGCTGGCAAAGGAATGCCGGAACAGGTGCGGATGGATGCCTTGCTGTATTCCCTGGGCCAAGCCCCAGCGTTTAAGCCGGGTCTGCAGGGTGCGGGGGCTGAGCCGCCCGCCATGGGGGCCGGTGAACAAGGCGTTATCTTCCGGTTTGGCGAGTTGCGCGCGCAGCTTGAGCCAGTCGCCAATCGCCGCCACGGCTTTCCTGCCCACCGGCACGATGCGGGTTTTCGAACCCTTGCCGGTGACGCGCACGGTTGCGTCACTCAGATCCACATCCTGGATTTCCAGTGAAATCAGTTCCGCCAGCCTTAGCCCTGAGGAGTACAGCAATTCCATGATGGCGCGGTCGCGCACCGCCTGCGGAGCGTCGCCGCGGATTTCAAGCAGCTGCGCCATCTGGTCGGTATCCAGGGTTGCAGGCAGTGAACGCGGAATTTTGGGCGCGCTCACGCCGTTGGCCGGATTGTTTCGGCTGCTGCCTTCGCGCAGCAGATAATTGTAAAAACTGCGGACCGCCGCCAGCAGCCGTTGCAGGCTGCGCGGCGACAGGCCGGCACGGTGGCAGGCGCTCACGAAAGCGCGAACATGGTGGATATCCACCGCATTCCAGTCGCTGATGTTCTGCTGCTGGCAATAGCTCCGGAAACCTTCCAGGTCATGCTGATAGCCGGCTGCGGTATGTGGAGAAAGCCGGCGTTCGTGGACGAGATGTCCGAGGAACCGATGTATCCAGTCGCTGAGCGTTGCGCTCATTCCGGCATCAGCGGCTGTATGGCTGCCGCCACCAGTTCGCCGATGCGCGTCAGGAAAGCCGTACCGAGCGTCGGGCCGAAACGCTCGGCTTCATGACTGCCCACGGCTAAGATGCCTTGTTTGCCGTGGTCGCCTAGGGGCACCAGGGCAATGGAAGCGGTGCGGTCGGCCTGTTCGCCGAACAGAAATTCCAGTTGTGGTGCGCGCATGCGTCCCACATAGGCTTTGCCGGCTTTGAGAAATTCGCGGAACTGGTCAAGTCCCGGGTCATCGCGTTGCAACCAGCGTGCCGGACCGGCGTCCAGATCCGGAATACGGTCGTGGATTAGGAACAGACTGACTTCATCGGCGCCGAAACGGTTACGCAACTCTTCCTGCGCGGAATACAGACGCTCCGCCAGCGAACCGCCTTCCAGCAGCGCCAGCGCCAGCCGGTGAATGCGTTCGATGAGCGCGTCGTTGGCGCGTGCCACCTCGATCATGTCCACCAGCTTGCGTTCCAATTGCCGGTGTTGCTGGCGCAGCACCTCCACCTGGCGTTCAATCAGGGAAACCGCATGGCCGCTGGGATGCGGCACGCGAAGCTTGGCAAGTACCTCGGTGTGGTTTTCAAAAAAATCCGGGTGGCCGGTGAGGTAGTCCACTACCGTCTGTTCTGTGCCGCCGATTTCCCGCAAGCCGGTTTTATGCTCGATGCTCATAATTCAATGGTTCCGTCATAGACCCGGTTGGCTGGACCGCTCATCCACATGGGTTTACCTTCCCCCTGCCAGCTTATCATGAGACGGCCGCCGCGCAGGGCGACTTCCACGTCCTCATCCAGCCAGCCCGCAAGTCGTCCCCAGACCATGGTGGCGCAGGCACCGGTACCGCAAGCCAGGGTTTCACCGGTACCGCGCTCGAACACCCGCAGCTTTACATGAGTACGGTCCAACCACTGGGCGAAATTCACATTGGTGCGCCTGGGAAAACGCGGATGCTGCTCGATCTTGGGTCCGAGTTCCGACACCGGCGCGATATCCACATCCGGAACGTCCAAAATGGCATGCGGATTGCCGACCGACAGCGCGCCGATTTCGTAGCTTTGGCCGTCGATGTCCAGCTCGTAGGTGACCGAGCGTTCACGCGCCACAAACGGAATGCGCGCCGGCTCGAAACTGGGTACGCCCATGTTCACGCGCACTCTGCGGATGTCGCTCACATCTGCCTGCAAATCACCCCCCAGGGTTTCCAGGATGAATTCCGGTTGCGAAACCCGGCCGGCCTCCACCAGGAAACGGCTAACGCAGCGGGCGCCGTTACCACACTGTTCCACCTCGCCGCCGTCGGCGTTGTAGATGCGGAATGCCGCAGTGTGCGCCGGGTCGGCGGCTTTGCCGATCAGCAGCAACTGATCAAAGCCGATGCCGGTGCGCCGGTCCGCCAGTTTGCGCACGGTTGCGGTGTCGAGGGTCAGCGCTTGCCGGGTGGCATCGATCACCATGAAATCGTTGCCAAGGCCCTCCATTTTGCTGAACGTAACTTTCATGAATTGCTCGCGGGTATGTAGTCAACAACCAAGTGCCGAATTCGCCTGTTTTGGACCGATGACCTGGCTATTCGGGCATGAGGCCCAGGCCATGCGCAAGTCATGATAGCGCATGGCTTCGGCGCACCAAGCAGCCTGGGCCAGGAACATTGTTCCCCGCCGATCAGGTGCGCGTGCAACCAGGGATCATGAATTCACACGCGTATATACCCGCATGATGATATCCAGTGATTCAGGTTTTTGATAGTTGCGATTTAAAGCCTGCAATCTGCACCCAATAAATGATCCAACACACCAATGCCGCAGGTGCAGCCAGCAGATTGATCAGTGGAATTATGGATACTATATAAAGGATACACATGGCTATTCCAATGCCGAATCCAAAACCCGTCCCCTGTAAATTACGTGCAGCAAATTCCGCCTGCAGCGAATCACGGATCTTGGTGACCACAATGAAATTCCACACCAGATTAAACAGCGGGATAAGCAGCAGGAAAACCAGGCCTGGCGTAAGCCGGCGATGTTGCGGGCTTATGGTATTGAGCGCATTCATCAACGTTATCAGATAAAGGATGAAGACAACCAGTGCGATAGCCCAGACAGCCAGATGCCAGCCGGCGAACAGCATCAAAGGCGAGTGCATGTAATACATGGTGTAAACCCCCAAGGTATATGTTGATGTATCTAACCAGTACGCATATTGAGACCTGCCGCTCAGGTACAGGTCTGATATTTGGATGCTCGCTATACTCCGATACAGCTTAGCTTATGGCATATCATATATATTAGTTAACAACGGCACTGGCAAACCGCATGCAATACCACGACTTGCGCGATTTCCTCGCTCAACTGCACAAGCAGGGCGAACTGAAGCGCGTCCGCGCGAGCGTGGATCCCTACCTGGAAATGACCGAAATCTGCGACCGCACCCTGAAACAGGGCGGCCCGGCGCTGCTGTTCGAAAAACCCAAGGGCCATACGATACCGGTGCTCGGCAACCTGTTCGGCACTCCACAGCGCGTGGCATTGGGCATGGGCCAGGAGACCGTCGGCGCACTGCGTCAGGTCGGTCAGTTGCTGGCCATGTTGCGGGAACCCGAACCCCCCAAAGGCCTGAAGGATGCCTGGGAGAAATTCGGCGCCTTCAAGCAGTTGTTCAAAATGCCGCCCAAGGAGGTGCGCAAGGCGCCCTGCCATGAAGTGCGGTATGCCGCCGATGATGTGGATTTGAACCAATTCCCGATTCAGACCTGCTGGCCGGGAGATGCCGGTCCGCTCATCACCTGGGGGCTCACGGTCACCAAGGGGCCCAACAAAGAACGTCAGAACCTGGGTATCTACCGCCAGCAGCTGATCGGCAGAAACAAGCTCATCATGCGCTGGCTGGCGCATCGCGGAGGGGCGCTGGATTTCCGCGACTGGCAACAACAGCATCCCGGCAAACCGTTTCCAGTGGCGGTGGCCCTGGGCGCCGATCCTGCCACCATCCTTGCGGCGGTTACGCCGGTGCCGGATAGCCTGTCTGAATTCTCATTCGCCGGGCTGCTGCGCGGAGCGCGTACCGCAGTGGTGAAATGCAGATCCTGCGATTTGATGGTGCCTGCCAGCGCCGAGATCGTCCTTGAAGGCTACATCCAGCCCGGGGAAATGGCGGACGAGGGGCCTTTCGGAGATCACACCGGCTATTACAACGACGTGGAAAAATTCCCGGTGTTCACCGTTACCCACGTCAGCCACCGCCGGGATCCGATTTACCACAGCACCTACACTGGACGCCCGCCCGATGAGCCCGCGGTGCTGGGTCAGGCCCTCAATGAGGTGTTCGTGCCGATATTGCAGAAGCAGTTTCCGGAAATAACCGATTTCTACCTGCCGCCGGAAGGCTGTTCCTACCGGGTTGCCTGCGTAAGCATGAAAAAACAGTACCCCGGTCATGCCAAGCGTGTGATGTTTGGCATCTGGAGCTTCCTGCGCCAATTCATGTATACCAAATTCATCATCGTGACCGACGACGATATCAATGTGCGTGACTGGAAAGACGTGATCTGGGCGGTGAGCACCCGCATGGACCCGGCGCGCGATTGCACCAGTGTGGAAAATACCCCGATCGATTACCTGGATTTTGCCTCGCCGGTCTCGGGCCTGGGCTCCAAGATTGGATTTGACGCTACCCACAAATGGCCCGGCGAAACCCAGCGCCAATGGGGCCGGCCTATCGCCATGAGCGCCGAAGTCAAACAGCGGGTGGATGCCATGTGGAAAGGCCTGGGAATTGGCTGATTTCAGGGCTGCAAGCCAGCCCACCGTCCGCATCCGACCGCGTTAAATACCCGAATCTGCCGTCTTCAGCCGGCCTGCGAACTTGCCATGGCAGCCATCCGGCGACTTATACTGGGAAGCCAGAACGGACGGGAATCCGGATAAGGTTGGGGTAATTACGAAGGAGGTCACATGCGTACTATCATGGTGATCAATGCCAAGGGCGGTGTCGGCAAGAGCACGCTGGCTACCAGCATCGCCGGATATTTCGCCAGCAACTGGGATGCGGTCACCAGTCTCGCCGACTATGATCCGCAGGCATCGAGTCTCGACTGGCTTGCCCGGCGTCCGCCTGAGCGCGACAAGATCCACGGCGTCGATGCCCACAAACACGGACTGACGCACCTGGACCGGCACACGGATTTCCTGATCATAGATGCCCCGGCCCGTGCCCATGGCAGTGAGCTCACCCAGTTCATACGCCATGCCGAAACCATCATCGTGCCGGTGCTGCCCTCGCCCATCGATATAAACGCCGCAGCCAAATTCATAACTGAACTGCTGGATGTGGGTAAGGTGGAACGCAAGGAAGTGAAGGTAGCCGTGGTGGCCAACCGGGTGCGCGAAAATCTGTTGATTTACGATGAGCTGGAAAAATTTCTCGACACCTTAAAAGTACCTGTGATCGCGCGGTTGCGCGATACGCAGAACTACATCCGCGCTTATTCGCGCGGCCTGGGGGTCCATGAACTGCCGGAATATCTTTCCTGGCCGGACCAGGAACAGTGGGAGCCGCTGGTGAAATGGATGGAGAGCAAGCGCAGCCAGCCATAGGAAAAACAGCGCAAATAGACTGATACGCACCGGCTGATCAGTTCATGTTGGCAGCTATTTGACGTGTTTAAGGCGTGCGCCCTGCAGACTCAGGCCTCAAGGCTGTTTCTTATCATATCCCTGCGCCATGGGGTACCAGTGCAGGTTGTCCATGGAATATTCCTCCCGGTATTCGATGGTATCAGTCGCGGTAAAAATGTTAATCACATGAAAGTAAACGGTTCGGCCTTTCTCCTGGAGTTCCCAGGGAAATGTCCAGACATTGCCATGAATTATCAGTTTACCCGGCTGCACCGCGCCACCATCCGCTACCACAGGATAGACGCTGTAAACACGCTCCTTGGCATCGTAAGTAAAAACCAATAATGCCTTGGATTCGCCGTTTACGTACTGGTGGCAGGCGTAAAAACCACCGCTGCGCCAGCAGTCGTTTTTCAAGATTGCGGAATCTGTGCCGGTCTTGCTGTAAGGCGTGTCGAAATGGCCGACCTCGGTTTTCCAGGTGCCGGCGTAGGCCGCCAATTTCCCCAGTCCGGTGGGCAACGGTGCGGCATGCAACGGCCCGGAAAATACTGTCAGGCTGAACACCACAAGAAAGATGCGGGACTTTTGCATGGTTCACTCCTGTAATGTGCGTCGTGTGAATATACAAACATGCTGGAACGCTGGTATAACGAAATGCAGCCATTCATGTCACAGTGCCGTGAATCATCGTCGGCGCGGCCGGCTGCGGGAGACCGTTGTTATTGCTGCAATCCGGCTTTCAGCGTAAATCTAATCGATTTGCAGTCCATTGGATAGCAATTTCTGTTGTGTGGCATGAGGTGTAGTTCGGTTTCCTGAGGGAGGCCGGCATCTTGATGATAATGCTTGTAATGAAAACCACACGGCGAGCGGGCTCCACCTTGTCGTAACGAAGGCTTCACGGAGGTATGGCATCTCAAGCCGCTGCAAGCCGACGGAACCCTAGCAGCTTTCCGGGCCGCGCCCGGCAACCGACTCCAGCGATTATTGGCGCTCGGTATCCCAAAGTCCATCTGTGTTTGCCGGTCTAGAAAAGCAATTGGGCTCGCTGGGCCTTATAATGGGATGTCATCAAGCAATATCAATATCCCTTCGATGCACTGGTTATTACGTCTCGACAAGACCCCGCGCCTGGTGCTCTTGAGCATTGCGCTGGGTCTGGTGGGAGGCTTCGGCGCCCAGCTGTTCCTGTGGCTGCTGAACGAGGGCGAGACGCTGATTTTCACCGCCATCACCCACGAGCAATTCCTCAGCGTGGCCGCGGCAGCCGGCATGAAACAACCGCCGGTCTTCCACCTGAACTGGTGGATTCCGCTGGCCACCACCAGCGGCGGATTGCTGGCCGGATTTCTGGTATACAGCTTCGCGCCGGAGGCCGAGGGTCACGGCACCGATGCCGCGGTCAAGGCATTTCACCAGACCAAGGGACTGATCCGTGCCCGGGTGCCGGTGGTAAAAGCCCTGGCCAGTGCCATCACCATCGGTTCCGGCGGTTCGGCCGGCCGCGAAGGGCCCACCGCGCAGATCGCCGCAGGTGTGGGTTCCATACTGGGCAGATTGCTGCGCCTGCCGGAAGATGAACGGCGTTACATGGTGCTCATGGGCATGGCCGCCGGGTTATCGGCGATTTTCAAAAGTCCGCTGGGTACGGCGATCTTTTCCGTGGAGATTCTATATTCCGGTATGGCCTTTGAAGGCGGAGCACTGCTGTATTGCGTAATCGCTGCCGCTGTGGCGTACGCGGTTACCGGCGCCATCGAAGGCTGGTCGCCGCTGTTCATCCTGCCCACGGAGGGTTTCGGTTCAGGCCGGGATCTGGTGTGGTATGGGGTGCTCGGGGTGTTTGCTGGCCTGGTGGCTACCCTGTTGCCGGCGGTTTTCTACCGCGTACGGGATCAGTTTCACAAGCTCAGAGTCCCGAACCATTTCAAACCCGCCATAGGCGGCCTGCTGGTTGGCAGCATCGGCATTTTTGTTCCGGGTGTGCTCGGCGGCGGTTACGGGTATATGCAACTCGCGTTGCAGGGCGGCGCCGGCATGGCCTTGTGGCTGTTGTTGCTGCTGGGGCTGTTCAAGATCATCACGCTTTCGCTCACCATCGGTTCCGGCGGATCCGGAGGCGTGTTTGCACCCAGCCTGTATATCGGCGCCATGCTGGGCGCAGCCATGGCGCTGTTGCTGCATCTGTTCGGCGTAACCAGTATCAGCTCGACGGGCATGGCCGTGGTAGGCATGGCAGCGGTGTTCGCCGGCGCCGCGCGCGTACCCATCGCCACCCTGGTAATGGTCGCAGAGATGACCGGTGGCTACCATCTGATCATGCCCACCATGCTGGCAGTGGCACTCAGCTATCTGGTGCAGTTCAGTCTGACCCGCCACGCGAAATATCCCACGCTTTACGAAGCCCAAGTGGTGGCACCCACCGACAGTCCGGTGCACCGCGGACTCTATTACCAGGTGGCCACCGACCTGTTACGCCGAGGCCAGATGCATCTGGATCAGGATATTCTGGCTTCTGAACTCGCTGGCCAGAGCAATTCCGACAATGGAATACCGCTCGGTAACACCTCCAAAAACCTGTTTCGCATGCGCTTGGTGGCGGGCACACCGCTGGCGGGCGCGGAAATCCGCAGCATCGGCATTCCCGACCTGCTGATATTGACCATCCTGCGCAGTGATCATCAGATTGCGCCCAGCGCCGCCACCACACTGCAGGTTGGCGACGAACTGGTGATTGCCTCGGATCCCAAAGCCATGGCCACATTCCGTGAACACGCCTCGCCCACGGTAAAGTCCAAGCAAGACGCTGCCTGATCAATGGCCAATTAAATAGTCCGGCAGTTGCGCGCTGGGCGAGTATTTCCACTTGGCTTACAGTCAGTGGAGTTTTTGCCCGATGCCGCCGGGTTTGGTACCATGCTGCACGCAGCCCAGCCTGTTACCCTCCGCGTAGTTGTTTCACTTGAATTGACAGGGCAAGGATCGCCGGAATCCGGACGATTCATACACGGGCTCGCAGCAACGGCTACGCACGGCTGATTTGATCTCAGATCATGCACACGTTCATTACATGGCTCACGCCCCGGGAATTTTCGCCCACCGTTCTCGCGGTGGGTTTGCTGGCGTATGCGAGGAAGTTGCGCTGCCGTGGTATGGCGTTGGCCGCCGGGCTCTTGGTCACGACCGTGGTGGTCAACGGCTGCAGCCGCGGTCCGGTAGCACCACCTTGGCATCTGTTGAACATCACCGGCAGCATGCCGGCATTGCAGTTCACCCTGACCCGCGACGACGGCCGGGTTGTCACCCAAAAGGACTACCTGGGCAAAACGGTACTGCTGTATTTTGGCTATACCCATTGCACCGATGTTTGCCCGACCACATTGGCGGATTTGGCATCAATTTTGCGGAAACTGGGCCCGGCTGCGGACCTGGTGCGGGTGTTGTTCGTGTCCGTGGATCCTGCACGCGACTCACCGGCACTGCTCAAGACCTATGTCAGCGCATTCGGTCCCCGGTTCGTTGGCTTGACCGGAAACCAGGATCAGTTGCTGGCGCTCACCAAGCGCTGTCGGGTGGCGTACCGGCGCGGCAAGCCGGATGCGCCCGGGAATTACACCGTGTACCACAGCAGTACGGTGTTTATATTCGACCGCCAGGGTAATGCCAGGCTGTTGACCAGCCCGGGCGATAAGCCCACGGCGATAACCGCCGACCTAAAGCGCCTGTTGTCAGAGCAGCCACTGGCTTCCAAGAGTGGCTGACGAACCGCGTACGGGTATCCGTCGTGGCCTGAGGTCGGTGTATTGACCAGGCATACCATGTACAACAACCTGTCCTGCATGGCCTGTCACCGCAGGCCTGCTTGCAGGACAACAGCAAGAAAAAGATGCATGAAGAAGACTATATATTGCTGAGCAGCTGGCGGGATGTCCTGCGGGATTTCTTGACCGTCAGCAACCGTATCCTAAAACAGTCACGGGTAACCGCCAGCGAATACCAGGCATTGCTCGTCATCCGTCTGCATGCCCGTCAGCAGCAGCCATTATCCATGGGCGCGCTGGCGCGGCATCTGCGTATCAGGAGCAACGGTGCTGTAAGCCTGGTGAACCGCATGGCGAATGAGGGGCTGGTCCGACGCGTGTCATCGGAACAGGATTCACGCGTGGTGCACCCGCAGCTGACCGCCAAGGGCGAAACAGTACTGCGCAAACTGGTAGGGGCACACCGGCTCGAACTCGAGCGCATCACGCCGTTACTCAGAAACATCCTGCCGCAGTAGGCATGATTCCCCGGGGAACGGTTGCTGACGCGCCGGCTCCCGATCCGGATGTTTACAGTGTTGCGACACTGGTGAATGCCTTTCAGGGTTGCTTTTAGGGCAGCCAGCAACCATATTAAAAAACACGGCAAAGCGCGGCCGTGATTAATATATTCATCGCTCTCATTTGCCATGGCACGCCCCGGAATACGGGCCGGTCTGCAACAAGCGCTCGAATCATATCCCCAATTATGGCCTGCAGCCCGGCAAATAGGTGCTTGAGGTGCGCCACGCCGGAATCAGCAAGGTTCATGCAGTCGAGGCCTTCAGGTTGGAACCAGCGTTTCTGGAGCGCGTACCGCTTTTTATTGGTGACGACGTAACAGATCCGGAATACGATGATATCCGCCAGCAGCTGAACGCTTTTACCGGCGACATCCACGCGTGTTTCGCCGAATACGACTGGCTGCCGTTGCGTTAAATGACCAGCGGTTTCCAGCGCAGCACAGTCATCGGATTCCTGTCGCTGGCGCGCGTGGCGCTGGTGACTTCGTTGCGGGATGGGATGAATCTGGTGGCCAAGGAGTATATTGCAGCGCAGCCGGCGGACGATCCCGGGATGCTGGTGCTGTCCGCCCCCGCCGACACGGCCATGGAGCTCGTAGATGCAATCATCGTCAATCCCTGCGATATCGGCGGAGTGGCGACCGGCTTGGCGCAGGTGTTGGCCATGTCCAGGGAGGAGCGCCAGGCGCGCTGGTTGAGAATGATGGCGGTTTTGTGTGCCGTCGACATTTACCACTACCACTGGGTGGCGGACTACCTGGATGCCTTGCGCGCAGTGTGGCCCCCATGAACCGGCTGGTGGGGGATATCGGCGGCTCCCATACGCGGCTCGGGGTCTGGAACGGCGTGGAGATTGTTTCCGTGCGCCTGTATGACAACGACGATTACCGAGACCCGCTGGCGCTGTTTCAAGACTACCTCGCCGGCCTGCCGCTGGACCTGTATCCGCAGCAGGCGCGGCTGGCGGTGGCCGCGCCCGTGATTTCCGATGAGGTGCGCCTGACAAACCGTGACTGGCGCCTGCACAAACAACGTCTTTGCGAGGCCTTGGGGATGCGGAGCGTGGAGCTGTTCAATGATTTTGCCGCCGTCGCACTCGGAGTCAGCGGGCTCAGCAGCAGCGAATGCCGCCAGATCGGCGGCGGCATCGCGGTGCCCGGCGCCACGCAGCTGGCGCTGGGGCCCGGCACCGGTTTCGGCATGGCCGGGGTGGTGCACGTCGGCGGGCGCTGGACGCCGGTCAGCAGCGAAGGCGGGCATGCGATGCTGGCCATCCTGACGCAGCGCGAACTGGACATCGTGGCCCGCCTGCAGGCGCCCGGACAGCCGGTGTCGATCGAGTCAGTGCTTTCCGGCCCGGGACTGCTGAATCTCTGCAGGGCGGTTGCAGCACTCGATGGCTTGTCGGCCGTACCGCAGACCCAGGAGGATGTGACCCGGCTCGCCAGACAAGGCGATGCATTGGCGCTGGAAACCCTCGAGATTTTCTTCCGGTTTCTCGGACGCACCGCCGGCGACATGGCGCTGGCGTTCAATGCCCGAGGCGGGGTGTACCTGGCCGGCGGCATCCTGCCGAAGCTGCTTCCCGAGCTGGAACGTTCCGGGTTCAGAAATGCATTCGAAAACAAGGGCAGGTTTGCAGACTACATGGCCGCCATCCCCACGTTCCTAGTGACCGATCCGCTGGTGGCTTTTCGCGGCCTGGCCAGCCTGCCTTGATGCGCAGCATGAACGATTTCCCAACGGCAAAAAACGGCAACCCCATGGACTACCAACAGGAAGTCGAGGCATGGCGAAACCAGCGGCTGGCGAAGTTGCTTGCCGAAGACGGCTGGGCCACGCTGGTGGGACTGCTGTGGCTGCAACCAGGCGAAAACAGTTTCGGGCGGGCGGCCTCCAACACCATTTCCCTGGAATGTCCGGCGTTACCGCCGGCGCTGGGTGTTTTCCGCGTGCAGGAGGCCGGGGTTTGGTTCACGGCCGCGGCCGGCACGGAAGTCACCCACGCCGGCCGGCGCGTGACTGTCATCGGGCCGATGGCGAGCGATACCAATGGCAGTCCCACAGTGCTCAGAACCGGCACCCTGAGCTTCTATCTGCTGGAACGCGGCGGGCGTCTCGCCATCCGTGTTAAGGACAGCGCCGCCGAAGCGCGCGTCCGGTTTCAGGGACTGCGGTATTTCCCCATTAATGAACAATGGCGGTTGCCGGCCCGTTTTGAGCCGTATGTGCCGGTGCAAACCGTGTCCATCCTCAATGTGCTGGGTATGGAAGAAGCGGTGCACTCACCTGGGGTGCTGGTTTTCCAAGTCGGCGGCAGGGAGCACCGGCTGGAAACTGTGCTTGAGTCCGGAATGCAGGATTACTTCGTGATGTTCACCGACCTGACCAACGGCCAACAGACCTATGCTGCCGGGCGTTGCCTCTACGTGTCACCGCCCTCGGCGGGTACCACCGTGCTGGATTTCAACAAGGCCTACAACCCGCCCTGTTGCTTTACGGCATTTGCCACCTGCGGCCTGCCGCAGCCGCAAAATCGTCTAGCGCTGGCGGTCACCGCCGGTGAATTGAAATACCAAGGCAGCGGGCATTAAAGCCCGAGGTTTTCACAGCTGAACGCTGGCGCTCAGTTCCAGATACCGCGCGGGGAGTATGTACGACTGGCTGTTGCCCAGTTCGCTGTTGGAGACCGGCGGCCGCTGGTTGTTGAGGTTGCGGCCGTCAAGCCTCAAGGTCCATTGGCTGAACCGGTAGCCGATGCCCGCATCGTAGGTAACGTACGCCGGGGTGCTCACGGTGTTTTCCGGATCGAAGTAACGGCTGCCCACGTAGCGCACCACCAACATTCCCGTCCAGCCTTGCGGCGGCATGTAGAAAATCCCGCTGGAGAACAGATTGAGCGGTGACATTTCCAGGCGGTTGCCTGCAACCTGCACCAAGCCATTGGGAGTAAGGTCGGTGAAATTGCGGTAGGTAGTGTCGTGATAGCTGTATGCCAGTTGCCAGCGCCAATTGGTGCTGATATTCCAGTCGGCCGATAAATTAATGCCCTTGAAACGGTCCTGACCACCGTTGGCGGTGCCCGGCAGCCCGTTTACATCGGTGGATATCACGGTGTTGTTCATGTTGGTCCAGAAGGC
This sequence comes from Gammaproteobacteria bacterium, assembly GCA_028870845.1. Taxonomy (GTDB): domain Bacteria; phylum Pseudomonadota; class Gammaproteobacteria; order Natronospirales; family REEB76; genus REEB76. The sequence continues at coordinate 5,271 of JAGWOR010000039.1, read as the reverse complement.
GCTGGCATCCCAATCCAGACCGCCTTGCAGCAGCGTGCCCTTGAGGCCGGCCTCATAGGCCTGCGCAGTCTCGGGTTGCAGGATGGTGGGATCGTACTCCGGCCCCAGATCGTTGGCCGCGGGCTTGAAGGTGTTGCGGTAGTTTGCGTAAATCACGGTGTTATCCACGCCCTCCTGCCAGGCGGTGTAGCCAAGCGCCGCGATGCCGCTGAAGCGCGTATCGCTGCGGCTGTCGCTGCCGGATTGCGGAGCCAGGCTCGGGTCAGTGGGCGTCTGGCTGGCATTCACGGATTCCACGTCGTGATTGAGTTGCAGACCAAAGTTGAAATCCCAGCGCGGCGCGAAGCTCCAGTCCGATTGGGCATACAAACCAAAGAAGCGGCGGGTATCCTGCTGGGTGGTGTATTCGTCTACCGGCACCGAGGTGCTGGGCGGTGGATTGATGCCGCTGGGGGCGATGAAATACTGGAAATTCGCGCTCTGTTCCTGGCCGTTCCCGTACAGGTAGCTGAAACCAGTGGCCAGCTTGAGGTTTTGCACGGGGGAAAATGTCACGTGGCTGTCTAAATAGATATCCGTGAAATCCTGGGTCTGGTTGAAACCATCAGCATTGGGGGCGCCGTTATCCGTCAACTGGTCGGAGCGGATAAAGCCGCGGATGTTGCTGTAGTGGGTGAAGGTATTCGCCAGTGTAGTGGTCCACGTGCCCCATCCCAGATCGGTGTTATAGCCGAGCACCAGATTGACCCGGTTCTGATCCATCTTGGCATCGCTGGGGTTGTTGTTGGCATCGGTGGGCACCAGCGGTGAAAGGGCGTTGGCGCCGTCCGGCAGCGGGCGGGGGCTGGCGGGCTTCTGGTTCAGAATCAGCCCGTCGAGATCCAGATGGAATTCGCCGCTGCTGGTGTCCACCGCGCTGCGGTACAGCAGGTGGGAACGTGAATAGGATGTGCGTGGGTCGCTGAAGTTCTGCTGGGTGTAATCGGCAGCGATGGACTGCAGCACCGGACCGCTGCTGGTGATGGGCGAGGCTATGCTGATGCTGCTGCTGCCGTAGGATCCATAGAGAACCGAGGCGTTACTGCCGGGAGCGCCGGCCTTGCGGTGGATGATGTTGATCACACCCACGAAGGAAGTGGCGCCGTATTTCACCGGTGCCGATCCCTGGATGACTTCGATGCGGGATACGTCGTTGAGATCGATGCTCGCCAGGTTTGGGTTGAAGGCGCCGCCCACCGGCACCCCGTCCACCAGCAGCAGAAAGGCATCGAATTCCACCAGGCCCTGGAACTCGGGTATGGCGCTGGCCGGGCCGCCGTCGCCGCCGGGTGAGATGTTTACACCTGCGGCCAACGACAGTGCGCTGCGCAGGTCGGTGGCGCCCAGGGCCACCAGCTGTGCATGGGTGAAAACCTGGATGGTCTGCGGAACGGTGTCCTGGTGTTCGGGAATCGGTGTGGCAGTGACTTCCACAGATCCCAAGGTTACGGTCTCCGGTGGATTCTGGGTATCGGCCCAGACGCCCCCGGAAGCAAACGGCAAAACAGCCAGACATGCCAGCAACAGACCATGAATGGTTTTCATAGGAGTCAAAGCCTCATGAAAATGTGAAAAAATTGCGAATTGGATTCAGAATGAATGTTGCGGCCGCATACAACTATGGACTTATAACTGGCGGGATTATATACACTTGAAAAACCAGCGTCATGCGCAGTCTATGGTTTCTTGTGCATGGCCATTTACTGACGGGGCGCTTTCATGGTGGAACCTGCAGTGAAACTTGTATCGTTGTTGACCTGTCCGCTCTGCGGCCACGCCAGCGAGGAACGCATGCCCACGGATGCCTGTCAGTATTTCTACGAATGTCCCCAATGCCATGCGCTGCTTAAGCCCAAGCCCGGGGACTGCTGCGTGTTTTGTTCCTATGGGACAGTCCCCTGTCCGCCCAAGCAGGCAGACGCCAGAAATTGTTGTTGAAATTTCGTCACATGCCGCATTAAAAGCGGAACACCAGCACATACATCAGCAGGGTGTTGACAGCCAGCAGGATCAGGCCGGTGGGCACCTGCACCTTGACTACGCCATTCTTGTCCGGCAACTCCAGCAGGGCTGCCGGCACGATATTGAAGTTGGCGGCCATGGGAGTCATGAGTGTGCCGCAATAGCCGGACAGCATTCCCACAGCGCCCATGACCGCAGGGTCACCGCCCAGCTTGTGCACGATCAGCGGCAGGCCGATACCCGCCACCATCACTGGAAATGCGGCAAACGCGTTGCCCATGATCATGGTGAACAACGCCATGCCCACGGTGAAGGCCAGTATCACCAGGAAGCGGGCATCGCCGGGGATGAAATGCGTCACTCCCTCCGACACCACCTTGCCGACGCCGGCATCGGCGAACAGCGCGCCCAGCGCTGCCAGCAGCTGTGGCAACACCGCCACGGTACCCACCGCAGTCAGCAGTCTTCTGCCCTCATGCAAAGAGGTGGGGAAGCGCTGCCGGAACAGCCATAGGGCCGCAGCCAGCGCCACCAGCACCGAGAGTCCCAGGGATACCAGGGTGGCATCCTTGGCCAGCGCCAGGGGCTGGCCGGCCATGCTGATTTTCGGCAGCAGCAGCGTGCCCAGGAAGGTCACGCCGGGAATGCAGAGCGCCGGGATGAAGAGCTTTTCCTTGAGTCGTCCTGCGCTTTGCCGCCGTTGTAGTTCGGGCGCGGTATCCACCTTGCTGCGACTCAAATCTTTCCAGCCGGTGACCAGCACCATGAGGATCACCAGGCAGCCGGTCACGAACGGCGGCAACAGCGTGCCGAACAGGAAGGTGATGCCGTAGATGACCCAAAAAACGGTTTTGCGCAGCCGCTGCGGGTTGGCGGCGTCCAGGAATTCCAGCAGGCCCACGCTGCAGAACAGCAGGCCGCCCAGGAAATAAACGTATTCCAGCCGGATCACGATTGCCCGCCCTTGAATTGCCGGCGCAGGCGCCGGTCCAGCAGCAGCAGGCGGACGCCGTGAATGATGAACACCGCCACCGCAGTGGGGATCGCCCAGAGTGCAATGTGCAGCGGCGTCAGGTGAATGCCGTTGCCGTCCAGAAAGCCCTTGATCAGCAACACTGAGCCCATGGCCAGAAAAATATCTTCGCCGAAAAATACCCCGACATTGTCCACGGCCGCGGCGTGCGCCAGGATCAGGTGGCGGGTCTTGTCGGGCAGCTTGCCGTAACGCGCCTCGGCCGCGGCCTCCGACATGGGCGCGATCAGCGGCCGCACCATCTGAGCCTGGCCGCCCAGCGCCGAAAGCCCGATGCTGGCGGTAAGCTGGCGGATGGCCAGGTACAGCAGCAGCACCCTCCCGGTGGTGGCGGAGTGCACGCGCGCGATGAGTTCCTGGGCGCGTTCTTTTAGCCCGGCGCGCTCCAGCAGACCGATCACCGGCAGGGTAAGCCACACCAGTCCCACATAGCGGTTTTGGGTGAAAGCCCGGCCGAACTCGCTGACAATGGCATACGGACTCAGATGGCCGGCCACTCCGGTGGCGATGCCGGCCACGGTTACCACCAGCAGGGCGTTGACGCGCAGCGCGAATCCCACGATGACAATCAGCACGCCGATCAGGGTGAGGAGATGCATGCTGTTTTACTCCCGTGTTTCGTGGACAATTGCCGCATTCTAGTCGCCTGTTCCAGCAAATAAATGCCCCATCAAGTCAAACTTCGTCCCGGTGGCCGGACTTTTGAAGTGCAGGATCATGAAAGCGTGCTGTCCGCCGCCCAGCGCCAGGGCGTGCATCTGCCGGACGGCTGTCGCAACGGTAGTTGCGGCGTGTGCCGGATACATCTCGCTTCCGGCCGGGTCAAATATCCACATGGTCCGCCTCCGGGCCTCGCCGAGGGCGAATGCCGGGCCGGTGATGTGCTGTTATGCCGGGTGCTGGCGGAAGGCGATTTGCTGCTGGATGCCCTAGAGAGAGCCGCGAACACAACCTGATGTAACCGCCACCTTCGGGTATCATTGGTTACCACCAGTGTATTCCGGGGGCGGACATCCCGAACATAATTGTTGATCACCCGTGGCCATGCCGGTCCCGGCAACGTGGAGAACCCTGTGAATTCCCTCAATCCTCTTGATCTCTATAACGTGCGCAACCTGCTGTCCGAAGAGGAGCGCATGGTGCAGGACAGCACCGCACGTTTTGTGGACGGCAAGGTATTGCCCATCATAGGCAAAGCCTTCGAGGATGCACGCTTCCCCCGGGAATTGATTCCGGAGATCGCCTCGCTGGGGCTGCTAGGCAGTTCCATCCAGGGTTACGACTGCGCTGGGCTGAATGGGGTTGCCTACGGACTCATTTGCCAGGAACTGGAGCGTGGTGATTCCGGCCTGCGCAGTTTTGTATCGGTGCAGTCATCATTGGTGATGTACCCGATTTTCACCTACGGCTCCGAAGCACAGAAACAACACTGGTTGCCGGCCATGGCCAAGGGCGAAGCCATCGGCTGTTTCGGACTCACCGAGCCGCACGGCGGTTCCGATCCCGCCAACATGAAGACCGTTGCGAGAAAGAAAGGCGGCGACTGGACGCTGAACGGCGCCAAGATGTGGATCACCAACGGCAGTATCGCTGACGTGGCGGTGGTATGGGCCCAGACCGACGACGGAATCCGCGGGTTTCTGGTGGAAAAGGGCATGAAAGGCTTCGATGCGCCGGAAGTGCATCACAAAATGTCGCTGCGTGCATCGGTGACTTCGGCGCTGTATTTCGACAATGTACACATACCGGAAGCCAATGTGCTGCCGAATGTTACGGGTTTGAAGGGCCCGCTCTCCTGCCTTACCCAGGCGCGTTACGGCATCGCCTGGGGCGCCATCGGCGCAGCCCAAGCCTGTCTTAAGGAAGTGCTGGAATACACCAAAACCCGCGAGCTTTTCGGCCGGAGCCTGAGTCATAACCAGGCGGTGCAGCTGCGGCTCGCGGAAATGGCCCGACAGATCACCCTCGGACAACTGCTGGTGTTGCAATTAGGCCGCTGGAAAGACCAGGACTCGATGCAGCCGGCGCAGGTGTCGCTCGCCAAGTGGAACAACGTGCGCACCGCGCTCAACATCGCGCGCGATGCCCGTGACCTGCTGGGCGGCGCCGGCATCACCACGGAATTCTGCCCCATCCGCCACGCGCTGAACCTGGAATCGGTGATCACCTACGAAGGCACCGAAACCGTGCACCAGCTGGTGATCGGCAAGGAACTCACCGGCGTGAATGCCTTCTGA
>JAGWOR010000038.1 GCA_028870845.1 Gammaproteobacteria bacterium | reverse complement strand
GCCGGCCGGCTGTGTATGGGTATCTGATTCGCCACGCACGGCCTCCGCGTCGGCTACCAGTTTCGCCAGGCCGAAATCCAGCAGTTTTACTTCACCGCGCGCGGTCAGGAAGATGTTCGCAGGCTTGATGTCCCGATGGATGATGCCTTTCTCGTGGGCAGCGTCCAGCCCAGCGAGGATCCCGCCGGCGATGTCCAGCAGCTCGGTGAGGGTCATGGCATGAGTTAGGGATTCGATGCGCTGCCGCAGTGTCTGGCCCTGCAGCAGCTGCATCACCAGGAAGGGATGACCCTCGTGTTCGGCGACTTCGAAAATGGTACAGATGTTCGGATGATCGAGCGCTGACAGCGTGCGGGCCTCACGCTCGAACCGTCCGATCGCCCGGTGGTCGCCGGAGAACTCTTCACCGAGGAATTTTAGGGCTACGTGACGGCCGAGCTTAAGATCCTCGGCCTTGTAAACGACGCCCATACCACCGCCGCCGAGAACTTCCAGCAGCCGGTAATGAGAAACTTTGCGGCCGATTGGACTGGCCACAGGCGGCACGGTATCACTTGTCGCTGCCGGCTGTTCCAGCCACTCGACCGGCAGCATCCAACGATAGCCACGGCGTGCGAGAGTCTCAATGAAATGTGGCTGGTCGGCCGAGTCATTCAGCAGCCGCCGCAGGCGGTTCACCGATGCGTTGATGCTGTGCTCGAATTCGACGATGGTGTTGTTCGGCCAGAGTTTATTGCGCAGCTCCTCGCGCAGCACCACCTCGTGCGGGTGTTCCAGCAGGGTCAGCAGGATGTGAAAGGGTTGCTCTGCCAGACGCACCGCCGCGCCGTTGCCCTTGCGCAGTTCGGCGGAGCGCAAATCCAATTCAAAATCCCCAAAACGTACGCTACGCCGTGAAGTGCCAAGAGCTTCCATCACTGCCACCCCCAAATCTCGATCCCTGCGGCCGCAGGCTTCCGCGCCCCGATTCCTTCCTGGAACTCCTTGCGACACAAAGCCTTATCTCAATGATACTGCGGTTAGAAACAAATGACCTGGTTTGCATGGTCTTTCTAGGCGGCGTCTTTCATTGTTTCCGCACCTTTTTACTGCAGAGGATGCCTACATGACTAACCGCAACTACTGGATGTCACTGGTGGCGGCTGTGACCGCTACAGCCCTTTTGACCCTCAGCGGCGCCGCGCTGGCGCATGATTTGAGGAAGTTTGGCCACAGCCTGTCTGCCGAGGATGGTGCAGTGCGGGCGCGGGACAAATTGACCAATAATAGGGGGTACCAATCACCTCACCACATTGCAGCCACACCTCCGAGTGGGGCCACATCCTCGGGCTACCCCCGCTATAGACTTATTGATCTTGGCACTCTCGGCGGACCCAACAGCAACACGATCTATCCAGCTCGCGGCCTCAACAACCGCGGACTTCTGATTGCTAGTGCCGAAACAGCTGTCCCGGATCCGAATTGTTACCTCGACTGTTACTACTCCCATGCGATTCAGCGGGCGGCGAACGGCGATGTCGTCGAATTGCCCTTCCCCAGCGGCATCGATCCATCAGGCAATTACAGTTTGGCTGGCGATCTCACAGCCAACGGTTATCTCGGGGGGTTCATCACTAATGGTGAGATGGATCCTTTGACGGACTTTCCACAATTGCGGCCGGTGGTATGGGGTCTGGGCTATACAGTCTGGAACCTGGGAACTTTTGGCGGGAACTCCGGGGCGGTGAATATGCTTAATGCCCGGGGGGATGCGGTGGGGATGGCGCTGAACACTATCCCCGAAGATCCGGACTTCGCCAGCTTCATGAATGGCTTCATTCCGGCAGCCACCCAGTCGCGCGCATTTCTATGGCAGGGTAGTACACTTCAGGATCTGGGGACGCTCGGCGGCAACGATGCCGCAGCTTTCGCGATCAACGAGTCCGGACTGGTGTTTGGCATGTCGTACACAGATACGACAGCCAATGATGCAACAGGACTGCCCACTACACACCCCTTCCTGTGGAAGAACGGCCAAATGTGGGATCTGGGCACTCTGGGCGGCGTATTGGCCGTCCCGGGCAGTTTTGCCTACGGGTCATGGGGCGCGGTTTTGAACGCGCGCGGCCAGGCGATCGGAACTTCGACCCTGGCCGGCGATGTGAATTGGCATGCGTTCATTTGGGACAACGGGATGATGACCGATCTCGGAACCCTGGGCGGAAATACATCGGAAGCCCTGGCCATCGATGATGACGGTTGGATCTCGGGTCGAGCCGATTTTTCGCCGGACAGCCCTTACCATCACGCGGTGCTGTGGCGAAACGGCGTCATCAGAGACCTGGGTGTCGTGACTCCATGCGATAACTCCACCGCCACGGCGCGGAATTCAGATGGCTATGTGGTCGGTGGACTTGGCCACTGCACGGATAACCCCAACGACCTGACCTACTTCAGTGCTTTCCTGTGGCGATCGGGTAAAACGATGGTGGATCTCAACAGCCTGGTCAGCCCGCAATCTGATTTGCACATCGAATTTGCCACCGGCATCAACGATGCGGGCGAAATCGCGGGGAATGCCTATCTGCCGACAGGCGAGTTGCACGCTGTTTTGCTTATACCATTGTCGAAATGAGGTAGCAAAGACCGGCTGGATGTATTGGCAGATCAAACTTTTGACGGCGCCGGCTGTGAGCCGGCGCCGCTTTCGCCTGCCGATAATCCCGCGATCAATGCTGCCGTGGTGAATCGTGCATAGGCTTAGACCATTGGAGATTTCCGGCAAGCCGTCGGGGTCGGAATCCGGGGTGAAATGAACGGCAATGGATTCCGGTATCCCCCGGTAGGCCGGAGACCGGCATAACTCAGAGCTTCCCTAAGCAGTATCGTTGCGCGGTGACGGCGGACTGGCCTCGGCAGGTTCCTGGGCCGCTTTCTTGGCAAGTTTCTTCAAACGCTTGTCTTCCTGCTTTTTCTGCCTGGCCAGATCACGTTGGCGCTTGTCAAATTTGTAATTGGCTTTGGCCACGGTAGTTCCTCATGTTGAGCCGGGAGTATAGGCTAATCCCGGCAGCACTGTCGCCTTTGGCTGCGATCATCCCCACGAAGGCCGCCAAACCGTCGCGGTCCGATACCCGGCCCACACCGGCGGAGGTATTGACACGCCTGTGTCAGCCGATTGTATGTACTACGCGGTGCTTCCCGCTCAGCGCGGCCGGGAACAGACCACGGTTTACCCGCAAGAAACCCTGGTATCCCGTCTGCAGCGAACCATGCGACGGCCGATCCGCGGACCGTGAAGGTAAAAGCAACTTAGAATTGTGCAGCGCCTGCAAACCCCATTTCAGCCTGGGGTTATCCGCCTCGCTGAGTACGGCCCCACGCACTTCGATTTTTAAGGACTGGAACCCAGCGCTTTCTCTGTATCGACGATTTCCACACCCGGCATCAAGCCAAGGATCCCATCCAGCCATGGCTTGTGGGTGGCGCCGACGATCACCAGCACCCGGGCGCCGGGATGCTCACGGAAAGTCGCCATGATGTTGGATGCCATGCGCAGGTTGCGGGCTTCCCAGCCGGTGACGTACATCTGGCCGTAATGCGGCGGCGGATCCGCGCGCAGCGCGGCGCCCATGTCGCTGCTGATCAGCGCCTGCTGCATTTGCGGGCTGTTGAGGAAACGGTACAGCGCCAGCATCCGGTTGTGCCCCAGCAGGTCCCGCTGGCGGGCCTCGATGGGTTGCATGCGTGCCTTGGATGTAGCCCAGGCTTTCATGATCGCGGCTTCGAATGCCTTGTCCTGCCGGTCCGGAATCCGGATGTTGTCGCCGGTATGGTCGTCAATCGGGTACACGCGTTGCAGGCCCAGCTGCACGGCCAGGGGCGCGGCGATCAGGTAATCCTCGTTGTGGCGGCTGATGTACTTGTTCAGCTCCGCCACCAAGGCGTCGTCCAGGCCGTCGTCGGCGTGCCTTTCGGATGGCGGCAGTTGCAGCCACTGCACCAGCGCTGAGGCTGGTTCGCCCGAGGCCAGGAACAAGGCGGCGAGACGCCGGCGCTGGGCCGGCGCCGGCTGCGCCGGCCAGTTGTGCAGCATTTTGTCGGCAGCGACGACAGCCGCCGGGACATCCAGGCCAGTGGCGGCTTTGGCCGCCCGGGTATTCACGCAGTAAGGCGCGACGTTCTCCGGGTTGTAGATGCCCGGATACTGGGCCATCAGCGCGCAGCTTTCGCCGGAGATGCCTTCGATGGTGATGATGTCCGGCTGAAACTCGGCCAGCCGCGCCAGCAGCGGTTGCAGCGATTGCGGCTTGAATTCCTTGGGCGCGTTGGACAGGTGCGCGGTGCCCAGCACCAGCACCTGGGTACGCGCGCCGGTCATGCCGTGGGCCAGCGCGGCTAGATTCACCTGGGCTTGGGCTGCGTCCGCACATGCCAGCAGCAACCAAAGCCAATAAATCCGAGATCGATATTTCATGGGTTCCTCCATCTGTCCATCGTGACGGTTCAGGCTTCAGCCGCATGCCCGGTGGCTACGTTCTCCGTTCGTAGCGCATGGCCACCGCCCCCGAGGCGAACTCGCGCCGCTCCACCAGCCTCAAGTCGAAAGGTCTCGACAGCCCGGCAAACAGCGCCGGCCCGTGGCCCGCAATGCTGGGATGCACCACGAACTCATACTCGTCGATCAAACCCAGCTCCGCCAGGGCCAGCGGCAGCTTCACACCGCCCACCAATATTCCCTTACCCGGCTGGCGCTTGAGTTGCCGCACGGCTTCCCCCAGATCCCCGCGCAGCAATTCCGCGTTCCAGTCCACCCGCTGCAGGGTGCTGGACACCACGTATTTCCTGGCCGCGTCGATGGTGCGGGCGAAGGGCAGCCCCCAATCGGCCATCCAATCGGGCCGCACCCCGGTGCGCGCCGGCGAACGCCATGCTTCCTCCATCATTTCGTAGGTCACCCGGCCATACAGCAGGGCACCGGCTTGTGCGAGTTTCTCCGTCCAGTACCGGTGCTGTTCTTCATCCGGGCGCATGGCGCGATGGTCGACGCATCCGTCCAGGGTGACGTTGATGGCATAGCGAAGCGGCTGCATGGGGTAAGCGTATCGCCCGTGAAAGGCACCGGCAAGCAATACACGCTTCACGGCCGGGAGCCGCACACGCCCGATGGTCAGTGACAGGGCGTGCAAGTAATCAGGCCGGCATCATCGAACTCTGCTACCCCGAGCTTGTCTGAGCTGCAGGACCTGGATCAGACCTGCGGCACACGGGTACCGCACCGCCAACAGCGCCCCGGACGAACGGATGGGCGCTGACTCAATCGCCCAAACCGGGGAGTGCACCATATGAATACGGCGGCGCCTTTTGATGCCGTGCAGGTCCAGAGACTGCGCATCCTGGCCAGGATTTTCGGCCTCATATGGCTGATCAACGCAGCTTTCCAAATCATGGCGTGGCTGGCGGTTCCCGCCGCCCAGGCCAACTTCATCCATGCCCTGGCCAAGCCCGCCTCCAAGGTGCCGGCCTGGATCCAGCCGCTGCTGCTGGCAGCACTGCACGGCGCCCAGGCGGTGGGCACCGAAGTCGTGGCGGGCGCCATGGTGCTGATGGCCATCCTGCTGGGACTGGCGCTGTTGTGCCGATGGAAAGTGGCGCTGGCGGCGCGCGTGGGCATCGTCTACAGCATCCTCTGTTGGGTGTTCCTCAACGGCTTCGGTTTTCCTTACAGCGGCGGCCAGACGGACCCCGGCGTGTTCGTGGTGTATGCCATCGCTTTCCTGTTCGTGCTGTCGGCGGTAACCGCGCTGGAACGCGGTAGCGGCGATGCGCCCGCGCCGGACCGGCAGCTGTGGAACGCGGCCCGCATCGCCTTCGGCCTGCTGTGGCTGTTCGATGCCATGCTCAAATGGATTCCGCCGTTCCTGCTGCATTTCACCAGCCAGATCACTTCGGTGATCCCGGGACAGCCCCAGTGGATCGCCGCCTGGCTGGGCTTCGTGTCGGAAGTCATCCATGTGGCGGGTCCCATCCCGGTGGCGGTGCTGGTGGCGCTGGTGGAAACCGTGATCGCCGTGGCTTTGCTGGGCGGCAAGTGGCTGCGGGTGGTGATCCCATTCGGCCTGGCGTATTCCGTGCTGGTGTGGATCACCGCCGAGGCTTTCGGCGGCACGTACTCCACCGCCGGCACCGGGGTGCGCGGCAACGTGCTGGGCAATGTGCTGATCTACCTGATTCCCTTTTTGTTTCTCTGGATTGGCTGCCGGAACAGCGGGGCGGACCGGCGAACTTCAAAACCGCCGGAGCCTGCCGCGGTTGCACGCTGATTTATGCGCGTCGAGCGCTGCCAGTATGATTTTGATATTCGATCTTTGTTTCAGCAGGTTATAAAGATTAAGTAATGTCCACAATCGGTATCGCATCCTGCAAAAGGCTCAACCATTACAGGGTGTTACGACCGCGCTAAGGGATTGACGCACATTAATGCGTTTTGCGACAGGGTATGTGGCCTATACTAATGTTTTGGTAAGCGGACAGATGTATGCAGGTTGCGATGAAGACGCCAGGGCCCGGCGCCAGGCCCCAAGACGATGAAGGTACAGAACAGCGTTTAAAGTTTGCTCCAGACAGCGGTTTTCACCGCGAATTGCGCCGGCGTGTCGAAAGCTTGATCCGCGAACGGGGGATCCGTGAGCGCGATTGTCCGCGCATGTATCTCAAGACCGCCATAGTGCTGGCGGTGTTCGCACTTTCCTATGCTCTGCTGGTGTTCGCCGCCAGCACCTGGTGGCAGGCGCTGCCGCTGGCGGTGCTGCTGGGGCTCGCCACGGCCGAGATCGGTTTCAACATCCAGCATGACGGCGGCCACAAGGCCTATTCCAGGCATGCCTGGGTCAACAAGCTCATGGCCATGACGCTCGATCTGGTGGGCGGCAGTTCCTATATGTGGCGCTGGAAGCACGTGGTGTTCCATCACATGTACGTCAACGTCGCGGACCACGACACCGACATTGACCTGGGTATTTTCGGCCGCCTGAGCCCGCAGCAGCCGCGCCGCGCCGCCTACCGCTGGCAGCAGTGGTACCTGTGGCCGCTGTACGGTTTGATGGCCATCAAGTGGCATTTCTACGACGATTACCGCGATTTGATCACCGGACGCATGGGCGCCAACCGCTTTCCCCGGCCGCGCGGCTGGGAGCTGGTGCTGTTCGTGGGCGGCAAGCTCACGTTCCTGGCAATCGCCTTCGTCATCCCCCTGCTGTTGCATCCCTTGTGGACCGTGCTGCTGTTCTACGTAATTACCGTGGGCGTGGTGGGCGTGACCCTGAGCGTGGTTTTCCAGCTGGCGCACGCGGTGGAGGACGCGCACTTCCCGGTGCCGCTGCCCGACACAGGACGCATGCAGGAACCCTGGGCGGTGCACCAGGTTGAAGCCACGGTGGATTTTGCGCGCACCAATCGTCTGGTGTCGTGGCTGGTGGGGGGGCTTAATTTCCAGATCGAGCACCACCTGTTTCCAACCCTCAGCCATGTGAACTATCCGGCCATCGCCGCCGTGGTGGAGCGCACCTGCCGGGAGTTTGATGTGCCGTATATCGCAAACCCCAGTTTCCATGCGGCCGTGGCTTCCCACTACCGCTGGCTGAAACGCATGGGGGCAGCCGGCGCGGCGGGATAAGCACGGTTCCGGCCGGTGCTGCACAGCCGCGCCAGCAATCACTGGTAAGAGTTTAGGCCTGGATCATTGGGCGGACCCCATTGGTCGTGGCCTGGCGGGTATTTATGGCAAACTTACGCAGACTATCTATTAAGCGGAGTTAATCCGCGTCACTCACCAATGGAGGGTTAGCATGCGTAAGTTTCCCCTGTTCGTTGCAGCTTTGATTGGAATCACATTAAGTTCCACGCTTTGGGCTGCGCCCATCGGTCCCTGGATCACGCCGGCCATCCAATCCGACGGCCCCATGCATCCGCTGCCGGATGCCGCTTACCAGCCCAGCAAGAGCAAAGTCTACAAGGCGGTGTTCGCTGTCACCCGCCCATCCAAGGGCGCGAATGACCCGGATGGCGGTCTGACGCCGGTGGCGCGGGCGGTGAACGTTTTCGCTTCCGCCAAGGTGCCGCTGAACCACCTCAGATTCGTGGTGCTCATCTACGGCATCGACGCGAGCCCCATGGTGCTGGACAACGCCCACTACAAGGAGAGATTCGGAACCGACAACCCGAATCTCAAAATCATCCGTGAGCTGAAGGCCGCGGGCGTCAAGGTGGTGGTGTGCGGCCAGGCCCTGGCGGCGCTCGGCATCGAGCACAGCTGGGTGGATCCGGACGTGACCATTGCGCTGTCTGCGCTCTCCACCATGGTTATCCTGCAAGACCAGGGCTACGCTCTGATCCACTGGGGTTAACAGCAGACAGATTGCCGGCTTTATCCGGAGTGGATGCAGGCAACTGAAACCGAAAGCCCCGCGTGAGCGGGGCTTTCTTTTGCCGCTTTCAATGCCGGCGAAGTATCGAGAATAAGCCACGGCTTTTCGTGGCCGGGCTGCAGCCGATTCCCGGCGCAGCTTGGTATCCCGGTACGATTCCGGCATGCTATGAGCATGCGTACTTTCATATTCATGCTCTCAGCGATCCTGCTGCTCCCGGCAACCGGAGCCCTGGCATCTGACCAACACGTCATCTACGACCGCATGCTGGGCAACTGGAACGTGCAATGCACCCGTGAATCCTGCCTGGTGACGCTGATCGTCACCCACGGGGCCGGCAACACCACCACGGTGGTGAAAATCAACCGGGCGACGCTCAAGCCCGACAACTTCGGCATCGTCATCAGCGGCAATGTGGATCAGGAGAAGGGGGTTACTGTCCAGTTCGTGAAAACCGTGGTGGATGACAAAAATCCGGAATGCGCCGGCGGCCCGCTGGCGCCCAAGCCGGTGCAGTGCTACCGCCAGGAGCTGCTGGCTCACAAGACCTTCAACGGCAATCTGGATTGCGGCTACCAGAAATGTTTCGCCAGATTCCCGGGCCAAACTATCGGCGCCCAGGGTTCCCCGGGACGCATCGACCTGCTGAATGAATATGAGGACGACGACGCCCTGCTGATCCTGTGGAACGACAAGAACGGCACCCTGAAGACCGTGATGCTGGACATCGACGGGTTCAGGCAGGCCTACGACGCGGCGCTGTCGGTGTTGCGCAAGACCTGACACGGGCCGGGTTTACAGCGCCCGGCAAGAATATAACTGGGATTTTTCCCAAATTCATTCATCCGTTCGTGTTGAGCGTAGCGGAGTGAAGCTGCGTGAAGTCGAAACAAGTAAAATAAAAAGGGCATGATACCCCTCGACTCCGCGCCCGCGGCGCTACGCTCAGGGCGAACGTGTTGAGATAGGTTCTAGGGAGTATTCACTATGCAGCTTGGTTACGGCTGGAAAATCACCTGGTCCGCCGCGGTGGTGGCGCTGGGACTCTTCAGTATTGCGGTAGTCTGGTTTCGGGGCTCGCTGCCGTTCGGGATCGTGCACCTGGAGGCCCACAGCATGACGGTTGTGCCGTCTCCGGGCATGGCTTTCCCCGAAGGTCTGGTGCCCGGCGAGCGCATCGAACTGCACATACAGAGCCGCGCGCTGCGTGCCGCCGTCACCGCCAATCCGCAAGCCAGCCTGATTCGCGGTGTCACCTACAGCCTGAGCGTGCAGCGGCCCCAGGGGCTGGCGCGCATTCCGGTAACCGTGGCAGCGGCCCCCATGAACGCCGCCGCCGCCTTTGAAGCCGGCCAGAGCATGCTGGCCGACCTGATGCTGGGTGCCATGGCCCTGCTGCTGCTGTGGCGCGGGCAAGGTGCCGCAGCCTTCAGCCTGGCGTTGTACTGCACCAGTTATCTGGCGGGTGATGCCAGCAATTATGCGCCCGTGGCCGGCGAATGGGCACTTGTGATCGTGTGTATCACCGTCCTGGCTTACGCGGCGGCACGCGTGGGTTTCTACCTGATGGTGGATGCCTTGGTGGGGGAAAAGTTTTCCTCCGGGATGCGGCGCCTGGCGCATTGGCTGTTTGCGCTGCTGCTGGCCGTGGGCCTGGGCACGCGCCTGGCCGCGTACATAATATTCGTGATGAACGGCTCAGCCGGATTGCTAGCGCCCGTGTATTCACTGTTGTTCTCGTTTATCTATCTGGTACCGTTCGCCGTGCTGGTGACCGGCTACTTCCGGGTTGAACCGCAGGTGCGGTTGCGGCTGCGCTGGGTGCTGGTGGGCGCCTTTGCGATCCTGGTCACGGTGATCATCCACAATGCCGACGTTGAGCTTCCCTTGTACCTGTTGACGGCTGACACGGGGATTTACGTGTTTTCCATCCTCGCCATGGCCTATGCGCTGTTGCGCCACCGGGTGGTGCCGGTTTCCATCTTCGTGGACCGGGCGCTGGTCTACGGCCTGGTGACCACGCTGGTGGTGGGCGTGGTGGCGGCGGTCAACAGCCTGGCGCTGCGCTTTGCATTGCCGGCTGGCGCCAACCTGGTGCTGCAGGTGGTAGTGCCGTTGTCCCTCGGCATCGTGCTGGGGCGGGTGCGCGCCGTGCTCAACCGGCTGGTGGAGCAGGTGTTCTTCCGCAAGAAATTTCTCAGCCAACAGGCGCTGCGGGACTTCGCGGAACGCGCGGGTTACATTGACAAGACCGCGGACCTGTTCGATGCGACCGTGCGCGAGATCAGCCGGCATGCGCATGCGCCGGCCGTAGCCATCTACTCGGATGAACCGCATGGTTTCCGGCGCTTGCGGCAAGAGGGCGATGCAGCCTATCCGGGGGAGCTGGGCGGCAATGATGACGCGGTGCTGGCGCTCAAGGCGCGGCGCGAGGCCGTGGATCTGGAGAGACTGGCCAGCGCGCTGGGCACTGACAGCTGCGTGTTCCCGCTGATGGTGTTGGGCAACCTGCGCGGACTGCTGGTGGTCAAGAACCGTCACCAGGAACATTTCGGATCGGATGAGAAAGAACTGCTCACGCAGGTGGCCCAGGCGGTGGGCGCCGCCTGGCGCATCCTGCGCGCCCGCGAAAATGAATTTCTGGTCGCGGCCATGGCGCAGGGCAGCATTCCGCCGGACAATGCATTCGCCGAGGCACGCCGCCTGGCGTTGGCCTGGGCCGGCAGCTGAAAATGGGGCGTACCGGTGCACGGCACGGGTTCATTTCTGAACTTGTAAACTCATTGATTCAGGCGGCGCATTCAGCCAAGCGCCGGGCGTAAACATTTCCATGAGATTCACATTTTGCCGGGTATCTGCAAAATATGACCGCGAACCTGATGTGTACCAGGCGGTACATGAATTAAAATATGCGCGTTTGCGGGAACAACGTCAAATATTTCCTTATATAAGGAGGACAGCAACATGAAACCGCAGCTCAAGCAGCTTATATTCATCACGGGCCTGGCCATGGCCGCACTCTCAGCGGCCGTCCAGGCACAGGATCAGGGCACCTTCGACAGCCGCTGGTACATCGCGCCGCAATACAGTTACGTATGGCCGGACAGTAGTGAACACACCAACAGCGGCGGCGGCTGGCAACTGGATTTCGGCAAACCCATCACTGAAAACTGGAATCTGGAATTGGGTGTGCTCGACTACGATCTGAATTTCAAGAACAACGTTCCCGGTTCGTTCCATCAGACTGAATACGGCGTCAATGGCTTGTGGTTCTTCAACAACCGGCCCAAGGAATTTTCGCCGTTCGTGCTGCTGGGCGTCGGCGCCAACGATCAGCGTGCCAGCGGCGCCGGCAGCAGTACCAAAGGTTACGGCACCCTGGGCCTGGGTTTCCTGGCTTCTCCGTGGAGCTGGGGCGGCGCCATCCGCTTCAGCCTGCAGGAACTGCACACCTTCGGCAACGGCAATTTCAACGATCTGATCGCCAGCATCGGGCTGCAGATTCCCCTGGGTGCGGCACCCGAGGCCGCGCCGCCGCCGCCACCGCCGGCACCGGAGCCTGCGCCGGCACCGCAGCCGGCACCACCGCCGCCCCCAGCGCCCGCACCGGCTCCAGCCGCGCCGGCACCGGCACCCGCTCCGCCTCCGCCGCCGAAAGTGATTTCGCTGCCGGGCGTGGAATTCGCCACCAACTCGGCGCACCTGCTGCCGGTGTCCCAATCCACGCTGAATCACGCGGTTGATGTCCTCAAGGACAACCCCGACGTTGAGGTGCAAGTGGCGGGCTACACGGACAATACCGGCAAGCCGGCGTACAACGTGACCCTGTCGCAGCGCCGCGCCGAAGCCGTGATGCAATACCTGGTGGACCACGGCATCGATGCCGGCCGCCTGAGCGCCAAGGGTTACGGACAGGCGGACCCGCTGGCTTCCAACACGACCGCGGCGGGACGCGCCAAGAACCGGCGCGTGGAGTTGCGCATCACCAGCCGGTAAATCTCCCGCCATGCGTTGAAACGCCCCGCCCCTGCGGGGCGTTTTTTTTATTGCAGGACCCGTCCCGCTCCAGGCGCGGCCTGTACGGAATCTGCGTGCCGCGGTTTTTTGACCCAGGTCAGGAATCGGCGCAGCCCTCGGTATTACAGTAGCCGTCTGCAAGCCATACCAAGGGATGTATTGGATCGCGGTCTTGAACCCACTGACGGCGAAGCCCATGTTTTCACCCGGGCAGGTGGCCTTGAGCACCCTGCTTGGGGGCCCGCTGGCGGGCGCCCACCTGTTGTACGAAAACTTCATGGAACTGGACAAGGAGCGGCAGGCAAAATGGACGCTGCTGGCTTCGGTCCCGGTGTTCGCCGCCCTGATGGCCCTGGGATTCCTCGGCAATGCGGCGGGCGAGTCGGTCGTGGTACTGGTCTGGTTGCTGCTGGCCGTGGGCGCCAGGCAGTTCACCCGCATCCATCAGCTGACCAGGCAAGCCATCGGGTTATCGCGGGAATACACCTTCCAGTCCAACTGGAAAGTCCTGTCCATCGTGGTGGCGTGGATGGTGGTGACCATCATGCTGGCTTTGGTGATCTCGTCGGTGCTGTTCGTCACCGGCTGCAACCTGTAAGTCTGAACCTGCCTGGCAAAACCATTATCCGGATTGCGCGGTGCGCATGTAATGGCAAAGCACGCGTGCGCCGGTCTCAGCCGGTGCCTGGTTGCGTTTCGCCTGCAAGCCGCAGCCTGACGGGCGCGGATTCCGCCATTAGCGAAACCGCCAATATCCCCAGCAGCATGGCGCCGAACCAGTAGAAAGCGGGCGCCAGTGGACTGCCGCTGAGCTTGATCAGCCAGGTTTCCATGAACTGGGTGGAACCGCCGAACACCGAAATGGCGAAGGCGTAGATGATGGCGATTGCGCCGGAGCGCAGGCGCATGGGCAGCTGTTCGGTGATGAGCGTGAAGATGGGTGCCGAGCAGAAACCCGCGAGCATCGAGAGCACGGCGCTGGCGCCGTACAGCACCTGCATGTCGCGGTAGTGATCCATGAGCCAGTAGGCGGGAATGATCAGCAGCAATAGCACAACCATGGGAATCAACATCACCGGCTTGCGGCCGAAACGGTCCGACAGCCAGCCGCTGCCGGCGTCCATGCTCATGCTGAACGTGCCGGTGACGATGGTGGCACCGAAGGCCACGGCGCTGGACATATGCAGGCTGGAGAGCGCGTAGGTGGTCATGTAATTGACGGTGTAGCCGGCGATGGTGAGGCTGATGAGCGCCAGCAGCCCCAGCAGGATGATGCGCAGGTGCGGCGCGATGGACATGACGGGTTCACGCGCGTCGCCGGCGGCAACTTTGGGTGTGTGCAGGGTTTCGGGAAGACGCGCGCGCATCCACAGGCCGAAGGGGATCACCAATGCGCCCAGGCCCAGGGCCAGGCGCCAGCCCCAGGACTGCAACTGCCCAGCGCTCAAGCTCAATGCCAGCGCCAGTCCCACCATGCCGGCCACGGCGGCGGCTCCGTCCGCGGTGACCGCCTGCATGGCGCCGTACAGTCCGCGCCGCATAGGCGGCGCGGCTTCCACCATGTAGGCGGTGGCCGGTCCCACTTCGCCGCCCAGGGCAAAACCCTGGATCAGCCGGAACAGCAGCACCAGGATGGGCGCGGCGATTCCTATGCGCGCATAAGAGGGCGTCAGGCACAGGCCGCCGATGCCGATACCCATGAGCGAGAAGGTCAGCAGCATCACCGGCTTGCGTCCGATGCGGTCACCCAGCGGGCCGAGCAGCATGGCGCCGATGGGGCGGGTGACGAAGCCCAGGCCGAATGTGCCCAGGGAGCCCAACAGGGAAAGCGCCGGATTCGCGGACGGAAAAAAAGTTTCGCCGATGTATACGGCGAAGAACGCGTAGCTCATGAAATCGTAGAATTCCAGGCCATTGCCGGCGAACACGGCGATCACGTGATGCAGCGGCACGCGCCGGGGTTCAAATTCAGTTTGGATGGGCTGGTCGGGCGTCATGCGAATTTTTTTGTTCACCAGTGGCAATACTTTCGGCCCCACAGAGAATCTTATTAATTTGTCATACCGGCGGAAGCCGGTATCCAGTCTAGAGATTGGAATCTGGAATCCGGCGTTACCCGGAAATTGCTCCTGCATTTCCGGGACTTCCGCCATCCATGGCGGTCGCGCCGGAATGACGAGGTACTGGATGCCCCAAGCATGCATAAGCATAGTCCATGGGGCCTGTCCGGGAACTTGTCTCGCAACCCATTAGCCCCTAGAGTGCAGCCTCCACCTCCAGGCTCCAGGAGTTCCTGCCATGAAATTCCGGCTTCCCGTCCTGAGTTTTGCCTTGCTGCTGAGCGCCGGCGCGCTGGCGCAGACGCCCACACCCACCGCCGGCCTCAATGCCTACGTGCACCAGGCCATGACCCAGTGGCAGGTGCCGGGCCTGGCGGTGGCCGTGGTCAAGGACGGCAAACTGGTGCTGGCGCGCGGCTACGGGGTGCGCGAGCTGGGCAAGCCGGAAAAAGTGGACGCCAATACCCTGTTCACCATCGGTTCGGTTTCCAAGCAGTTCACGGTGGCGGCCCTGGGCACGCTGGTCACGGCCGGCAAGCTCAGCTGGAACGCGCCGGTCATCGACTACCTGAAGAATTTCCGGCTGAAAAGTTCCTACGTGACCCAGAACATCATGCTCAGCGACTTGCTCAGCCACCGCAGCGGCTACTGCGATCCTGAATACATGTGGTACACCTCCGATGACACCGCGGCCAACGTCATTCAGCGGCTGCGCTACCAGAAACCCGACTACGGCTTCCGCGCGCACTTCTGCTACAACAACACCATGTACCTGGCGGCCAGCCAGTTCATTCCCGCCATCACCGGCGAGAGCTGGAACGATTACGTGGCGCAGCACCTGTTTGCACCGCTGGACATGACGCGCACCGACACCACCGAGGCAGCGGTGGAAGTCGCCACCGATGTGGCCATCCCGCACGCCAGAATTGACGGCAAGCTGCGGGTGATCCGGCGCTACTGGGCCAACAACATGGACGTGTTCGCGGCGGTGGGCGGCATCAATTCCAGCGTCAACGACATGAGCCACTGGCTGGAGATGCTGCTGGCGGACGGCCAATACGACGGCCGCAAGGTATTGGATCCCGCCGTGATCCAGTCCATGGAAACAGCGCAGATCCCGATCCCGGCCCATACCTGGATCGGCGACTGGCTGCGCACCCAGACGCCCGGCAGCCACTTCTACGCCTACGGCTACGGCTTCATGCTGCAGGACTACGGCAAGTACAAGGTGGTGTGGCACGCCGGCGACATCAACGGTTTTGCCACCGCCATGGTGCTGGTGCCGTCCCTGCACCTGGGCGTGATCGCGCTTTCCAACATGGACCAGAACCGCGCGCCGGAAGGCGTGGTGTTCCGCGTGCTGCAGGATTACCTGGGGTTGCCTCACTTTGACGTGAGCCAGGCGCTGTACGACGCGCGGCAGAAAGCCGAGGCCAAGGACAAGGCGGCCATGGCCAAGCTGGCGGCCACGCGTGAAAAAAACGCGCGACCAACCCGGCCGCTTTCGGCCTACGCGAGCGACTACCAGGATAAATTCTATGGCACTGCAAAAGTGAGCCTGGAACAGGGGCGACTGGTGCTGCGGCTGGGCAACCCGGACTTCACCGGCGATCTGGAGCCCTGGCACGACAACACCTTCCGGGTGGTGTGGCGCGACGCCTATTACGGCAAGGCCTACGTAACATTCGATCTGGATGCCATGGGCACACCGGAAACCCTGCGCTTCGCGTCGGCGCCGATGCATTACCAGCGGCTGCAAAACACCGTGACCGCCGCGACTCCGTAGTCAAATCACCTGAAGCGTGTGCCGCCATCATGACCCAGCGTTGTGTGCCGCCCGGCCATTCCAAATGGTGTCTCGTATGATGCGGTGGCCGGACAGGGTATACGGCGATAGCGCGGCTACACGGCTATCAAACCCGGTTCGAGTGGCTACGCCAATGTGTCCCGAGTTTTCCGGCCACAGTTATTTCCCCCCACCACGCCGGATGATAAACCGCTTGAGCAACACTCAGTAGGGCTGGGCATGAGAGCACAGCTTAAATCCGCCATTCCGGTCCTGGCGATTCTTGGCGCGCTTTTTGCCTTGAGTTTTCCATCGTTGAAACTCGTCCTGGATGCTGGCACCGCTGCGCCCGCGGCGCAGCTGACCGCGGATGGCGTACGCGTCTTGATTTCCGTGGTACTCGCCGTGGTGGCGTGCGCGACCTTCATTGGTGGCCGCTATTCACGGCTGTGTTTTGCCTTGTATTTGTACGCGCTCTCGCGTGCTGCGCAGCCGGCGGGCTTGTGGACAATGCTGCTGCCCGAACGCTGGCGCTGGATTGCGGCATTGCCTGCGGCGCTGATTGCCGGTTCGTCAATCTACGGGTTCGTGGCGCTCTGCATGCGCATCCCGAGTGGCCAGGCCATCAGCCGTTGGCGTTCCGTTGACCGGTTTCTGCCGATATACGCCGTGCTGGTTGCAGTCATATACGGCGCCAGTGTCATTCCTGGATTTAGTATCAATGCCTATGGTGTATTTGCTGCGCTTATTTGGATCGGATACGCCATCGGGCTGTTCGCCTACCTTGATCGCAGGCGAATGGCGGAAGGTGAAGAGCTTTTGCGCACGCGCTGGGTGGCATTCGCGATCGCTGCACACGTTTTGATCGAGGCCACATTCCTGGCCCTCAATCTTAGCGGCCACCAGCAGCGGCTCGCAACTTATCTGTTTATACTCAATCCGGCGCCCTATGCATTTGCCTACGCGCTGGTAACTGGGCGCATCGTAGACCTCCGTGTGTTCGGCGGCCGGGCACTGGTTTATGGCCTGGTGACGACTTTTGTGATCGGTATTCTTGCCGCAATCAACAGTTTCACCCTGAAGGCGCTGCCGCCTGGTGCTGGGCTGCTGGTACAAATACTTGTGCCATTTTCGCTTGGCATCGCCTTGGTAAGGGCCAGGAAGCTCATTGAGGTGGCCGTGGAACGCGTGCTCTTTGCTCAACGCCACCGTGCGCACGCCGCGATTGAGCAAATGATCGTTGCGCTGCCTTTTGTGGAACGTACAGAGTCCATTGAGACAATGCTGGTGCAGGATGTGCGTGAGCAACTTGCATTCTCCTGTGCGGCTGTCTATTGCAGCACTGCTCAGGGTTTCGAACTGCGGTTGGAGTTAGGCTGCGACGGGCTGGCACGGCTACTCGACCCGGATAATCCGCTGGTTCTTTATCCGCGCTCGAGGCAGTCACTGGTTTCGCTGCGTGATATTCCCGGCCTGCCTGGCGGGCCATCCGATGGCAATTGTGCGCTGGTCAACGCGCTCCCCATCGTCGGCGGAAACAAGACCTATGCAATCGTGTTTTATGGGGAGCATGTCAGCGGCGAAGCTGTCGACCGGGACGAAGAGCGATTGCTCCTGCGACTGGCGCACAGCGCGGCAACGGCGTATGCACATCTGCTGCTCCTGGAACGTGAGCGGCAGATCGCCATTTTGCAGTCGCAACTTGATGTCCGCGACAGCCCCTAAGGGATTGCGGATTGAGCTCGCATGGCACGGCACGCTAAGCATGCGAAGACTAATAGCCGGCACACCTCGGTGACGGCTGATGCCTGCGAAGTCCGCGCTATACCCTCATAGGGGCATGGGCCAACCGGCAGGTTTAACGCAAGCTTGCAATTCAATCTCTATGTGACTTTAATTGCGTTTGGCTGCACTGGCTGTCAGTCACCCCTAAAAGGAGGATTCCATGCTGCGGCGTCTCGGTTTTGCCTATATGCCCGTCATACTGCTGCTCCTGGTGCCGCTAGCGGCTTGGGCCGGCGGGCCCATCCAATTGCAGGACTTCCGCGCGCTGGTGCGCATCGACTCGCCGCAGTTCTCCCCCGACGGCCAACAGATCGCCTTCCTGACGGTGCGCTCCGACATGCTGCACGACCGTTACGATGCCACCCTATGGGTGATGGATACGGCGGGTGGTCACCAGCATGCGCTGGTGCGCAGTATGCGCGACCTGAAGTCACCGCGCTGGTCGCCGGACGGTCATGCCATTGCTTTCATCGCCAGGCTGGACAAGCAGAAGCCGCAGATCTTTTCGGTGCCGGCGGCCGGCGGCACGCCGCAGGAATTGAGCGACGCGGATAACGGCGTGCAGCAGTTCTCCTGGAGCCCGGACGGCGGCAGCATCGCCTATGTGACCCCGGACGATTCGCCCATCAGCAAGCAGCAGCGGCGATTTCACCACGACCTGTTCACCATCCACGACGACGATTACCTGATCGACAAGCCGCCGGTGCCCTCGCACATCTGGCTGCTGACGCCGGCCGGCGGCAAAGCCCGCCAGCTGACCTTCGGTTCGGCCAGCGTGCTGGAGAATGCGCCGCCGTTCCCGCCGTTTGGCGGCATCACCGCGCCTACTTGGTCGGCCGACGGCCATTGGATCGCCTACACCCAGCAGGCCAATGCCCATGACAGCGACAGCGACCGTACCCGCATCATGGTGGTCAACGTGGCCACCGGCGCTGAACATCCGCTCACCGGCAAGCACCACTTTGAATACGTACCGCGCTTCGCCCCGAAGGGCGAGGCCCTGGCCTGGCTGTATCCCCACGGCCCGGGCCCGGTGAGTGTCATGGATCTGTACGTGGGCTCGCCCGCCGGCGGCACGGCGCGCGACCTGAATGCCGGCTTCGACCGCGATCTGGACGCCGATTTTGCCTGGCTGCCGGACGCCAAGGGCTTCGTGGTGAGTGCCGATGACCACGTGGGTATCACGCTGTATCTGCAGCCGCTGCACGGCAAACAACGTGCCCTCAACCTGAATGGTATGGAGGCGCTGCACCTGGCGGTATCTTCCCGGGGCGCGCTGGCGGTGGTGGCCGACGGCACCGCGCGGGCGCCGGAGCTGTACCTGCTGCGCAGCGTGGACAGCCGACCGGTGCGACTCACTGACTTCAACCGCGCTTTCAACGCCTATGCTTATCCGCGCAGCGTTGAACTCGAGTGGCGCGCGCCGGACGGTCAGGCGGACGACGGCATCCTCACCTATCCCAACGGCTACGTGGCCGGCAAAAAATACCCGCTGGTGGTCTGGGATCACGGCGGACCGGAAGCCTCCTCCAGCGAAGGCTTTGACACCAACGAAATCGGCCCGCTGCGGGACCTGTTCGCGGCCGACGGCTACCTGGTGTTCGAGCCCAACTACCGGGGCAGCGACAACCTGGGCAACGCCCACGAGCACGCCATCTTCCGCGATCCCGGCGCTGGGCCCGACAGCGATGTGATCGCCGGAATCCAGATGCTGGAAAAGCAAGGCCTGGTGGACGAGTCGCGCATCGCCGCGGCCGGCCATTCCTACGGCGGCTACATGACCGCCTGGCTGATCTCGCACCAGCATTTCTGGCGCTGTGCGGTGGTGGGCGACGGCGCCGTGGACTGGACCGAGGAATACAACCTGTCGGCGGCCGGCAACCTGGCCTGGACGCGCGATTCCCTGGGCGGCAGCCCATGGGACAAGGGCAGCGCCGAACTGTATATCAAAGGTTCGCCCATCACCTACGCCGGCGACATCACCACTCCCACCCTCATCCTTTCCGGCACCGACGACACCACCGTGCCCATCACCGAGTCGTTCACCCTTTACCATGCACTCGCGAGCCGGCATATCCCGGTGAAATTCATCGGCATTCCCGGCGCGCACCATTCGTCCCAGGACCCGGTGCACCGCGAGCTGTACTATCAGGCCATCGATGCCTGGGTGGTAAAGTATCTGGGTAGCTGATGTTTACGGCAAACGAGATGGCATTACCGTGATGGCGCGGGCAGCCGTGCGGAGATTCTTAAGCGCCACCTTTGTGGCTTGCGTGCTTTTATTGGCCGCCTGCGCAACCGCCTATCAACCCGCCGATGCGGACGGCGCGGGCTTCGCTGACCAGCCGGTGTCGAAGGATGAATACGCGGTGGCTTTTGTCGGCAATACGCACACCTCGCAGGAAAAACTCCATGACTACGCTTTGTTGTATGCGGCGCAGATAACCACAAGCCATGCGCAGCGTTATTTCATGGTGACCGGTCAAAGAAGCGTTTCCTTTTTGCAACCTCCTAAGTACTGCGGAAAACCGCGGTTGGCGACATACTTTGTGAACCCTGAGGGCGGCTACAGTCCCGTCTACAGTCATCAAGGTAATTCCGCGACCCGGTTCAATGCCATTGAAATCGAGATTCGTTTATTGGCAGCCATGCCGGCGGTGCCTGGCAATTCCACATACGATGCCCATGAAGTCATGCGGGTCATGGATAAAAGGTATGGATTGAACATCACGCCGGACAGCGGAATTGCCAAGCCAACGACATCATCGGATTCCGGTCGGGAATGCAATTGATGTTTAGCGGTTTGGAACCCAGGGAAACGGGACATTAACAACAACGGACGGCGATTGCACAAAATCTGTGATAGGGAAGAATAATTGCATCGATAATTTATAAGGAGCCAGGGCATGGGAATCAAGAACTTTCTTTGTACGTTGATGGACAATCTGGACGGCGTGGTTGCGGCCCTGCTGGTCTGCGGTTTGCTAGCAATGGCAGCCGCCCCCGCCTGCGCGGCCCAGCCGAAAGCGGCACCGGAACCGGAATGGATTTACCCGGTGATCAAGAACGTGGGCGGCGTGCATCCGCGCCCGGATCTGCCGGTGCGCCCGGACCCGAAACTGGACTATCACATCTTCGTGGACATGGTCAGCAGTCATCGCGATCCGGCGGGACAGTATTCCGCACTTATCCGCTTGTCGCGACTTGTGAACCTCATGGCCTACGCCAAGGTGCCGCCGACCCACGTGCACATCGTGGCGCTGTTTGACGGTGAGGTGGGCTACGCGGCTGCCACCAATGAGTTTTATCGCAATGCCTTCAATGCCGACAACCCCAACCGGACCATCGTGCATGCCCTGAAAAAAGCCGGCGTGCAGCTGCTGGTCTGCGGCCAGGCGCTGGCGGAAAACCACCTGCCGGACAGCGCGATTGACCCGGACGTGACCATTACGCTGTCGGCGCTGATGGATGCGGTGGTGTACGGACAGAAGGGCTATATTTACATGCGGCTGTAGGCTTGCGGCAGCCACTGCTCGGCGGCTGCATTCTTATATATATACATGCAACCGGCGTTTCCGGTGATGCATACACAAGGAGTTTTCCATGGCAAGGAATATCGCGGTATTCGCCGACGGCACCTGGGAGAGCAACGAGGTGGCCAACCCCACCAACGTGGTGAAGCTGCACCAGGCGTTGCTGCCCAGGGCCAGGAAGGGCCGGAAACAATTGTCCTGTTATCAGCCAGGCCTGGGCTCCCAGGGCTGGAAATCCTGGCGGATGTTGAGCGGCGCTACCGGCGCGGGCCTCAGCGAGAACGTCCAGGACCTGTACGGCTACCTGGTACTGAACTACCGGCCCGGCGACCGGCTGTTCCTGTTCGGCTTCAGCCGCGGCGCCTACACGGTGCGCAGCCTGGCGGGATTGATCCGCAGCGCCGGCATCCTCCGGCCGGAACATTTCGACCGCATCGCCGAGGCCCAGGCCCGTTACCTGGAGCGCGGCCTCGAGACCCATCCGCGCGCGGTGCGCGCCCGCAATTTCCGCCAGGCGTACGCCTGGCCGGAATTCGTGGAGCCGGAGGACTTCATCATCCATTTCATCGGCGTGTGGGACACGGTGGGTGCGCTCGGCATCCCCGGCACCGGCGTGCAGAAGCTGGTGGAACGTTTCCATGACACGGATCTCAGCAGCTACACCCATTACGCCTACCAGGCACTGGCGGTGGACGAACGCCGCAGCACCTTCATGCCCTGCCTGTGGACCCGGCAGGCCGGCGCGCCCAAAGAGCAGGTGGTGGAGCAGGTGTGGTTCGCGGGTGTGCACTCGGACGTGGGCGGCGGCTACCAGGACGACGGCCTGTCCAACGACACGCTGGCATGGATGTGGCGGCGTGCGGAGCAGGCCGGCCTGGGGCTGGATAAAACATACTATCCCGAGCCCAACCCCTGGGGCACGCTGCACAATTCACTCACCGGCCTGTTCAAGCTGCTGAGCTGGTTCCACAGCGGCCGGCGCCATATCCAGGTTAAGGATGCACCCGGCGGGCCGCTCACACATCAGGGCGTGCACGCATCGGTGAAGCAGCGCTTTGACAAGCAGCAGCCGGCCTATCACCCGAAAAATCTGCTGAATTATCTGCGGAATCCCAAGTCTGTATATAGCAATACCTGAATTCGTGATCGCTAATACTCAAAAGAGGGCTTGTATGACAACTTTGAAATTCCCGCAGGCGCTGCTCGCGGCGCTGCTGCTGGCGCTGCCTGTTACCGGATTTTCAGCCACCGACACGACTACTGCCGCCGCAGTACAAAAGGCCTTCATGCAGTTCGACCAGAATCCCAACCGCGGCTGGCGGCCCCTGCAGCTGCAGCGCAACTATCAAGGTGCGAGCGATGCCATCCTGCAGTTCATGTCGCAGCACGCGGCCCAGCTGAATCCCTGGCAGAATGCATCCCTGGCTTTCCACCTGGGGCACGTGTACGCGCTCATGGACGACCGTGCCGATGCCATCCGTTGGTTCAGGAAATCCATCTCCTACCATGTGATGGGTAACCCGGCCTATGCACAGGGCTTCATCGCCTTCCTGCAGAATGACAAACAGGCGCTGCTGGCGGACCGGCACTCGGTGGCGGTTGACGACCCCGGCCCGTGGCAGAGCGAGGATCTGAAAGAAATGGATGCCATGATCGATTACTTCGGCTCGCCCTTCGAGGCTGCTTGGGGCGCATTGAACTGCATTGGCACCGGCGCCAAGGCCGATCCCCAGTGGGCGAAATTTTGCCGGACCCTGTCAGTGAAGTACCACTACATCTACGCGCAGCATATCGCCACGACGCACTCCCGATAGCGCTTTTTCCAGCAGAGCGTTTCCCCAGCATGGCCTACACCCGCGTTCTCGCGCTCACGGCGCTGACCATGGCGGCTTTCGCCGGTAATTCTTTGTTGTGCCGGGCGGCGCTTAAAACCACGCACATCGATGCCGCGAGCTTCACCAGCTTGCGTCTGATATCCGGCGCCCTGGTGCTGTGGCTGATCATGCAATTGCGACGGAGCCGGGATGCGGGGCGGGGCAGCTGGCGTTCAGCCGCAGCGCTGTGCATGTATGCCGCCGGATTTTCCTACGCGTATATCCGCCTGCCTGCGTCCACCGGCGCGCTGCTGCTGTTCGGCGCGGTGCAGGCCACCATGATCGGCTACGGCATCTGGTCGGGTGAGCGCCTGCGCGCCATCCAGCTTGCCGGACTGGTGCTGGCGTTTGCCGGATTGCTGGGCCTGCTGCTGCCCGGGGTCACGGCGCCGCCGCTGTTGAGCGCCGTGCTGATGCTGGGGGCCGGCGTGGCCTGGGGTGTTTACTCACTGCGCGGCCGCGGCGCCGGCGATCCCATCGCCGTCACCGCCGGCAATTTCCTGCGTAGCGTTCCCATCGCGATTGCATTGAGCGCCGTGACCTTCAAAGGCATGGATGTGGAGGCCGCGGGTATCGGCTACGCCGTGGCTTCCGGCGCACTGGCCTCCGGCCTGGGGTACGCCATCTGGTATACGGTGCTGCCCGCATTGAAAGCCACCAGCGCCGCCACCGTACAGCTGAGCGTGCCGGTGATCGCGGCCTTGGGCGGCGTGCTGCTGCTGGGTGAGCACATCACCATGCGGCTGGTATGGACGTCCGTCGCAATCCTGGGCGGCATCGCGCTGGTGATCCTGGAAAAGCGGCCCCAGGCAGGTGCGCAAATGGGTGCGGCGGAACAGTAATAAAATAGCAGCAGGTACAAAACGCGCCTGGATTCCGCGTGGCGATGACAGCGTCGCCAAGCTTGTTTCAAGGGGCAGTACATCGTGTGCATGATGAACGTCACC
This sequence comes from Gammaproteobacteria bacterium, assembly GCA_028870845.1. Classification (GTDB taxonomy): domain Bacteria; phylum Pseudomonadota; class Gammaproteobacteria; order Natronospirales; family REEB76; genus REEB76. Next base: position 988 of record JAGWOR010000038.1, on the reverse strand, counting down.
GCAGCTCATGCCTTGGCGTACGGGAAACCATGAGCGCCCTGCTCAGAGGTACAGCCTGGATGCTGGCGGAGATTGCCCACGGCCGGAACTTCGCCAGCGCCTACGCTGGAGAGCAGCGGCAAACCGGGCAGCGCGGCATGCTGTCCGGATTCGCATGCGCAAGTTGTAAACTGCGGTGATGCAACCGGAGGGCCACATGGACCATAGCCAGGCAACCAGTTTCGATGGTGGCTGCGACTGCCGCCAGGTGCGCTACCGTATGACCAGCACACCCATGTTTGTGCACTGCTGCCACTGCCGCTGGTGCCAGCGGGAAACCGGCACGGCCTTCGCACTCAACGCCTTGATCGAGGCCGAGCGCGTGGAGCTGTTGCAGGGCGAGGTGGAGGTGATCGACACGCCGTCCAACAGCGGCAAGGGTCAGAAGATCAGCCGTTGCCCGCAATGCCGCATTGCCCTGTGGAGCAACTATGCCGGCGCCGGCGATGCCATCCGTTTCGTGCGCGTCGGCAGCCTCGACGATCCGGACCGGTTTCCGCCGGATATCCATATATACACCTCCAGCAAGCAGCCCTGGGTGTTGCTGCCGGCCGGCGTGCCGGCGGTGCCCGAGTATTACAGCAGCAAGCTGTACTGGCCAAAGGCCAGTCTCGCGCGCCGTGCCCTGGTGCTTGCGGCCGCGGTCCGCTGAACCACACACAGCATGCGTAGACCCAGTCCAGCAGGCGCACCTCCGGCGCGTGCTGCTTGCGCTATGCTTAAACCGAACCCATGGAGGAGGTCATAGCCATGAAACTTTCCGAAGTATTGGATCAAAAAGGCTGGGAAACCGTGGCCGGCAATGAAAATCTGAGCGTCACGGAAGCTGTCAGGCTCATGTGCGACAAACACGTGGGCGCCCTGGTAATCACCGATGCCGGGGGCCGGGTGGACGGCATCCTGACGGAACGCGACATCCTGCGTAACTACGCCAGGCACGGCAACAAAC
>JAGWOR010000069.1 GCA_028870845.1 Gammaproteobacteria bacterium | reverse complement strand
TTCAAGCTGAAATCGTTATTCGTGGCCGGCGCGGTAATTGCCGGCATCAGTGTGGCCGGTGCGCCGGCCGCCTGGGCCTTCGGCGGCTGCGTGGATTCACCCGAAAATCCCACGCTGCTGCTGGCGTTGCTGGGTGGCGCGGCGGCCGGTGTGCCCTGGCTGCGGCGCAAGCTGAAATCGCGCCGTGAAGAACAAAACGATTAAGTTCAGTTGATTTCAGACTGGTGCAGTCTGTGCGCTCCGCCGGATCGGCAGCCTGTGCGGTTTTAGAAGCAATAAAAATACTAAGCGGGTCCATCCCGCACTGGAGTGACGGCCATGCTGATCCTGGTTGGTTGCTTGAGACGAGCGCTTTTCATCCTGATATTCGGCGGTTGCCTGTTGCTGGTCGGGTGTCCTTCCCAATCTAACCAGTCCGGCAGCGGCGCTCAGACGGGCATGAGCGGCGCGGTGTACGGCGGGCGCCAGCCCATCAGCGGCGCCACGGTGATCGCCTACGCAGTGAACCCGGTGCCCGGCAATGCGCCCAGTGAGATCGCCAGCACCACCACCGATGCCAACGGCAATTTCAGCTTTAGCAGCTTCAGCCCGCCCGCCGGCGACCTGGTGTATCTGGAATCCTTCGGTGGCAACGCCAACGGCAGCAACACCAACAGCGCCATCGATCTCATGAGCGTGGCCGGCATTTATGGCAGCGCAAGCTTCCCCTCGAGCGTCAACCTGGACGAATTGACCACGGTGGCCGGCACCGCGGCTCTGCAAAGCTATCTGCAGATCGTGGCCTGTTCCAGCATCAGCGGCAACACCCAGTCGGGCGGCAACTGCGTTTCAATTTCCGGCGCCCTGGATCTCGCGCGCATGGCGGGCACGGTCAACAACCTGGTGGACGTCACCAGCGGCCAGGCTTCCAGTTTTCTCACTGGAGTAACGGCGAATACCACTACGCTGGAAAAGCTGGACACTCTGGCCAACGTACTGGCGGGGTGTGTGAATTCCAGCGGCCCCACCTCCAGCCAGTGCACGAATCTCCTGGATGACAGCGATGCCGCCAGCGGCGATACCCTGAGCGCGGCCTGGCAGATTGCCAGCTTTCCTGAACTCAATGCCGAGGGCAATGCTTTCTATGGCCTGATGCAGCCGCCCTTGGTGTACACCCCCACGCTCAGCAGTGCGCCGCCAACCATCAGCGCCGGATTCTGGACCATCGGGGGTTTGCGCTATGCGATCGTCGCAAATTACGGCAGCAACAACGTGTCTGTCTACCGGGTCGGGCAGCCGCGTGGCGGCCTTGGCGCCGTGCCCGGGAGTCCATTTGCCGCTGTGAATTCTCCCATCAGTGTCGCGGTGGATGTCACCGGACACTATGCTTATGTTCTTAATTCCGATTCAAATAGCAACGGCTACGTTTCGGCCTATACCATGGCTGCGGATGGTGCGTTGAGTCCCATCTCCGGCGGTTTGATTGCGGCGGGCAGCTACCCGACGGGTATCGCGGTGGACCCGGCCGGTCCGTACGTATATGTCTCTAATTCGAACAGCAATAACCTTTCGGCCTATGCCATCGGCGCCAGCGGAGTGCTGACGCAGGTTGCCGGCAGTCCCTTCACTGTGGGTAACTATCCGGAAGGTGTCGCGGTGGATCCGCTGGGCAACTATGTGTACGTGGCCAGTCACGCCAGCAATACGAACGGTTACGTTTCGGTATTCAGCATTGGTACGGGCGGGACTTTGACCCAGGTTCCGGGCAGCCCTTTTGCCGCGGGGCGTGTATCGGTGGCGGTTGCCCCGGATCCAACGGGGCAGTATGTGTACGTTGTTAACCAGTGGGACAACAGTGTCTCTGCATATTCGGTGGGTACCGGCGGCGTGCTTACACAGCTGCAAGGCAGCCCCTATGGCACAGGCAATGGGCCAAGCTCGGTGACTGCGGATCCAACCGGCAATTATCTGTATATCACGAATCAAAGCGATAATACTGTCTCTGCGTACACCATCGGTTCGGGCGGAGGTCTGACTCAAATCGCAGGCAGTCCGTTTGCGTCCGGCGGCTCTCCATTCAATGTCACCACAGATCCCACTGGCCAGTATGTGTATGTCACCAATAACGGCGGCAGTAGTGTTTCGGCGTACACCATCGGTGCAGGTGGCGTGCTGGATCACATCGCGGACGTGGCGGCGGGCAGCAGCCCAATGGGCGTCGCCGCGGATCCCATGGGAAGGTTCGTGTATGTCGCCAACAACGGCGGCAACGTTTCGGCTTTCACCATCGGGGCCGGCGGTGAAGTGTCCGGCAGCCCGTTTGCCGCTGGAACCAATCCGGCGAGTGTGGCAGTCAGCCCGACGGGCCAGTATGTGTATGTGGCCAACCAGGGCGGCAATACTGTATCGGCCTTTACACTGGGGCTTGATGGTTCGCTTGCTGCCATCGCCGGCAGCCCTTTTGCCGCGGGCACCAATCCGGCAAGAATCACATACGACCCGGCCGGCCCATATGTTTATGTCAGCAATGAAAGCAGCAACAACATTTCCGCCTATCAGGCCGGCGCGGATGGAACCCTGACCCAGCTCAGCGGCAGCCCCTTTGCTGCCGGCAATAGCCCGCAGGGCATCACGGCGGTTCCCGCCGGAAGCTTCGCGTATGTGGCCAACAGTGGCAGCAACAACGTTTCCGCGTACACGCTTGGATCGAATGGCGCGCTTAGCCTGATCGCGAGTTTCGTGACGGGTCTAGGACCCTACGGCGTCGCGGTGGACCCGACGGGGCAGTATGTATATGTGACCAACTTTGGTGCGGGTGACGTTTCGGCGTACAGCATCAGTTCCGGCGGAGTGTTGGTCCCGGTCCCGGGGAGCCCGTTTACGGCGGGCAGTGAACCATATGATGTTGCCGTGAATCCCTCGGGCAGCTATGTATACGTGGCAAACCAGACCGGCAACTCGATCTCCGCCTACACCATTGGTTCCGGCGGGGCCTTGGGTTCCATCAGCGGAAGTCCTTTCAGCGCGGGCACCTATCCGCACGGTGTCGCCGTGGACCCGAGCGGGCAGTATGTGTACGTCATCAACAACGGCAGCAACAATGTGTCCATATATATGATCAGCGCGGGCGGGGCGCTTAGTCAGCTGCCCGGCAGTCCGCTCGCAGCCGGCGGTTCTCCCTGGGGAATCTCCCTTGGTCCATAAACGCGGCAGCTGAAGCTGCGCCTGGGTGAGGGCAAGCTGGCGGTAATGAATGCCTAACTACATGAGGCCATGTTGAACAAACAAGCGATTGGTTGCATTGCGCTGGCGGGTTGGCTGCTTGCGCTGCTCAGCGCCTGCGGCGGCGGCGCTGGTCCGGTAAGTTTTTCCCAACCCCCGCCGGCCAGCGGCATCACTTTCTCGGGCACTGTGAGCTCCGGAAGCCAACCCATCACCGGTTCCTCGGTAAGCGTGTGGACGGCGAATCCCACACCCGGCGCGCCCGCCACCCGGCTGGCGACTGCCACCACTGGCAGCAACGGCCAGTACAGTTTGAATTTACCCGTCGTGCCAGCGAATGGACAGTTGATTTACCTGCTCGCTGCTGGCGGTGATGCCGGTAACGGCAACAATGCAGCCATCGGCCTTATGACGGTGGCCGGAAATTTCTGTGCGCCGGGTTCAAACTGCGGTTTTTCCAATCCTGTGGTGCTGAATGAATTCACCACTGTGGCTTCCGTCTACAGTCTGGCGGCATTCGTGCAGATCACCGGAGGCAATGTCAATGTGTCCGGTGGTTCGCCCGGTCTCCGCAATGCCGCGCTCACCTTTGCCAGCCTGGTGGATGCATCCAGCGGCACTGAGAGCTTCCAGAATGCGGGCGCCTGCGGCGGCAGCGGTGAACCGGACAATTGCAGCGCCTTGCGCAAGCTCAACACACTCGGCAACGTACTGGCCGCATGTGTGGATTCCAACGGCGCAGGTTCCGTAGCCGGTGCGAATTTATTTCAACAGACCAGCGCCTCTGCCGGCACCCTGAGCGCCGTGTTCAATCTCGCCACCCAGGCCGCGGTGCGTAACGATGGCGCTGGAATGTTCAGCCTGGCCGGCGCCGCATCGGTGTATGCCCCGTCGTTGGCCAGTGCGCCGGGTGACTGGACCCTGGCGGTGTCCTACGGCGGCGGCGGACTCTACCAGCCGGCGGGCATCGCCATCGACGCCGCCGGCCACGTGTGGGTGGCCGACTACCAGCAGCCCGCGGGCGCGGTCAGCGAGTTTGCACCCGACGGCACTCCGCTGTCGGGTACCTCCGGTTACAGCGGCGGTGGACTCATGGGCAGTTTCGGCATTGCCCTGGATGCCCAGGGCAATGCCTGGGTGGCCAACTGGAACGGCGGCAACGGCACCTCGGTCACCGAACTGGCGGCGGATGGTACGCCGCTTTCCGGAAGCAACGGCTTTACCGGCGGCGGCCTGCTGGGCCCGATTGCCGTTGCCATCGCGCCCACCGGCACGCTGTGGGCGGCGGATTCGGGCAACAGTGCCATCAGCCAGCTGAACGCCGCCGGCCAGGCGAGCGGCCCTTTCACCGGTGGCGGCCTGGGCTATCCCATCGCCCTGGCGGTGGATACGGGTGGTGACGTGTGGGTGGCCAACCAGGGCAGCA
>JAGWOR010000037.1 GCA_028870845.1 Gammaproteobacteria bacterium | reverse complement strand
ATGGGGATTCGTCCCGAACACCTGATGTTACAGCGCGACAAACCGGCGGACTTGATGGGCGTGACATTGAAACTGCGCATTCAACTGGTCGAATTCATGGGTTCTGAATACCTGGTGTACGGACTCGAAGAACAGGGTGAGCATCAACGTCAGATTGTGGCGCGTCTTGAGCAGGATGTCGGCGCGGTTCCAGTGCAAGGCGATGTAGTGGAATTTTTCGCCTGCAAACAATACGTGCAGTATTTCGAGAAAAGCACTGGAAACCGGCTGCCGTGAACAACAACGGCACAGCAAAATCCGCGCATTTCATCGATCAGGACCGGCGTCTGGGCTGGGCCATGCTGAGCCCGGCGGTGATTTATATTGTCGGGTTCATCGGCGTGCCGTTTGTGCTTGCGATTCTGCTCAGTTTCAGTAACGCCACCGTTGGCAGTCCGGGTATCCATAAACTGGTTGGTTTCGAAAATTACATCAGTTTGCTGCATCAACCGACCTTCACGACCGCGCTCAAAAACAGCATCCTGATCACGTTTCTCACGCTGGTCATTTTGCTGGTGCTGGCGACGATTTTGTCTGAACTGCTGGCGATTGAATTCCGCTACAAGAAAGTTTTTCAGACATTGCTGATCCTGCCCTGGGCGATGCCGGTTTCGCTGGCCGCTATCGCCTGGTTATGGCTGCTCGATTCCCAGTTCAGCCCGATTGACTGGATGCTGACGCAAATCGGGATTCTGGGGCCGGGCGGATTTCTCGGGCCGGCACGCCATCTTTACTACCTGGGCCGCGATGTGCTTGCCATTGCCTCAATCGTGACGGTTAACATCTGGCGGCTGCTGCCGCTGGCAACCGTTATCGTGCTCGCCGGCCGGCTTTCGATACCGCAGGACCGCTTCGATCAGGCAAAAATCGACGGCGCTGGTTTCTTCCGCACTCTATTCAGCATCACCATTCCGGCATTGATGCCGGTACTTACGGTTGCCATTCTGTTTACCGCGCTGGTGGTGTTTGGCGATATGACCACCGTGGCTTTGCTTACCCGCGGCGGTCCTGGGCACGCCAGCCAAGTCCTGCCGTATTGGGCATTCCTCCAGGGTATCCAGGGCGGCGATCTGGCGGGCGGTGCAGCGGTGGCGCTGTTCATGCTGCCGATACTACTGGTGGTGGCGATTCTTGCATTACGCATCGCCTACCGGTCAGAGGAAGCGTGACCATGAACAAGTCATTGCGGAATACCGGATTTTACGGCGGCTTATTGCTGTTCACCCTGTTCGCCGTATTCCCGGCGCTTTGGGGTGTAATCACGGTTTTCAAGAAAAGTGCGGACTTGTACACGCCCACCGCCGACCCGTTCCTCTATCATCCCGGACCGACGTTCTCGCACCTGAGCTACCTGTTCACCAGCACCAGCTTCATGACCTTCGCCATGAATTCGATCATCATCGGTGTGTGCGTGGTGGCCATCACCCTGCTGCTGTCTGTGCCGGCCGCGTACGCCCTGGCACGCTTGTCCGGCAGCTGGGGAGCGCGTTCCGGCATGGCCTTGTTTCTGGTTTATTTGATCCCGCCGACCCTGCTGTTTTTGCCCATGTATCAGGTGGTGACGTTCCTCGGTCTGGCGGATTCCATCTGGGGGCTGGTGGCTGTCTATCCGACCATCACCGTACCGTTCTGCACCTGGTTGTTGCTCGGGTTTTTCAAATCCATACCCGGCGACCTGGACGAGGCTGCGATGATCGACGGCTGCAGCCGGTTTGGCGCATTCCTGCGCGTTGCCTTGCCGCTGGCTTTGCCGGGAATCGGTGCCTGCGTAGTGTTCGCATTTTCGCTGCAACTCAGCGATTACATTTACGCCGCCACCTTCATAACCTCGACCGGTTCCATGCCCATCAGTGTCGGCGTACCGACCCAGTTGGTGCGCGGCGACGTGTTTTTCTGGCAATCATTGATGGCGGCGGATGTAATTGTGGCCATTCCACTGGCGATAGCTTACGGCTTGCTGTTCGACAAGCTGGTGTCTGGCTTCCAGAGTGCCGAGACCTCTGCCACGCACGCTTGAGCCGGGTTTCAGAACCCCAATGATACCGGTCCTTGGCCGGATGCTTCCGGCCAGCGCTGGCTGACGGTCTTCAAGCGCGTGTAGAAGCGCACGCCATCGGTGCCGTGAATGTGCAAAGGCCCGAACAGTGAGCGTTTCCAACCACCAAAACTGTGGAAAGCCATGGGCACGGGTATCGGCACATTGATTCCCACCATGCCGGCCTGCACGTTGCGCATGAATAGGTTTGCCGTATTGCCGCTGGTTGTGAAGATTACCGCGCCGTTGCCGTAGGCATGCTGGTTCACCAGGGCGATTGCCGAATCGATATCGGGGACACGCACCACCACCAGTACCGGCCCGAAGATCTCTTCGCGATAGATGCGCATGGCAGGCGTGACCCGGTCAAACAGGCAGGCGCCGAGATAAAATCCGTGCGCATGGCCGTCCACCCGGCACTCACGGCCATCCACCACCAGTTGCGCGCCTTCCTTCAGCCCCAAATCAATATAGGAGAGCACACGCTCCCGGTGGCTGGCGGTGACCAGTGGCCCCATATCTACACCGGGTTGCGTCCCCGGGCCGATGTGGAGGGAACGCGCCTTCACCGCCAAGGCTTTCACCAGCGGATCCGCCGCCTGGCCAACCGCCACCGCCACCGATATCGCCATGCAGCGTTCTCCGGCTGAACCATAGGCAGAACCGGTGAGCGCATCTACCGCCCTGGCCAAGTCTGCGTCCGGCATCACCACCAGGTGATTCTTGGCGCCACCGAGCGCCTGGGCGCGCTTGCCACGGCGGCCGGCTTCCGCATAGATATGTTCCGCCACCGGCGTGGAGCCCACAAAACTGACCGCAGCAATGCGCTCATCACCGAGCAGGTATTCCACCGTCCGCTGATCACCGTTGATTACATTTAATACACCGTCCGGAAGTCCGGCCTCGCTGAACAACTCCGCCAGCCGCAATGGACAGCTGGGATCCTTTTCGGAAGGCTTGAGCACGAAAGTATTGCCGCAGGCGATGGCGATGGGATACATCCACATGGGCACCATGGCCGGGAAATTGAACGGAGTGATGCCCAGGCACACGCCCAGCGGCTGACGCAGCGACCAGCTGTCGACGCCGCTGGCGACACGGTCGGAATATCCGCCCTTGAGCAGGTGTGGTATACCGCAGGCGAATTCCACCACTTCCAGGCCGCGCTGCAATTCACCGCCGGCATCCGCCAGGGTTTTGCCGTGCTCGCGGGTGATGAGGCCGGCGAGCCTGGATTGGTCCCGCAACAGCAATTCCCGATACCTGAACAGCACCCGCACACGCTGCGGCGGCGGCAATTCCGACCAGGCCGGAAACGCCGCTGCTGCGGATTGCACTGCAGCCTGTACTTCCGGCACGCCGGCGAAATCCAGCTGCGCGATCTGTTGCCCGATGCTGGGATCGTACACCGGGCCATTGCGGCCTTCCTGTTGGAGCATGGTTTTGCCACCAATGTAGTGGCCGATGCGTAATCTGATCCCGGGATATGATTCGAGCGGTTGTCGGCTGGAACTGTGCATGATGTGAAGATCCTTGCGGCGGGTGGTTGAGCCGCAGTATCGGTGTAGGCATTCATGAGTGCGCCGTAAGCAAAGTCTAGCGCGATCGCGGGCGATCCGCCGAGAATCCGCGGTTCTCAGAAGTCCAGTTCGGCAATGACCGGCGTATGGTCCGATGGCCGTTCCCAGCCGCGGGGTTCACGATCGATGAAGGCGGCGAGGCTGCGTTCCGCCAATGGCTGGGACAACAGGATATGGTCGATGCGCAGTCCCTGGTTCAGGCGGAAGCCGCCGGCACGGTAATCCCACCAGCTGTAATGGCCGCCAGCCGCTTCATGCAGCCGGAAACTGTCGTTCAGGCCGAGCGCCAGAAGTCGTCGGAATGCTTCGCGCTCCGGCTCGCTGACCAATACTTGTCCTTGCCAGGCGCGTGGATCGTAGACATCCCGGTCTTCGGGTGCGATGTTGAAATCGCCCAGCAATATCAGCCGGGGATGCTCCTGCTGCAATGCCTCAATCCATGCAGCCAGTTTCGACAGCCATTCGAGCTTGTAGCGGTATTTATCGGAATCAATGCTTTGTCCGTTGGGCACGTACAGGTTGAGTATCGCCACATCCCCGGCGGTCGCACCCAGGACACGCTTCTGCGGGTCCGGGAAGCCCGGAATTGAGTTTGCAAACACCTGCATGGGCTGCCGGGACAGTAAAGCCACGCCGTTGTAGGTTGGCTGCCCGCTGAAAGCGACTGCATATCCGGCGGCTGCAAACTCAGCCACCGGGAAATTGCGGTCTTCCGTCTTGGTTTCCTGCAAAGCCAGTACATCCGGCTGATGGATAGCCAGCCATTGCAGCACGTGTGGCAGACGCACACGCAGGCTGTTGATGTTCCAGGTCGCTATTTTCATTGTTTAGTTACTAAGGCATTGAACCTTCCCTGGTGTGTTGGCCGGCCCGCACGTCCTGTGCGGGCGGCCGTTCTCGGCGCTGCTGTCGCAACGCCCCTGCCTGCTCCCCCGTCGGGGCTTCCATGGGTCGCGCGGCACACGTGCTGCAGCGCTGCGCAATCCTGCTCCGCTTGTGTTCCAGGGTCGACATCCTGTCCGCCCGCTCAAAGCTTCATTTCGAGCCCCTGCACATCACTCGCCGGCGCGAAGTAGTAAGTCTTCATGCTGCTATGCCATTCAGTCTGAGGAAGGCATCCAGGGTTGGCTGTCGTCCACGGAATTCAATGAACAGCTCCATGGCTTCGCGGCTGCCGCCCTGTGCCAGGATGGTGTTCTGGAAGCGGCTGCCGGTTTCGGGATCAAAGATGCCGTTTTCCTCGAATGCGGAATAGGCGTCCGCAGCCAGCACCTCGGCCCACAGATAGCTGTAATACCCGGCCGCGTAGCCGCCGGCAAAGATGTGCGAGAAACCATGGGCAAAGCGGTTCCATTCCGGCACCGGCACCACGCTCACCCGGCGCCGCACCTCGGCAAGTGTTGCGCCAATGAAATCCTCGTCCAGGTCGGTGCCCGCGTGCAGGTGGAGATCGAAATCGAACAGGCCGAATTCCAGTTGCCGCAACATGGCCAGGGCGGTGTGGAAGTTGCGGGCTGCCAGCAGCTTTTCGTACAGCGCTGGCGGCAGCGATTCGCCGCTCTGGTAATGGCCGGACACCAAATCCAGACCTTCCCGGGTCCAGGTGAAGTTTTCATGGAACTGACTCGGCAATTCAACCGCATCCCAGGCGACCCCGTTGATGCCAGCGACCGATGGGTAGTCCACCCGGGTGAGCAGGTGGTGCAGGCAGTGTCCACACTCATGAAACAGGGTCCGAACTTCCTCATGATTGAGCAGCGAGGGCGTGTCGCCGACCGGCGGGGGAAAATTGCAGGTCAGATAGGCAGCCGGAATCTGCAATCCCTGTGTTGTGCGCCGCCGGTTGACCGCATCATCCATCCAGGCGCCACTGCGCTTGTGCTTGCGTGCCAGCAGGTCCAGGTACAGCCGGCCACGTAACCCGTGTTCGTCATGGATCTCGTACAACCTGACATCCGGATGCCAGACATCCGCGCCGGCCGCCTTTACAAACCTGACACCGTAGAGTCTGTGCATGATCTCAAACAGACCGGAGCACACCCTGTCCAGGGGGAAATACGGACGCAGAGCCTCATCGCTGATGGAGAAGCGCAGTTCCCGGAGTTTTTCCGTGTAATAACCCAGGTCCCAGGCCTGCAGTTTCCCCAGGCCGTCCCGCTCGTGCGCATAGTGCTGCAGTTCGTCAAATTCGCGCTTGCCCGCTGTTCGACAACGGCTGACCAGATCCTCGAGAAAGGCGAGCACCTCGCCCGGTGCATGCACCATTTTACTGGCCAGCGAATATTCGGCGAAGTTTCCGAAGCCGGTGAGCACGGCAGCCTCATGCCGCAGTTGCAGGATGTCCCGCATGATGCGGCTGTTATCCCAGCGGCCGGCATCCGGCCCCTGGTCGGATGCCCGCGTGGAGTAGGCGCGGTACATTTCCTCGCGCAGGGCGCGATCGTCCGCATAGGTTATGAGCGTGGAATAACTCGGGTAATCCAAGGTGAACACATGGCCTTCCAGGCCGCGTGCCTGGGCCTCATGGCGGGCGCGTGCCTGCGCCGTTGCCGGTATGCCCCTGAGGCTGTCAGCGTCGGTTACCTGCTTGAACCAACCCTGGGTTGCGTCCAGCAGGTTTTCCTCGAATTTGGCCTGCAGCCTGGAAAGTTCCTGCATGATTTCCCGGAACCGGGCCTTCTGGTCGGGCGCCAGATCCACTCCTGCCAGCCGGAAATCCCGCAATGCATCCTCAACGAGTTTCCGTTGTGCGGGGGTGTAGCGCTTCCAGGCAGCGGAGGATTTCAGCAGCAGGTACTTGCGCTGTAAGCCGGTGTTATGGCCAAGCTCGGTGGCGTAATTGCTGAGTTTAGGCAGGCAGGCGTTGTAGGCGGTGCGGATCGCGGGTGAATTCATCACGGCGTTGAGGTGGGCGACCGGTGACCAGGCATGGTGCAGGCGCTCGCCCATGGTTTCCAGCGGCTCGACGAAGTTATCCCAGGTCGGGGCCTCGGCGGAGGTCAGGTGCGCAAGCTGTGCCCGGTTTTCCGCCAGCACCGCGTCAATCGCCGGTTCCATGTGTTCGGCCCGAATGCGAGTAAACGGCGGCAGGCTGTCGGCTGACAGCAGTGGATTATTCATAGGGAGCCGGTTCCGAAAACTGTTTCAGGAAAATGGTATCACGGTGCGGTATAGCGGGAGGATTGACTCACGGTCGGTGCAGTTAATCGGATACTGACGAGGTAACCTGCGAGCGCGCCACCGGCTACAAACGCCAGCAGGCAGGCTGCGGCCCACAGGCGGAAGCCTTTCACCACGCTCGACTCCGGGCGCGTGGAGATGAGGAAACGCCGTCCGTCCTTGGGCTGTGAAAGCACATCGACCGGCGGGCGCTGGGCGGCCTGCTGTTCCTGTTGTAGAACCTGCTGGCGCGCGGCTTCACGCGCGGCTTCCCATTCCTGGTCATCGATCTGGCCGTCGTGATTGGCGTCAAAACGCCGCAGCAGCTCAGCCTGATTTTGTTTCCACTGGCGCAGCAGTTGCGCCACTTCATCGTTGATGGCCATGGCGCCGGCGTCTCCGCCCTGGGTGTGGAATAACCCCAGGGCGAAGATGAATTCCTTGGCATGGATGAGCTTTTCCACATAGCGGTATCTGGATGTCAGGGCAAAAGTGCCGAGCGCGGGACCAGCCAGAGGCCGGGGCTCGTCTCCATACCACACGGTCTCGGTGGCAGGGATAACCTCAGCTTTCTCGGGATCCACCACGCAATGGCCGCTGCTGTCGCAGATCAGGAACAGATCGTCACAGGTGCCGTGGTCGATGGTTTGCCAGCGGTTGTTGCGGCCGGTGGATACGCGTTCCTCGATTTTGTACTGCCACCATACACAGGGATTGGAGGTCAAAGGCGAAATAATCGGCGGCCCGGGCATCAGATCCGCATGGCCCTCGAACTTTACGTAACCCTGGGCGGCGGAACGGATCATGGATAGCGGAGTTTCCTGCACCGTCCAGGCGCGCACCAGAAACAGGAAACCGGCGAACAGCGCCGCCGCCACCACGATGCACAGCGCCAGTGTCCAGAACCAGAAACTGGCGGGGTCGGCGGCACGGATGGCCGCATCCCAGCTGCCCGGGTCAAATAAATTGAACATCGCGGAAACTCAGCTGAACAATGCCTTCATGTCCACATCCTTCTTCTCGTCTTCGCCGAAATCCAGCAGTTGCGCTTCCTTGAAGCCGAAATTGCGGGCAATCAGCGATGCGGGGAACTGCTCGATGCGGATGTTGTAGACGTTGACGCTGTCGTTATAGAACTCACGGCGGTCGGCAATGGAGTTTTCCAGGCCGGTGATGCGCGATTGCAGCTGCTGAAACGATTCATTGGCCTTGAGTTGCGGGTAGGCTTCGGCCACGGCGTACAGGTTGCCGATCATGGAGCGCAGATGGGCTTCAGCCGGGCCCAGGGCCGCCAGGTTACCGGACTCCCGCGCCTGCTGGACGCCGGCGCGTGCTTCCATGACCTTCACCAGGGTCTGCTGCTCATACCCCATATATTGCTTGCAGGTATCCACGAGTTTGGGCAGCTCATCGTGGCGCTGCTTTAACAGCACGTCGATATTGGCCCAGGCCTTGGCAACGTTGTTTTTCATCGTCACCAGGCCGTTGTAGAGCAGAACGATGTACACCAGCACGACGATGATGACCGCCAGGATCACAAATCCGGTTATGCTCATGGAGATTCCCCGTATACGGATTGTTTGCGTTGAAGTATACACTTGGTGCCCAAAAATGCATTTTCAAGGCGGTTTTTGCCCGCTCCGGGCTTGATCCCGGAGCATAAGTACTAAGGATTCAGGACATGCCAATCAGGCCCTATCAGAATGAAAGGCCGGTTCTCGGCAAACGCACCTATGTGGATGAAACCGCGCTGGTGATCGGACAAGTGACGCTCGCCAACGACGTGTCGCTGTGGCCCCATGTGGTGGTACGTGGCGATGTGAATTCAATCGAGGTTGGTGCGCGCAGCAATATCCAGGACCTGAGCGTACTGCATGTCACCCATGACGGCCGCTACAGCCCCGGCGGTTTTGCACTGAAAATCGGTGACGGCGTGACCGTCGGGCATCGGTGTGTGTTGCACGGCTGCCGCGTTGGCCACCATTGCCTCATCGGCATGGGCTCGATCCTCATGGACGGCGCTGTAGTCGAAGATGACGTGCTGCTCGGTGCCGGCAGCCTGGTGAGTCCCGGGACAGTGCTGCAGTCCGGCAGCCTTTACCGGGGGAGCCCGGCCAGGAAGGTGCGTGGCTTGACGAGTGGGGAACTGGAAATGCTGATGTATTCGGCTGACCACTACGTGAATCTCAAAAACCGGTATCTCGGCTTGTGAAACCGCCGGCTTGCGGCTGTTTGGCTTTGCGGCCGGCAGGTGGAATTCAGGCCGGCGGCTTGCTTGCTGCCCAAGCCGGCATCCGCATCGAAATCAAAATGCATCAAACCCTTCTGTTTCGGCGCATTTAGCCGCGTGTTAAGCGAAGTTTTGCCATCGCCTTGTCATAATTGTGGACAACTGTCCGTGATGGTCTATACCTAATGCCAACGGTTGGGGGCGTTCAGGCTGAGATCCAACAGGGACGTATGCCAACCCGCCTGCCAACTCTATTACCAAAAATCGACAATCGACAGATCTCAGATCTTTCAATCTGCAAGTGGAGGCGTTTATGAACAATAAATCTGTGGTGGTCACCACCATCGGCTTCATGTGTCTTGGCCTGGTGATATGGATGGATAATTTGCAATTTGCAGGATGGGTGAGCGGCCCCAGCATGTACGGCATGGCCATGGAGTTCGCCCTCGGCAGTGTGCTGTTGGGCGTCATCAGCATCCTCACCTTGTTCCACGGCCGTACGCTGGATGCCATTATTTTCTTTGGCGCTGCGGGCTATTTTTGGACCATGACGCATAGCGGTCATGCGGCGAACGGGGGCGCGGCAGCCTGGTTCTGGCTGCTGTGGGCGGTGTTTGTGTTTTATGTCTGGCTCGGCTCATTCAAGGCCGGCTGGGCGCGCTGGCTTTTCCTGCTGGCGGCATGGCTGTCCCTGTTGTCAGACTGCCTGTTGAACTGGACCGGTACGGCGTTTTTCAACACGCTGGGCGGTTATCTGGGATTGATTGCCGGTTTGACGGCAATCTATATTTCCGCCGCCACCATCCTCAACCACAGCAATGGCAAAGAGGTGTTGCCGACCGGCAGCAAGGATTAATCAAAGGTTCTGTGGGCATGGTTATCAGGGCGGGGAGACCCGCCCTGATTTTTTCCAGCATAAATATCCCCACTTCAAAGATGCCCGCTTGCTCTCCCGGCAAGCAGCAGCACTGGAATGCGTGATACCTTTGGCGATGCACGCCGGTGTCGCATAATGGGCGGCATGAAATTCGGAGGATACCCATGCGCTACCTGCACAGCATGATCCGCGTTTCCGATCTGGACAAAACCCTGGATTTTTTCTGCGCCAAGCTCGGCTTCGTGGAAATCAGCCGTTCGGAAAACCCCAAGGGACGATATACGCTGGTATTTCTCGCTGCGCCGGGTGACGTGGAGTCCGCTCGCAGGGACAAGGCCCCGCTGGTGGAGCTGACCTGGAACTGGGATGAGCAGGGCTACGGCGGTGGGCGAAACTTCGGGCATCTGGCATACCGGGTGGAGGACATCTATGCGCTTTGCAAGCGCCTGATGGATGCGGGCGTGGTCATCAATCGCCCGCCGCGGGACGGACACATGGCATTTATCCGCACTCCGGACGGAATTTCCATCGAACTTCTGCAGCAGGGCAATTCCTTGCCACCCAAAGAGCCGTGGGCATCCATGTCCAACACCGGCAGTTGGTGAGTATCTATATTGAGTATCCATAGGGAAAGCGGATTGAATGTTTGTGTAAATTCCGGAACGAGGTGAATCCATGTCCCTGAAGTGCATTGCCCTGGTGGGCAGTCTGCGCAAAGGCTCCTACAACCGGCTGTTGCTGCGCGCCGCCCTGGAGCTCAAGCCCGCCGACCTGGAGATCGAGGAATTCCACATCGGCCAGATCCCCCTGTACAACGAAGACCTGAGGGAAATGGGCTTCCCGCCGCAGGTGGAAGCCCTGCGCGAGAAAATCCGCAAAGCCGATGCGCTATTGTTGATCACGCCGGAATACAACTATTCCATGTCCGGGGTGCTGAAAAACGCCATCGACTGGGCCTCGCGTCCCCCGGATCAGCCCTTCAACGACAAGCCGGCGGCCATCATGGGCGCCTCGGGCAGCATCCTGGGCACGGGGCGCGCCCAATATCACCTGCGCCAGACCTGTGTGTACCTGAACCTGCATGTGCTCAACAAGCCGGAAGTCATGATCGCCCGGGCGGGCGACAAATTCGATGTCAACGGCAGGCTGACGGATGAAACCGCACGCAAGCTGATCAGCGAATTGCTGGCGAATCTGGCGGCTTGGACACGCCGTCTTCGCGCCAGGGAGTAAACCGGCCATTACGTAGCAGTGGCGCTTGCCGCTGCTGGAGGCCAGTGAGTTTCCCGCCGGTCGTTTGCTCCCCGACCGTTACCATGCCAGTGGTGATTTAGGTTCTTTCGCCGGATGATGCCGCATGATGATTGGCATTCAGTTTGCGCATCCACGGCAGCACCGCCAGGGCGATCACGGTGCATGCGATCGCCGCATAGCCGAGCTTGTTGAACAGGTTGGTGTATATGGGCAAGGTCTGCAGCGGGTTGGTGATATCCCGTGGGACGCTGGCGATGTTGGCTACCACGCCGCCCAAGTACATCGAAATTCCGACGGCCACGAAATACGCGCCCATCATGTATCCGCCCATGCGTTCCGGCACGTAGCGCGCGATCATCGCCAGGCCCAGACCGCTCACCAGCAGTTCGCCGAGCGAGTAAAAGCCGTATCCCCAGATCATCACCCAGGAGGAAGTTTTGCCGTCGATGGCGAACCTGCCGGCCACGCCATAGATAAAAAAGCCCAGAATCACCATGCCGAAACCCAGGGCGAATTTTGCTGCGATCGACAGATCCTTGTCACGCTTGCCGGCCGCGGCATAGATCCAGGCAAGCACCGGGCTGAGCAGGAAGATCCAGATGGGATTCAATGCCTGATATTGGCCCGGGCTCCAGGTCCAAAGGTGCAGGCCGAACAGGTATTGATTCCAGTCCACATTGCGCAGTGCAAACAGCGCCAGCGAAGTGGACATCTGCTGGTAGAAGATGAAGAAGAACACCGTTTGTACGGTCAAGATGAGTGCAGCCATGAGGCCGGAACGCTCATTTCTTTGGCTTTTAATGATGAGATAGATGAAAATCCCCAGTACGGTTATGCCTGCCAGAATCACGAAAATTTCGGCCAGTTGTTCGTTTCCCAGCACATAGGCGGATGCAAACACGGCCAGAATCCCGGCCGTCAATACCCCGGCCAGCTTGCCCATATCCATGGGCCGGGCATCCGGCTCTGAGCCGAGATGGTTCAGGGTATGGCGCATCACCAAATACAGGCCCAAGCCCACCAGCAGGCCCACACAGCAGACCGCGAAGGCCGCATGCCATCCATATCCGTTGCTGTAATGCAGGTTGACGTAGTCCTTGATCTTCGGTGTCAATAACATGGAAATTGTCGACCCGAGATTGACCGCCATGTAATAGATGGTGAAGGCGCTGTCTATTTTCTTGTCATCGCCCTCATAGATTTTCCGTACCAGATTCCCGGCATTGGGCTTAAACAAACCGTTGCCGACCACGACCACGCCCAGGGAGCAATACAGGAACCAGACGTTCTCCCCCGGCATCGACATCAAGGCATAGCCGAGCGTCAGGACACTGGCGCCTAACAGCATCGTGTGACGGGTGCCGAGTATTTTGTCGCCCACCCAGCCACCGATTGCCGGAGCCACATAAATCAGGGCGGTGGCCGCGCTCCAGGTGAGGTTGGCTTTATTGTCGGGGAACCCCAGACGCTGCACCATGTAGTAGACGATCAGCGCCTGCATGCCGTAAAAGCCGAAACGTTCCCACATTTCGATGAGGAAAACTGTGGAAAACGAGCGTGTTTTCGAGACTGGTACCGGAGTAGACATGGGCGGTTCCTGTATCAGGGATAGGGTGGCCCGGACATGCATAGCATGATTCCGGCGGTTGCCGGTGCCTTAAGTACCAGATTCAGCCACCCCTGTGAAGAGCATGCAGGCGCTGATGTGCGGGGGCATGGGCATTAAACCGGGCGCACACGGCCGTAAGGCGCCAAATCCGAGGGAAATATGCTGAACAGGGGCGCGTAGCTGACTATACTAAGGGCGCTGCATTTCTTAGGGAAATCGAATCATGCCGGTCCAACAAGGCCACGAACGACGCCGTTTCCGCCGTTTCCGTTTTGCCTCGGTCATCCATGTCCGCCAGGGCGACACGATGCAGGAATGCGAAATGCTGGATATGTCCTTGCGGGGATTTCTGGCGCGCTGCCCGGCCGGCTGGAGGCCTGCCGAGGGCGACCGCATAAAGGTGGAGTGGCGGCTGGCGGAGTTGATCAAGCTGGAACTGGAAGCCATAGTGGTGCATCTGCATGGAGACCACATTGGCTGCAGCTGGGAAGCCCGTGATCCGGAAAGCTTTGCCCATTTACAGCGCCTGGTGGAAATCAATCTGCTGGATTCAAAACTGCTGGCCCGCGAGCTGGAGGCTCTCAAGGGCGAAACCAAACATCAGCATGGGGATGCGGTCCATTAAGCAGCAGCCACGGGAATGGAGCCCACCATATTCCGGCCGCATGGAACCGCACTTTTAGCCGCTTCCTAATATCCAAAATCCAGTTGCGGGGCCTGATACGGATTCTGGAAATGCGCACATGAAAGCCGTGCCACGCGCTCCTGTCCGAGCTCTAGTTTTACGCAGGCGCGTTGGAATCGTTGTGCCAGCATGGCCGCGTATTGGCCGGTTCCGCGCATGCGGGTGTCGAATTCCGCAGCGTAATCCTGCCCGCCCCTGGACTGGCGGATCAGGCTCATGACATGCGCGGCGCGCTCGGGCAGGTGCTGATCCAGCCATTCGCGGAACAGCTGCTTGAGTTCATGGGGCAGCCTCAGCAGCACATAGCCGGCGCTGCTGGCGCCAGCCTGCGCCGCCAGGCTGAGTATGCGTTCCATGTCCGCGTCATTCACCATGGGAATGATTGGCGCCGTCAGCACGCCCACCGGTATGTGCGCTTCGGCCAGTGCACGGATGGTCTGCAGCCGGCTTGCGGCACTGGGTGTGCGCGGTTCCAGTACCCGCTTCAGCCGGTTGTCCAGGGTGGTGACGCTGATCATGACCTGGACCAGGGAATATTTGGCCATGTCCGCCAGGATGTCCAGATCGCGGGTGATCAAGGTGCCCTTGGTGATGATGACTAGCGGATGACGGAAACGCTGCAGTACCGTGAGCAGGCTGCGCGTGATGCCCAGCTTGCGTTCCATCGGCTGATACGGATCGGTATTCGCGCCCAGGGCAATGGGGCTGCAGCGGTAAGCGGGCCTGCGCAATTCCAGTTCCAGCAGTTCTGCGGCACGCGGCTTGTAGAAAAGCCGGGTTTCGAAATCCAATCCCGGCGACAGGTTCAAATAGGCATGGCTGGGACGGGCATAGCAATAAATGCAGCCGTGTTCGCAGCCGCGATACGGGTTGATGGATTGGGAGAAGGGGATGTCCGGCGACTGGTTGCGGCTGATGATGGAAGCCGCCGGCTCCGGCTGGATGATGGTTGCCAGTGGCGGCAGTTCCTCGGCCTTTTCCTGACTCCAGCCGTCGTCAATGCTTTCATGGCGGATGGCCTCGAAGCGACCCTCGCGGTTTGAAAGCGCACCACGGCCTTTGTGGATGAAACCGTTCATGTGGGAAGCGAGCCTGGCATACTGTTATTATATACAGTATCCTACCAACGGCTCCGGAAATTCAAATACTGCCGGGTAAAGCAGCAGCCGTGTTAAGGTAACGCCCGGTTCGCGCGCCCGAGCTGCGCGGCTTTCCTTTCGAATATCACCAGGCTGGAATAATGCGCAGGATACTGGCTTTTTTCTTGATCCCGGCAGTCCTCGCCGGTTGTGTCACCGCTCCACCACCCCCCCAGAAACCTCCAAAATCACAAGCAGCGCCGCCGGTGCTGTTCGGCACGCCTAGCAAACAGGTAATCACTTCTGGTTTGCAGGCGCTCATCAACGGGCAGATGGACCAACAGGCATTGTTGCGCTTTACCGTCAAGGCGGATGGCAGCGTCCAGGATCCCACCGCGGTGTTCACCAATCTTTCACCGGCGGATACCACGGAGGTCATCGCAGCATTCAGCAGCTGGCGCTTCAAACCGGCCATGCAGGGGCATGAACCGGTTGACCGGGTTTTCATCTACCCGCTGTTTTTCGGACCCGAAGCCGATCAGCAACGCACCCGCTTCATGTGCCGTAACGAAAGCCTGGTGTACGAACCCGACAGCCGTTGTGAAATCGTTACCGTGGGGAAATGGCATATATATCGCATGAACCCGGTATACCCGCCCGAGTTGCTCAGCAAGCATCTGGCGGGTTCGGTGACCCTGTCGTTCGACATTGGTTCGCATGGACAAGCCGTCAAACCGACGGTGGTTTCCTCCAAACCGCCCGGGCTTTTCGACGCCGCCGCCCTGGCTGCCGTGAAGCAGTGGTACCTGCAGCCGCTGAACGGCGAGAATGGCAAGGGACCAGTACAGCGTGTGACCGTAACGGTAAAATTCACGCCGCCCAACACCACCCAGAACAGCCCCGCCCGGGCTGCGCCACCGCGTTAACCAGCAGGCATTCATGTACCGGCTCTACGGCATGTCCGGTTCCGGGAATTGCTACAAGCCAAAATTGCTGCTGGCCCACCTGGGCATGGAATTTTCCTGGGTTGAAATCGACGTGCGCAAAGGCGAATCGCGCACCCCCGGATACCTGGCCATGAACGCCAACGGCAAAGTGCCGGTGCTGGAGATCGAGCCCGGCAAATGGCTGGCCGAATCCAACGCCATGTTGTGCTACTTGGGCGAGGACAGCGCGTATCTACCCACGGACCGCTGGCAGCGCGCCCAGGTCATGCAATGGCTGTTCTTTGAGCAGTACAGCCACGAACCCTGCATCGCGGTGGCGCGTTTTATCCTGAAACACCTGCCGGCGGAACACCAACGCCGCGCTGAGCTGCCGCAGCTGCAGGCGCGCGGACATCAGGCGCTGGCGGTGATGCAGCAGCATCTCGCGCAGCAGCCGTTCTTCGCTGGCGATCAATATTCCATCGCGGATATCGCGCTGTATGCCTACACCCACGTGGCGGACGAGGGCGGCTTTGACCTGTCGCGGTACCCGGCGATCCGCCGCTGGATCGGGGAAGTGCGCTCGCAAGCGGGGCACATACCCATGTCT
Organism: Gammaproteobacteria bacterium; assembly: GCA_028870845.1. Lineage (GTDB taxonomy): Bacteria > Pseudomonadota > Gammaproteobacteria > Natronospirales > REEB76 > REEB76. The sequence goes on along the minus strand of JAGWOR010000037.1, from coordinate 9,676 downwards.
TGATCAGGAGCAGGTGGATTTCGAGCCGATATTCCCTACGGGATCAACACTGGAGCACGCCCATGCGCATGACCCGGTTTCGCTGGATCGTAATCACGCTGATCTTCGGCATCACGGTGATCAATTACATCGACCGCTCGGCCATTTCCTACGCCATCGGCGACATTGTCCGCGACCTGCGGTTTAGCGCCCATGACCGGGACATCTACAGCGGCTTTATTCTCTCGGCCTTCAGCATCGGCTACATGCTGACCACGTTTTTCGGCGGCATATTCGCCGACCGCTACGGCGCGCGCCTCACGCTGTTCTGGGCCGCGTTGCTGTGGTCCATTGCCAGCGGCCTCACCGGACTGGCGGTGGGGTTCGTGATGCTGGCCTGCATGCGCATCCTGCTGGGTGTGGCGGAGGGCCCCAATTTCCCCGCCATGAACCGCGGTATCGCCGACTGGCTGTCCAGCCGCGAGCGCGCCATCGCCCTGTCCAATTCCCTGGTGGCGGTGCCGCTGGCGCTGGCCATCGGCGCGCCGGTGGCCACCGAGCTCATCATTCACCTGGGCTGGCGCGGCATGTTCATCGTGCTCATGATCCTGGGCCTGGCATGGCTGCCCCTGTGGCAGCTGCTGTTCCGGGATTTCCCTGAGCACAGCCGGCACGTGAATGACGCCGAGCTTAGGCACATCCGTGACGGCCGGCCCGTGGATCGCAGCATCCAGAGCAAAACCCTGCATCTTCAACGCCGCAAGCTGCGCGGCCTGTGGAAATTCCTGCTCACCAACCCCACGCTGCTGGCCAATGACTGGTCATTTTTCGTGTTTGGCTATTTCCTGTTTTTCTTCATGACCTGGCTGCCGACTTATCTGCAAACCGCCTACCATCTGAACCTCAGGCAGGTGGGCTGGTTCGGAACCCTGCCGTGGCTGGTGGCGGCGTTGCTGCTGTGGCTGTTCGGCTACGTATCGGATGCACTGCTGCGCAAGACAGGCAGCTTGCGCATCGCCCGCTCCCATCCCATCTGGATCTCGCAACTGCTGGCGGGGCTGTGCATCCTGCCGGTGACTTTCATCCATGACCTGGCGGTGACGCTGGTATGCCTGTCGCTGGCGGTGGGGCTGAGCATGAGCGCGAATGCCGCGTTTTATGCGGTGAACGTGGACGTGGCGCGGGAGCGCGCCGGCACCGCACTCGGCATCATGGACACGTTCTTTGCCATCTCCGGTTTTGTGGCACCGCTGGTCACCGGCTGGGTGGTGGGCGTGACCCGCAGTTTCAATGCCGCATTCTGGCTGCTGGCGCTGCTGGCCCTGTCCTCGGTGGTGGTGGTGCTGCTGTTCCATCATCCGGACCGCAGCGGCCGCCTGGGCGCAACCGGCCCCGGTGACGACGTTGTCACCGCCGCCGCCAATTCGCAGGTGGCGCCATGAGTTGCAGGTTCGGCATGGTCAGTTTCTTGCTTGCGTCACTGGCCATGGGCGTGCCCGGAGCGGTCAACGGCGCACCGCCGCCGTCCTACACCATCGCGCAGATTTTTGCCGAACCCGGGCTCACCGGTTACCACCCGGAGGACCTGGAATGGAGCCCGGACGGCCGTTACCTGAGCTATCTGCTGCGCCACCCGGGTGACGCCCAAGCGGATCTGTACGCCGTGGACCTGGGTAATGGCAAAACCTCCATGCTGCTGTCCGCTCAACAGCTGGCAGGCGCCGCCGCGCCGGCTTCCGCCATCAAGAATCTGCGCGAGCGGGAACGCGTCACCCGCTACCACGTGTACAGCTATCACTGGTCGCCGAAGAGCGATGCCATTTATTTCCTCAGTAATGACCAGGTATACATCTACAATCTGTCCACGCACCGGATTGCCCAGATCACCAGCGCCCCGGGTGCCAAACGCGATCCGCAGCTTTCGCCGGATGAACGCTGGATCAGTTACGTGAGCAACGGCGATGTGCAGTACGCAGCGGTGAGCGGCGGGCCGGTCCGCAGCATGGCGCCGCATGCGGCGGGGGTGCTCAGCGGCGAACTTGACTGGGTGTATACCGAAGAACTGGACCTGCGTTCGGCCTATGCCTGGTCGCCGGACAGCCGCTACCTCGCCTTCCTGCAATTCGATGAGCGGCCGGTACAGGGGTTTCCGTTGATTGATTATCTGGACCCGCACCCCTCGGTCTATCTTGAAAAATACCCCACCGCCGGATCCGCCAACCCCGTCGTGCGCCTCGGCGTGTTCGATCTGCAGACTGGCAAGCTTCACTGGATGCCCCTGGCCGGCAGCGCCGATACCTATCTGGCCCGCTTCGGCTGGCTGCCGCAGGGCGACCAGGTGTACGGCGAGGTGCTGAATCGCGCCCAGACGGAACTGCAGCTGGCGGTATGCAATCCGGATTCCGGCCAGGTGCGCAGCCTGCTCACCCAGAAGGACCCGGACTGGATCGATGTGGGGGACGCGCCGCATTTCCTCAAAACCGGCGGCTTCGTCTGGAGCAGCCAGCAGGACGGCTGGCGTCACCTGTACTTGTACAGCGACGACGGACGCCTGGCGCGCAAGCTGACCCATGGGGATTACAACGTGCTCAAGCTCGCCGGGGTGAACGAGCGCAGCGGGGAACTGTACTTCACGCGCTACACCCACGGCCCGCTGAACACCGAGCTGTACCGGGTGTCGCTGCGCGACGGTCCGGTTCAGGCGGTAACCACCACATCCGGCGTGCACGATATCAAAATGAACCCGCAGGCCGATGCCTACCTGGACGTCTATTCCAACGTAGTGACGCCGCCAGCCTATACCCTGACCAATCTGCAGGGCGGCCGGCGGATTGATGTCCAGGCCGCCGCCAGGCTGCCGTATCATTTCCAGAAGCCGCGCTTTTTCAGCATCCTGGCGGGCGACGGCAAGACGCCGATTTACGCACGCCTGACCCTGCCGCCGGCATTCGATCCGGCAAAGAAATATCCGGTAATCATGTACCAGTACGGCGGGCCGGACGTGGCGCCGACGGTGCGCGATGCCTGGGGCGGTGTGGGGTTTTTGTTCGACCAGTTGCTGGCGCAGCAGGGCTTCATATTGTTTGCCACTGACAACCGCGCCGCCACCTATTTCAGCCACCGCAGCCAGGCATTGGTGAAAAACCACCTGGGCGAGCTGGCGCTGGCCGACCAGCTGGCGGCGGTGGATTGGCTGAAATCCAAACCCTACGTGGATGCTTCGCGCATCGGCATCTGGGGCTGGAGTTACGGCGGCTACATGACCACCTATGCGCTCACCCATGCGCCGCAGGTGTGGCGCGCCGGCATTGCGGTGGCTCCGGTGACCCAGTGGCAGGATTACGATTCCATCTACACGGAACGCTACATGGGCACCCCGCAGGACAATCCCCAAGGCTATGCGGATAGTTCCTCGGTGGCTTCCGCCGGCAAGCTCGACGTTCCGCTGCTGCTGGTGGCCGGCACCGGCGACGACAACGTACACTGGCAGAACACACTGCAGTTCATCCAGGCATTGATCGACGCCGGCAAACCTTATCAGCTGCTGGTCTATCCCAACAGGACCCACGGCATATCAGGCCCAGCGGCGCGCACCCAGCTTTTCACCGCCATGCAGGATTTCTGGCAGCAGCAATTAAGATAGTAGTAAGTGATAGGCCGGGAAGACATTGAGAAGACAATAGAGGACAGGTCACGATTTCTCAATGAGGTGAAGCAGCCAGCCCAGTGATTGGCAAATAAACCGTGGTCTGTTCTCCATGTCTGCCGTCCGCAGACCCTGTATTCCTATTTAATGACACACCCAAATATGCATTTCAAATGCAATCGCATATTGGGTTTGCAAGCCGCATCAATAGGATATACACAGCCAGGCATTCCTAGTCACGTTGACTAACACTCCATCATCAACCGATGCGCAGTATGCCGTATTGTGGTCATCATAAACCTGAATCTGATCATCCGGTTGCCAACTCTGAGCTGTTTGAATGGCATCTGTGGCAGTTACCGCATACGAAGTACCGTTGGTGAGGGTGATTTTGGTATACGTGTCTGTTCCGGAAGGGCAGGCCTGCGACTGCACCTCTTTTAGAGATTCCTCCTCGCCTGCAAACATCATGGCCAGCGCGTCCCCTTCCTGCATATCATGTAACAATTGCGCACAACTGGCTCTGCTATTTATGCTGGCGATCACGCCCGTGAAATCCGGAGCGCCCGTGACCACACCTTGCGACACCGCTAGCAGTTGTACAGGCTGCGCCTGGGCGGGGGTTGCCGCCTGCACAGCTGGCTGCGCAGCTGGCTGTGCTGCAACAGCAGCCACCGGCACCTGCAGCCTGGCATTCGCTACTTCTGCGTTAAGTGCACCGATCTTCTCTTCGATCTGGTCCCGATCAGGCGCCTGCGGAGTGGCCTGGAGGTATAACTTCATTGTGGTTACCGCGTCAGCGGGATCCGGGCCGCATTTCGAACTCGCATAAGCGTCCGCCATGGCCTTGTATAATTGACCCCACCACGGCACCAGTTCCCGCACGGCATTCAAAGCATCCGCATTACTGTCGCAGTTGCCCTCACGCAGGTCTTCCTGCGCTTCGCCTAATTTCTCGTACGCTTGGCTGGGCACCGTCGGGCGCGGATTGATCTTCTGCGCCATGCTGATTACGTCGCCCGCCAGATCCCGGTCGTTCCAGGCAAAGTCATCCGCCAGCATCGCGGAGTACAAGCTCAGGCGATCGGCACGCGGCAAATGCGCTTGTGCATAAGCGTTGCGCGATCCAATAGCGATGACTGATGCGCCGCCCTGGGGATTCATCTCCGCGTCCGGAATGATTTGGGTGGTCGCCGCCACCGAACCGTGCCCGAGCGGCAGGAGCCGAATCACTGTCTCGGGTGAATCAAATTCCCATTCCAGGGAATGGGTGGTGCGCGAAAACGCATAAATTCGTCCGGTACTCGTTCCGGCAAATAACGTGGCTTTAGGCCCGACAGCGATTGCGGTGAGCCAGCCCTGGTCGCCATCCTTGTCCTGTGGAATGCTCGCGGTCCAGAGCAACTTTCCATCGGCATTCCGTGCGGCCACGCTATACAGCCCCGACAGTGCATAAAGCGTGCTATTCGGCCCGACGACAATATGGGGGCTCGGCGAATCCCACCATACACCACTCACCACAGGCCGTTTCCACAGCAACGCACCATTGGAGGGGTCCAAGGCGAGAAGTGTCTGATATATGGCGACATACAGACGGTTCGTTTCCGCCACAGCCATACCACGCACCGGATACCAGTTGTTCTTGGATTTCACATAGCGGCGTGGCGTGACCTTCCACCTTTCCTGCACATTACTCAAGCTCAGCCGTTCCAAGGTGGTCGGCTTTTCGGTGGCTACGAACAGATCCGGGTTCGGTGCGTTTGGTTGTGTCATCAATAGCATTGCAACACGGCCGGGAACTGTTACATATCCAGCATAATTAGCCGATTTCCCCCGTGATGCGCCCAACCCAATCAGTTTATACACACGCCCGTTCGTGGTGCCCGCATAAATCGCGTAATCGCTAAAATTCGGACTCGCAAGAATGGCCAGGCTGCTCACAGTGCCATTTACGGTCTTCCGCCACTTCAGCGCACCGGAGTCATCGTCCAGAGCCAAAACAGTATCATGAGTTCCGATGACCAGAATGTGATTCACTGGCGAATACGTCGCCGTCACCGGTTCACTGTAGATGCTGTTGTCATTGTCCGTGCTTGGATAGTCAAACCTGTAATGCCACTGAACTTTTCCTGTTTCCGGGTCCAGCGCATAAATACGCCCGATAGCATGATGCTCAGCATTGGCATCGAAAGTGACGATGACGTGATTAGCGGTTGCCAGGACACGGTCCGGGAATCCCTGTTGTGGATCGAAGCGCCACTGTCCCATTTCTAATTTGAGCAGGTCCTTTGCGGGGATTGAAGCATAATCCGTTGGTTTAGATTGCTTTAGCTCAAATGCACCCCATGTGACAGCCGAAGTCGCAGCGCTTGGTGCTTTGGTACTTGCTATGTTTGGATTGGGTGCTTGCCCGCGCTTGCCAGAAAAGTCTGCCAGGTGGTTCCAAAGAAACGCGCCCAGCGCGACCACCGACGCGAGAACCAACGCGCCGATGACCGCGTGGAATTTATTTATCATGACTTTCATGCCGTGCTTCCCCCTAGCCGCACAATAGACATAAAACCCAGAAAAACTATAGCAGGCGCAGGAATTAATTCCAGGTATTCAAATGTCTGTTGAAATAATAGGGGTAGAACACAGTGCATATTAACGAGGCTTCTCCCTTATTATTCCTGGTGGCCGGCACCGGCGACGACAATGTGCACTGGCAGAACACCCTGCAGTTCATCCAGGCGCTAATCGACGCCGGCAAGCCTTACCAGTTGCTGGTGTATCCGAATAGGACCCACGGCATATCAGGCCCGGCGGCTCGCACCCAGTTGTTTACTGCCATGCAGGATTTCTGGGAGCAGCAACTAAAATAGTAGTGAACCATTACTTAAGCAGGCTAAGCGGAGTCTAACCTATGCGGGTATTTACCCAGAATTCATGAAGGGCGCTAGGCTGATCGCGCTGTACGCAAACCACCTAATCTAACAAGGTTCTCCAGAACCTCAAGACCTGCATTAATGAGCGATGGATACTTGTCTTGGCCAAGGTATGTACATTCATGCACAACAAGATTTCTGAAGTTAACCGCATTACGAAACAACAGCCAGGTTTCCCCCACAAAGAAATCCGTCGGCTTGGGTTGCCCAAGTTGTCTTAAATAGTCCTCAACTAATGTATCCGCGTCTTTGAGCTTAACCTGAGCATACGCGCGGTCGACTGCCTCGGAGGTTTTAGCATTACCATGAATAATCAATGATCTCGCAAGGGCTTCAACCGCGGACACGACAGTAACAAGTTTTGTAGGGCCTACCTCATTATTTGCAAGGCGTTTGCGTATGACGTTTAGCCTTGATTGAGGCTGTGCCGATACATATGTTTTTCGTAGTTTAAGCAATTCCGAAACGTAGTCGATTTCTGGATTTGTTGATGCCATGATCGCGAACCTAACGACTAAAATGAGCGAAGAAAAAGAAGGGGCAGTCCAATCATAGGCTAGAAATGGTCAAGGTCTAGGAAACAGTCCAGTCTATCCCTTATTCTTCCCCCCTCAGCGGTGCGGGCATCCAGGCCAACAGCACGGCCTACGCATGCCTCCCCGCATCTTATCAATGCCCACCGCGATGCGGCGATTCCTGGTGGCATCTTGCTTGGCCGAAGTCACCCAGCAGATCCACTCGTTGCGGGCGAGCGGGGTGATATCGGCCCATAGAGTCTTGGCCGCAGTATTGGATTGGATGGCATTCCGGAGGTCTGCCGGCAGCTTATGGACCGTGCCGTTAGCGAGTTTTTGGGTTGTCATGGTTCAAAAATGCTCACAAGTTGCATGCGCACAATCAAGAGGTTTTCCGTACTCTCGCATCCAATTGCGTATCGCCGGAAAGCGAGTTCGTTACCAGACAGGTCTTTTCCGCTTTCTCTAGCAGCCGGTGCGCCAGGTCTTCGTTTGAGTCTTGGGGCACATCCAGCGTTGCGTGCACCGTGAATTTCGTAAACTTCATGGTACCTTTCACCCGATCGAGCGTACCTTCCACATCGCATTTCAGCGAGTTCCATTGGAATTTAGAGGCCCTGGCGATGGCGCGAAAGCTGAGTATGAAACAGCCGGCGATTGACGCGACTAAAAGTGTTTCCGGGGACCACCGGTTTCCAGGCCCGCCAAACTCAGCCGGTGATGCGCAAGGAATCGTGCCCAGCTTATCGCAAGAAAGCGCGGTATCGCCGTCACGCTCAGCCGAAGCTTCAATCTTGTAGTGATGAGGTAGTTCTTGCATTGCTTTTTATCTCCCGAGTAACCAAATGTAAAGAGCAGACGGATAAAACCTGGTCTGTCTCTTATGATCCCCTTTAAAGAATGTCTGTATAACGCATGCTCGATTATAAAAGAAAGGCGACATCTACTGATGAAGTGGTAATAAATTCAGAATATTTTTGGAACAAATATCTCTGCAAGTACAAGAACCGCTAAGGCTACAAACAACAATGCCTGGATACGAAATATAGTATTTATTCGCTTGCCTTCCGTAACTAATTCACGGTCCTGCAATTTACTGAATTCCCCGTAACGGAGATAGTTAAAAAATCTCGGATCATAGGTCCACCCATATCTGTACCAGGCTGGTTCTGGGCTGCCCAGAGCAATCCAGGTGGAAGGGAGACGCGTTTTCAAGTTTTGAATAAAGTGCGCAGCTTTAACTGCACAGAATAAGATCAGCGCACATTCGGTAACGAATGTTACGATGATTGCGATTACTAAAATGTCTTCAAGCATGTTAGTAACCTCGTATTACAAATAATTCTTGAGTTAAGCAGCTAGCACCAGCGTGACCGCTCGGTTGAATTATGAGGGCCAGAATGATAGCTGGATAATGAATCATAGGAGACAGACCACGATTTATCAACGAAGCGAAGCATTGTTTCAGCGGTTAGCAAACAAAGCATGCTCTGCCAGAGATTATTTTGATGGCTAAGTAACCGTTGATTTCTCCTTCCATTATGCCTGCTGAATCACCACTCGGTAACCATCGGGATCTTCAAAAGTACGTCCGTGTTGATCCCAATAGGGATTGTGGGACGTGACTTCCGCGAAGCCAGCTTTCAGCATAGCCTCGCATCGGTCCCGCCAGGCATTTGATGACGGCACATAGAATACAACCAAGTCCTCAGGCGTCGGGGAAGGCTTAATCGGGCTGGTCCGGCAATGTGTGAACTCAAAGTGGAAGCCTAGACCGACTTGTTCAAGCATTACGCCATCAAAGCCATCGTGGTTCTCGAATCGGCCGATTTCAGTTAAACCAAGGCCTTGGGTGTACATTTTCACTGCACGTGTGAGGTTTGAGACTGGCCTTGCGATGCGGATATTTTGGATCACATTGGCAGCACTTAGTTCAGATAATTAATCTAATCCCATTTCACTCATTATTGCTCACTGGGCTTTGAGTTGGGTGATTTGCGAAAGAGCTTGGAATATGACCACGTAATGGCTGATGGCAGAAGCCCGAACGCGACGACAATACCAACTGTAATCCAGAGAAAAGTATCAAATGCGTTGAGCAAATTTTCCCAAGTATTGCGCGGTGCGGATGCAATGTGCTGATTGTAATCAGAATAGAAAGCGAAACTTCCAAGTGCGCAGAGCAAACCGAAGAATGCGCCAACTGATCCAGTGCTAATTAATGTTTGACGTAGTTGTGTTGAAATGCGCATGTCAATTCACGACTGCAAACATGTGTAAGATGGAAGCCGGTGATACTGGAGTTTCACCAAATTCTTTGGAATTCTGAGTTTATACCCCTCTTGCTTAAACAAAAACACCCACGGGGTCACCGTGGGTGTTTCTTTTCGGCCTATAGGTTCTGCAGCTTAGCTATGCGCTGTAGCGTTTTCGATAAACGCATCAATGTCATGATCCACCCGCGGCAGCACCTTGGGATTGAAGTACAGCATGTGGCCCACCGGGTAGAAATGCCAGTGGACGTTTTTCTGGATCGAGGCCGGCAGCTTCATGTGATTCAAGGTGTATTCGGTGGCGAAGAACGGCGTGGCGGTGTCGTAGTAGCCGTT
>JAGWOR010000036.1 GCA_028870845.1 Gammaproteobacteria bacterium | reverse complement strand
TTCATGGTGGGCAAGAAATACGAACAGGGCGGCATCGCCAAGGACGGCGCCAAGATGGTGACCGCGGTGGCCTGCGCCACGGTGCCCAAGTTCACGGTGATCATCGGCGGCAGTTTCGGTGCCGGCAATTACGCCATGTGCGGTCGCGCCTACGGCGGGCGCTTCCTGTGGATGTGGCCCAATGCGCGCATCTCGGTGATGGGCGGCGAACAGGCGGCTTCGGTGCTGGCCACGGTGAAGCGCGACGGCATCGAAGCCAAGGGCGGGAAATGGAGCAAGGATGAAGAGGAAACCTTCAAGGCGCCGCTGCGCGAACAGTATGAAAAACAGGGCCACCCCTACTACGCCAGCGCGCGGTTGTGGGACGACGGCATTATCGACCCGGTGGATACACGCCGGGTGCTGGGGCTGGCGCTGGCCACCGCCGAAAATGCGCCGCCGGATAAAGGCGGGCGTTACGGCGTGTTCCGCATGTAGGGCTTGGTCATTATCCAGGACCTTAGGAGGGACAAATGGCTGAAACTGTTCTGCTGAAAACCGATCCCCGCGGCGTGGCCACGATCACGCTCAACCGTCCGGAAAAGCACAATGCCTTCGACGACAGCCTCATCGGTGAACTCACCGCCAGGCTTATCCAGGTCAACAATGACAAGCAGGTGCGCGTGGTGGTGCTCACCGGCGCAGGTAAATCCTTTTCTGCCGGCGCGGATGTGAACTGGATGCGGGCGGCGGCGCAATACGACGAAGCCCGCAACATCGAGGACGCGCTGCAACTGGCGGAACTCATGAGCACCCTGGACAACCTGCGCAAGCCCACCATCGCGCGCGTCAACGGCGCCACCTTCGGCGGCGGCGTGGGGCTGGTGGCCTGCTGCGATATCGCCATCGCCTCAACGGCAGCGAAGTTTTCCCTGAGCGAGGTGCGCCTGGGGCTGGTGCCGTCGGTGATCTCTCCCTACGTGATCGCCGCCATCGGCGCCCGCAACGCGCGCCGCTATTTCCTGAGCGCCGACGTCATGGACGCGCAGCAGGCCCGGGAAATCGGGCTGGTGCACGAAGCGGTGACGGCGGAACAGCTGGACGCGGCCGTGGAAAAAGAAATTGGCCTGTTGCTCAAAGGCGGACCACGGGCGCTTACTGCCGCCAAAGAACTGATCGCCGCCCAGGTGATCCTGTCCACTTCGGCGCGCCGCAACCTGCACAACAAGACCGCCAATATCATCGCCCAGCTGCGGGTTTCCAAGGAAGGCCAGGAAGGGCTCAACGCTTTCCTGGAGAAACGCAGCCCTAACTGGATTAAAAAATGATCTTTTGCTTTCTGGCGATGTTGGAAATGACCTCGTAATTCTCATGTATTGCTTTATACACTCCGGTTGCTCGGTTATTTCACCTGCTCAGAAACCAAAATCTCTGAATTTTTAACCGAATTGGCCAAATGTAGGTTTGAAAAGCATGCACCCGATCATCAATATCACAGATCTTGAAATACATCCCGCGGGCCCCGAACGCGCGCCCAGGGGCAAGAATGCCGGACTGTATGACAGGCGCTTCGGTGAAATTTCCAGCCGCATCGGTGCCCGCAAGCTGGGCTACAACCTGACCGTGGTGGCCCCGGGCAAGCGCAACTGCCCGTTTCACAATCACCATTTCGAAGAGGAGATGTTCTTCATCCTCGAGGGCGAAGGGGAATTGCGCTTCGGAGGCCGGCGCTATCCGATCAAGAAAGGCGACATCATTGCCTGCCCCACGGGTGGCCCGGAAACCGCCCACCAGATCATCAACACCGGCAAATCGGAGATGCGCTATCTGTCGTTAAGCACGCTCGCCGAGCTGGAAATATGCGATTATCCGGATTCCGGCAAATTCGGCGTCTACGAACAGCATCCACCCGGCAAGGAAGGCAAGCCATCCAGATTTTTGTCACGCCCTGGAGAATCCCTGGATTACTGGGACGGCGAATAATTACATGAACTCGACCACTCTGAAGAAAACTTCTGCGCTACTCATAGGAGTATGTCTGTTTGGGTTCTCGCATTTTATATTCGCAAAATCAAATCGTAACCTTCAGGTTGTTGAACTAAAATATGGGTTTAACAATGTGAATTTCGAAAACTTGAATTACAAAACACTAGTAACTGTCGCTCATCGTGAGAACTACAACGCACATTCATACGACGTCGCCACAATCTACGTGACCTATACGCCCAAGGACAAGTATGAAACACCAGGGCTTCAGATAATCCCTATTTTCGAAAAGGACCAAAACAACAAATTAAACCTGATTACCAGCGGGGGCGCCGATTGCGTCCTTGATGATTTCAGAATTGTAAATAACGTTAAACAGCATGAGACTTGGCTGATACTCGCCCATCGAAAATTCGGTGAAACATATATCAGCTCCGAACCTGTAACCTTCACTTATTATAAATTGGCATTTAATAAAGATGGAATTCCCGGATTTCCACCTTTTTGGTTCAAATATTGGAAGACCGTGCAAACGCAGCAAAAATATTGTGACGTTGAAACCGCATTCGTGAGCGAGTTGGGACTCGGTCCAGATCGTACTGACGCCAAAACACAGTAATGATGTTCAATAAAATCCTCATCGCCAACCGCGGCGAGATTGCCTGCCGCGTGATGCGCACCTGCAAACGGCTGGGCATCGCCAGCGTGGCGGTGTATTCGGATGCAGACCGCCAGGACCTGCACATGCAGTCGGCGGATGAGGCCATATATATCGGTGCAGCCAAGGCCAGCGAATCCTATCTGAACATGGACCGCATCCTGGCGGCGGCCAAGCAATCCGGCGCCCAGGCCATCCATCCCGGCTACGGTTTTCTTTCCGAGAACAGCGAATTCGCGCGCCGCTGCCAACGGGCTGGCGTGGTCTTCATCGGACCCTCGCCGGAAAGCATGGACGCCATGGCCTCCAAAAGCGCCGCCAAGGCGCTCATGGAAAAAGCCGGCGTGCCGGTGACGCCCGGCTATCATGGCCATGACCAGAACCTCAGAAAACTGGAATCCGAGGCCAAACGCATCGGCTTTCCGCTGATGATCAAGGCCAGCGCCGGCGGCGGCGGCAAGGGCATGCGCGTGGTGCACGAGGCCCGGGACTTCAAACAGGCGCTGGAGGGCGCCCGGCGCGAAGCCGAAAACGCTTTCGGCGACGGCAGTATATTGCTGGAGAAATATATCCAGCAGCCGCGGCACATCGAGTTCCAGGTGTTCGGTGACAGCCACGGCAACGTGCTGCACCTGTTCGAGCGTGAATGCTCCATGCAGCGCCGCTTCCAGAAAGTGGTGGAGGAAACCCCATCCCCGTTTCTGGACGATGCCACGCGTAAGCAGATGGGCGCGGCGGCGGTGGCCGCAGCCAAGGCGGTTAATTACGTGAACGCCGGTACCATCGAGTTCATCGTGGGGGCCGACAAATCCTTCCACTTCATGGAGATGAACACCCGCCTGCAGGTGGAGCATCCGATTACCGAGGCGATCACCGGCCTGGACCTGGTGGAATGGCAGCTACGCGTTGCCAGCGGCGAGAAGCTGCCGCTCATCCAGGAACAAATCCAGTCGCACGGGCACGCCATGGAAGTGCGGCTGTATGCGGAAAACGCCGACAATGGCTTCCTGCCGGTGACCGGTCACATCGGGAAATTTGATGTTCCGGCAAACGATTACACACGCATCGACACCGGCGTGCGCAGCGGCGATGACATCAGCATCTTTTACGACCCCATGATCGCCAAGCTCAGCGTGCATGGAAAGGACAGGCCGGAGGCCGTGAGCCGGCTGCGCACGGCGCTGGTGGAGACCGCGGTATTCGGCCTGGTGACCAACCTGCCGTTGCTGCGCGGCATCGCCCGGCACCCGGAGTTCGCCGCCGGCCGCTACGATACCGGCTTCATCGAGCGCGAACTCAAAACCCTGCTGACGCGGCCGGCAATTTCACCAGCGGCCCTGGCCGCAGCGGTGGCGGATCAACTGGCCGTCAGCGAATCCACCGGTCCCTGGCGGGCTGACGGCTGGCAGCCGGCGGCGGGGCCGGGGGGCAGACGCCTGCGGCTGCGCACCGGCGAGCAGGATTGCGTATTCACCGTTAACGGCGGTGTTTCCGGCTTCAGTTTTGTGTTTCAGGACAATCTGCATGAAGTCCGGGATATCCAGTCACGCGCCGGTGATTGCCGGTTCACACTTGACGGCACGCCATGCAGTGCACGGGTGCTGCGCCACGGCAACGAGTTCCAGGTGGCGCTTGGCGAGGCAGCGTTCAATCTCAACCTGACACCGCCGTTCACGCCCACGGCCACAGGCGCGGCCGATACCGCCGCCCACCCGGTGAGTCCCATGCCGGGCCGCGTGGTGGCGGTACATGTGCAGCCGGGCGACAATGTGCAGCCCGGGCAGGCGCTGCTGGTGCTGGAAGGCATGAAGATGGAATACACCGTCAAGGCCACGCTTGCCGGTGTGATCGAGAAAGTCCTGTATCAGGAAGGTGACATGGTGGAAGCGGAAGCACCCCTCGTCGACATCAGGCCGATTGAATAATCGGCTTGCCATTTTCCCTCTCCCCCGGCGGGAGAGGTATGGGTGAGGGGGTTTAAAACACCCTCATCCCCACCTTCTCCCGGAGGGAGAAGGAGCAACCCAAGGCAACAGATGAGCAAGTTTCCTGAATCAGTCAAAATCGTCGACGTGGGCCCGCGCGACGGCCTGCAGAACGAAAAAAATATTGTGCCGGCGGCAACTAAAATCGAATTCGTCAACCGGCTCACCGCCAGCGGCCTGAAGACCATCGAGGTCACCAGTTTCGTGAGTCCCAAATGGATCCCGCAGCTGGCGGACGCGGAGGAAGTTTTCAGAGGCATCGAAAAAATGCCCGGCGTGTCCTACCCGGTGCTGGTGCCCAACGAACAGGGCATGCAGCGGGCGCTGGCTGCCGGCGCCAAGGACGTCTCGATTTTCACGGCCGCATCGGAAAGCTTCAATCAAAAGAACATCCACTGCTCCATCGCCGAATCCATCGAACGCTTCAAGCCGGTGATGGCGTTGGCTGCCAAGCACGGGATACGCGTGCGCGGCTATATTTCCACGGTTATCGCCTGCCCCTACGAAGGCGAGGTCAGTCCGGATGTGGTCGCCAAGATTGCAAAACAACTCGCCGGACTGGGCTGCCATGAAATTTCCCTGGGTGACACCATCGGCGTAGGCACGCCACTGAAAGTCCAGCGCATGCTGGCGGCGGTTGCCGCGGTGGTGCCCATGCAAAAGCTGGCGGTGCATTTCCACGACACCTATGGCCAGGCCCTGGCCAACATCCATGCCTGCCTGGAGCTGGGCGTGGCGGTGGTGGACAGCTCCGCCTCGGGCCTGGGCGGCTGTCCCTATGCCCAGGGCGCCACCGGCAACGTGGCCACCGAGGACGTGCTGTTCATGCTGGCAGGCATGGGCATCGAAACCGGCGTGGATCTGGCAAAACTGCTCGAGGCCGGGAACTTCATCAGCCAGGCTCTGCAACGCGCGCCGCAAAGCAAACTGGGCAGAATCCCGGCGGACAGCCGCCGCAATCCATGAATACAAGGAGCAATTCCATGCGCATCGCAATCCTGAGCGCCCTGCTATTCGCCGCCCCCGTGCTGGCTGCCGGCTTCCCGCCGCGTGCACCTGAACTGAATGCCCTCAATGTGCAGTCGGGACACTGGATTTATCACGGCACCACCACACCCCGAAAGGCCGGCGCCAGGCCCGGCACCTTCACCTGGGACGAGCACTGCAGCTGGTCCGCCGACCAGCTGTTCCTCATGTGCAGCTTCGACAACGACTGGTCGGGTCACAAGATCCAGTCCCTGGTTGTGGATACCTGGAACAGCAAAGACCGGAGTTACTGGCATTACGAGATGTATGCCGTGGGTGAGAGCGGCGAAAAGCCCTTCGCCTCAAAGATGAGCATCCAGGGCCATACCTGGATCGAGACCGGCGAGGACAACGACCACGGCAGAAAAGCCTATGACCGCATCAGCTATGTATACCACTCGCCGACACGGGTGAGCGTGAAAATCCAAGTCTCGCCGGACCAGAAGCACTGGAAAACCACCCTGGACGGCACCGGTGTCAAGCAACCCTGAGCGTCAAGGACCGGAAGCAAGCGCGGAAATCCTGGGAGATCAATCCGTTATACTAGCCGCCGGTCCACGGCGATTTCCGGCATGAGCCGGATTTGCATATAAAGAATTCACGCTGAGATGGAAAACAAGCGCATCCGGGTCGGTATCCTGTTCGGCGGCAAATCCGCCGAGCATGAAATCTCGCTGCTGTCCGCCAAGAACATCATCGAGGCGCTGGACAAGAACAAATATGAGCCGGTGCTGATCGGCATCGACAAGGACGGCCGCTGGCTGGTGAACGAACCCTCACGATTTCTCCTGAATGAAACCAATCCCAAGCTTATCGCCCTGAATAAGGCCAACAGCCAGGGCGTGGCGCTGGCGCCGCAAAATGCGGGCCAGCTCACCAGCCTGGAACACGGCCGCCTGGATACCTCCGTGGACGTGGTGTTCCCGGTGCTGCACGGCCCGTTCGGCGAGGACGGCACCGTCCAGGGCCTGCTGAAGCTGGCCAATGTGCCGTTCGTGGGGGCCGGCGTATTGGGCTCGGCGGTGGGAATGGACAAGGACGTGATGAAACGCCTGCTGCGGGACGCCGGCATCCCAGTGCCGAAATTCCTGGTGTTCCGTCAAGGCGAAGCCCTGGATTTCAAGGCAGTTACCAATATTCTTGGCCTGCCGCTGTTTGTGAAGCCGGCGAATCTGGGTTCATCCGTGGGCATCAGCAAAGTAAAGGATGCAGCCAGCTTTCAAAAAGCCGTGGCCGAGGCTTTGCGCTTCGACGTTAAAATCATTGTGGAAGAAAACATCCAGGGCCGCGAGATCGAATGCGCGGTGCTCGGCAACCAGGATCCCCAGGCCTCGGTGCCGGGGGAAATCATCCCCACTCACGAGTTTTACGATTACCAGGCCAAATATGTGGATGAAAACGGCGCGCGCCTGGAAGCACCGGCGAAACTGCCGCCGGAAACCGTGAAACGCGTGCAGGAACTGGCGATCCGCACCTTCCGGGCACTCAATTGCGAAGGCATGGGGCGTGTGGATTTCTTCCTGAAAGCCGACGGCACGCTGCTGGTGAACGAAATCAACACCATCCCCGGTTTCACCAAGATCAGCATGTACCCGAGATTGTGGGGCCTTTCCGGCGTTTCCTACACGCAACTCATCGATAGACTGATCGGACTGGCACTGGAGCGTTTCAAACACGAACAGGAACTGAAATCCTCCTACGAAAACGGATAAACCGGAACAGAAATGACCAAGCTCGTATTGCTGCGCCACGGCCTGAGCCAGTGGAACAAGGAAAACCGCTTCACCGGCTGGACCGACGTGGACCTGGCGCCGGAAGGCGTCAACGAAGCCCATGAGGCCGCGCGGCTTTTAAAGGCCGCGGGATTTGAGTTCGACGCCGCCTATACCTCGGTGCTGAAGCGCGCCATCCGCACCCTGTGGCTGGTGCAGGACGACATGGACCTCATGTGGATTCCCACGCACAACCACTGGCGGCTGAACGAGCGCCACTACGGCGCACTGCAGGGCCTGAACAAGGCGGAAACCGCGAAAAAATACAGCGAGGACCAGGTGAAACTCTGGCGCCGCAGCTATGATGTGCGCCCTCCTGCATTGAATGATGACGATGTGCGCCATCCCAAATTTGATCCACGCTACCGCGGCCTGCCGCCCGGTGAATGCCCGGCCACTGAATCACTCCAGGACACGGTGGCGCGCTTCGTGCCCTATTACCAGAACACCATCCTGCCGGACATGCAGACCGGTAAACGCCTGATCATTTCCGCCCACGGCAACTCGCTGCGCGCGCTGGTGAAATACCTGGACGGCATCAGCGATGAGGACATCGTGGCGCTCAACATCCCCACCGGCATTCCGCTGGTGTATGAATTCGACAAATCTTTCAAAGCCACCCGGCATTACTACCTGGGTGACGCCGACAAGGCGGCGGCGGCCGCTCAAGCGGTCGCCAACCAGGGGAAAAAGTAATTTATTTTTGGTTTAGACTGTCCCGATTTTCCGGTAAATCCGGAATCCAGTATTGAATATCATTTCGATTGGTTGGCGGCAGTGGCTATGATGAGGTTGAATCCGTTTGACCATGATGACTAATGGGGTAACAGAATGAAATTTGAAAAACTCAACGCCATCGTCTCCGGCGGAGCATCGGGCCTGGGACTCGCCACCTGTGAGCGCGTCGTCAAGGCCGGCGGCCATGCCGCCATGCTGGATGTGAACGAGCAGCAGGGCCGGGAGGCCGCGAAAAAACTCGGCGCCAATGCGCTGTTCATCAAGACCGATGTATCCTCGGAAACAGAGGTGAACGCAGCGGTGGAGCAGGCCAAAAATGCTTTCGGCGGACTGCAGCTGGTGGTGAATTGTGCCGGCATCCTGGGCGCGGGCCGCACCCTGGGGCGCGAAGGCCCCATGGCCAGCGATTTCTTCGCCAAGGTCATCCAGGTGAACCTCATCGGCAGCTTCAATCTCACCAAGGCGGCCGCCAGTTTCATGCAGCACAATACGCCCAACGCCGAGGGCGAACGCGGCGTGATCGTGAACACCGCTTCGGTGGCGGCGTTCGAAGGCCAGATCGGCCAGGCAGCCTATTCCGCCTCCAAGGGAGGCATTGTGGGCATGACCCTGCCCATCGCGCGCGAATTCTCGCGCTTCGGCATCCGCGTAATGACCATTGCGCCGGGAATTTTCTGGACGCCGATGATGGCCGGCATGCCGGAGGAAGTGCAGAAATCCCTGGGCGCGCAGGTGCCCTTCCCTTCGCGTCTGGGCAAGCCCGAGGAATACGCCCTGCTGGTGCAGCAGATCTGCGAAAACGTGATGTTGAATGGCACCACCGTCCGCCTGGACGGCGCCATAAGGATGCAACCGAAGTAGAGCGGGCTTGCGCGCCCGCACAACGGGTCCATTTTCTTTGCTCGTCCAAAGAAAATGGACCAAAAGAAAGGTCGCCCCAGGATACCGGCCCTTCGGGCGTCCCTGCGCGCCTCTTTCGCTCGGGACTTCGCAGACGGCACTTTACGCTACACCTCCTGCTCCGCGTAAAGTCCGGGGCACACTTCCCTGTGTGCCCGCTCGAAGCGCTGCTTCTCGCCCCTGTGCGCTGCGAAGGCTCGCCGTTCCTGGCTTCGCCTGTACTTTGCCCAGTCTAATCCTCGCGCGGTCTAGTGCTCGGCGGTATCCAAGGGGTGTTCAAACCAACTCGGATGCCGAATCCTTTAAAATGTCCCGAATGCGTATTAAAAGCTAACCCTAAATGCCGAATTCAAATATGGAAATCCAACGCGATACCATGAACTACGACGTGCTGGTGGTGGGCGCCGGTCCCGCCGGCCTGGCCTGCGCCATACGTCTCAAGCAGCTCAAGCCCGAGACCCGCATCTGCGTGCTGGAAAAAGGCTCCATTGTGGGCGCCCATATCCTTTCCGGCTGCGTGATGGAACCGGGGCCTCTGGATGAATTGCTGCCTGAGTGGCGCAATTCCCCGCCCGTCATCTGCGTGCCGGCGAGCAAGGACCGGTTCGCGCTGCTGACCAGGACCGGCCGCATCCGTCTGCCGCTGCCGCCGCAGATGAAAAACCACGGCAACTTCATCATCTCCCTGGGCAGCCTGTGCGCCTGGCTGGCGCAGCAGGCGGAAACCATGGGCGTGGAAATCTTTCCCGGTTTTCCCGCGGCCGCACCGCTCATCGACCATGACAAGGTGGCCGGCATGCGCTGTGGAGACATGGGAGTAAACAGGGACGGCACGCCGGGCCCCAACTTCGCGCCCGGCGTGGACATCCATGCGGGCGTGACGGTGCTGGCGGAAGGCTGCCGCGGCAGCATCAGCAAGCGCCTCATCCGGCGCTTCAAGCTGGATGCGGACAGCTCGCCGCAAACTTACGGCATCGGTTTCAAGGAATTGTGGCAGCTGCCTCCGGGCCGGGTGGAACCCGGGCTGATCCAGCACACCGTCGGCTGGCCGGTGGATTCCCGGACCTACGGCGGCAGCTTTATCTACCACCTGGACAACGACCGGGTGTACGTGGGCTATGTGATGGGGCTGGATTACCGCAATCCGGACTTCATGCCGTTCGAGGCTTTTCAGCAGTTCAAGAACCATGCCAGCGTGAAACCGCTGCTGGAAGGCGGTGAAATTCTGTCCGCCGGCACGCGCGCGCTCATCGAAGGCGGCCTGCAGTCGCTGCCTAAACTGGAGATGCCTGGCGCGCTCTTGGTGGGCGATGCCGCCGGCACCATGAACGTGCCCAAGGTCAAAGGCGTGCACATGGCGCTGCGTTCCGGGATGCTGGCCGCCGAACATCTGGCGGAACATGGCGGCAGCCAGGGTTTCGATGCGCGCTGGCGCCGCTCGCCCTCGGCCCGGGAGCTGCGCAAGGTGCGCAATATCCGCCCCGGCTTCCACAAGGGCCTGTGGTTCGGGCTGCTGAACGGCGCACTGGAAACCATTACCTTCGGCATGCTGCCCTGGACCCTTAAGAACCACGCAGACTGGAACAACCTCGGCAAGCGGGACGGTTTTAACGCCAGGGAAAATAACTACGTGAGCCGCACGCTGCCGCCTCGCGACCGGCTGGCATCGGTATTCTTCGCCGCCACCACCCATGACGAGCACCAGCCCGTGCACCTGAAGGTGCCAGACACGCAGCTTTGCATAGGCCGCTGCGCCCGGGAATACGGCAACCCCTGTACCCGTTTCTGTCCCGCCCAGGTCTACGAGATGGTGGAGGAAAACGGCGGCCAGCGCCTGCAGATCAACGCCGCCAACTGCGTGCACTGCAAAACCTGCGACATCAAGGATCCTTACCAGAACATCACCTGGACCACGCCGGAAGGCGGCTCCGGTCCGAACTACCAAAATCTGTGAGTACCATCACGCGCCGATTGCGCTGATCTTTTGACCTGGATCAACACCCAGAAGGGTGCATGGTTTTAGTCTAAGCCCATAGATTCAAACCTCCGGTCAAAGGAAACTACGTGGAAATCTACGCGGCGGATGTCGCGATCGTGGGAGCGGGCGGCGCGGGCCTGCGCGCCGCCATCGCCGTGGCCGAGGCCGACCCGGCGCTGCGCATCGCGTTGATTTCCAAGGTTTATCCCATGCGCAGCCATACGGTGGCCGCGGAAGGCGGCTCGGCCGCGGTGGTGCAGTCCCAGGACAGCCTGGATTACCATTTCAACGACACCGTGGGCGGCGGCGACTGGCTGTGCGAGCAGGACGTGGTGGAATATTTCGTGGCCCACTGCCCGGAGGAGATGGTGCAGCTGGAGCATTGGGGCTGCCCCTGGAGCCGCAAACCGGACGGGCATGTGAACGTGCGCGCCTTCGGCGGCATGAAGATCGAGCGTACCTGGTTCGCGGCCGACAAAACCGGCTTCCACATGCTGCACACCCTGTTCCAGACTTCCATCAAGTACCCGTCCATCCGGCGGTTCGACGAACATTTTTGCATCGATCTGGTGGACGCGGACGGCCGTGTCCAGGGGATCGTGGCCATCGAGATCCGCAGCGGCCGCTTCATCCTGGTCAAGGCCAAGGCGGTGATCATCGCCACCGGCGGCGCCGGTCGTGTGTTCCGCGAGAACACCAACGGCGGCATCGTCACTGGCGACGGCATGGCGCTGGCCTACCGCCACGGCGTGGCGCTGCGCGACATGGAATTTATGCAATACCACCCCACCTGCATGCCCGGCACCGGCCTGTTGTTCACCGAGGCCTGCCGCGGCGAAGGCGGTTTCCTGCTGAACAAGGACGGTTACCGATACCTTCAGGATTACGGCCTGGGTCCGGCGCAAGACAAACCGCGCAACAAGTACATGGAGCTGGGGCCGCGCGACCGCCTGAGCCAGGCATTCTGGTACGAACAGCAGAAGGGCCGCACACTCAGCGGGCCGTACGGCGCCTATGTGGATCTGGACCTGCGCCACCTGGGCAAGGCGCGCCTGCTGGAACGCCTGCCGCAGATCTACGAGATGGCGGAAACTTTCATGGGCATCGATCCGGCCAAGCAGCCGATCCCGGTGCGTCCGGCGGTGCATTACACCATGGGCGGCATCACGGTGGACGGACGCTGCGCAACCTCGCTGCCCGGGCTGTATGCCGTGGGTGAATGCGCCAGCGTCGGCATCCACGGCGCCAACCGGCTGGGTTCCAATTCCCTGGCGGAACTGTGCGTATTCGGCAAACTGGCCGGCACCGAAGCCGCCAGTTTTGCCAAGTCGGCGCCATCGGGAGATACCAAATCCCTGGTGGCCCGGGCTGCCGCCAGTCAACAGCGCATTGAAGAGCTGCTGAAAAACAGCGATGGCAGCGAGCGCATCGCGACGCTGCGCAAGGAAATGGCCCAGAGCATGGAGGAAGGCTGCGGCATCTACCGGCTGGCCGGCAGCATGCAGGCCACCTGCGACAAGCTGATGGAACTCCGGCAGCGCTTCAGGAACATCAAGGTGGAGGACAAGTCCCGGGTGTGGAACTCCAACTGGCTGATGGCCATTGAACTGGGTTATCAGCTGGAAGTCGCCCAGGCGATCGCGCATTCAGCCATCAACCGCAAGGAATCGCGCGGCGCGCACCAGCGGCTGGACGGCTATGAGAAGCGCGATGATGTCAACTATCTGAAACATTCACTGGCTTATTTCAATGCTGATGCCGCACCGCGCATCGAATATGGCGCGGTGAAAATCACCAAGTCGCAACCCGGGATACGCGCCTATGGCGCGGCCGGAGATGCAGCAGGACACTGAGATGCCAGATTCCGGAAAAACCATTGTGATGGATGTGCTGCGCTACCGCCCGGAGCAGGACGACAGGCCGGTGCTGCAGAGCTATGAGGTGCCCTTCAGCGACGACATGTCCGTGCTGCAGGGCTTGCAGTACATCAAGGACTACCTGGACGGCAGCCTGAGTTTTCGCTGGTCGTGCCGCATGGCGATCTGCGGAAGTTGCGGCATGATGATCAACGGCAGACCACAGCTGGCATGCAAAACTTTTTTACGCGACATCTACCCCGAGCATGTGCGCGTCGAGGCCCTGGCGCATTTCCCCATCGAGCGCGACCTGGTGATCGTCATGGACGACTTCATCGAGAAGCTGGAGAGCATCAAGCCCTACATCATCGAAAAACAGCCGCGGCCGCTGGCTGAAGGCGAGTATCTGCAGACCCCGGCCGAACGCGATCTCTATGAGCAGTTCAGTTCCTGCATCAACTGCATGCTGTGTTACGCGGCCTGCCCGCAATACGGCCTGAATCCGAAGTTCCTGGGGCCGGGTATCATCGCCCTGCTGCATCGTTACAACCTGGATTCGCGCGACGCCGGCGCGGAGCAGCGCAAGCCGCTGGTGAACTCCGAAGACGGGGTCTACAACTGCACAGCGGTGGGCTTCTGCTCGGAAGTCTGTCCGAAACTGGTGGACCCGGCGAACGCCGTGAACGTCAACAAAATGGAGGCCGCCAAGGATTATTTCCTGCGCTTGGTGCGGCCGCGGGGAGGTGGAAAATGAACACGCCTGCCGGCAACGGGCGGCGTCCCTACATGCGTTCCATGCAGGGCTGGTGGCGGCGCAACACTTTCTATGTCGAATACATGATTCACGAGGCCACCGCACTGTTCGTGGCCGCCTACGCAGTGGTGCTGCTGGTGGGACTGGTGCGGCTGTCGCAGGGCCAAGCCGCATGGAACGCATGGCTGGCCGCACTCAGATCCCCAGGGTCCGTGGTCTTCCACGTCTTGGTGCTGGCGGCCATCAGTTACCACGCCTGGACCTGGTTCCAGATCATGCCCAGGACCCTGCCTCCGGTCATGCTCAAGGGCAAGCGCCTGTCGGCCGCAGCCATCACCCGCAGCGGCCTGGCGGCGGCGGCCATTGTCACACTCATGGTGTTTTTCCTGGTGCGGGGGCTGTGGGCATGAGCATCAACCTGAAACGTTCCAATGCCCCGGTATTCTGGCTGCTGTTCGGCGCCGGCGGCATGCTCTCGGCGCTGGTGGGGCCGGTGCTGGTATTCATCACCGGCATCGGCGTGCCGCTTGGGCTGCTGCTCCCCGAGAATACCCTGTCCTATACGCACGTGCACGCGCTGGCACATTCGTGGATCGGCGCGCTGTTCCTGTTCGCTGTGGTGGCGCTGTTTTTCTGGCACGCCGGCCATCGCATCTATCACAGCCTGCACGATCTGGGCCTGCACCCCGGCGCGGGGGCAAAGCTGGTGTGTTACGGGGTGCCGCTGCTGGCCACACTGATCGCGGTTTATGCACTGGCATCGATGGGTTATTCTTAGCCCGCCGCCCAATCACAAGCGGCCGGGTCAGGGAGACAGCGGAATTTCGGGGCAAAACAAGGAAAGAAGAACATGGAGACCTGGGTAATTGCACTTTTTAGCGCGGTCCTGGTGCTGCTCACCGGCACCGGGTTGTTCCTGTTCACGGTTACCCGGGGCGCCCTCGTGGTTCGCAGGGTTTTATCCAACAGCCAATCGGATGCCGCCCATGTTTACCCCATTTATTCGAACATGCGGCTCATTCGTCTCATCGATTTTCAGCCGATTATCTCCGCGATCCTGCTATTTCAGTATCACCGGCTGGTGTCCGCCATTGTCGAGGGTTTGCATAAGCTGGAGCTGCACGGGCAAAAGGTGCTGATCACCTCCTGCGCTTTCGGCAACGTGATCCCGCGCGTGGTATCCGCCGCCATCGAGACCGGCGCCGACAAGGTCATGATTGCCGACATAATCCGCAACGAACTTACTCATGCCGAAAGCAAGCTGCTGGGTGCGGCGCATGCCCGCACCGAGATGCTGGAGCAGAACGCCGTCAGCCTGAAGGTGGCTGGCGGTTCGGTGGCCGCCAACGTCATTTTTTTCCTGCTGCACGAACTGCCGCATCCCTTGAAGATCGATGCGCTGCGTGAAGCCGGCCGCGTGACCAAGCCGGGCGGCAAGATTTTCCTGGCCGAGTTCCACCGCCCGGAACGCTGGGTGCTGCGCGCGCTCAGCTGGACCTACTTCAAGGTGTTCGAACCCCTGGGCCTGGCACTATGGGATTCCCACGACCCGGTGTCATTGCTCGATGAGATCGGCGGTTTCAGCTGCGAACGTCACACCTATTTCTGCGGCAACTTCCAGATCATCATCGCCACCAAGAACCGCTGACGGTTCAGCCGGCAGCTTGCTCCCATGATCCGCCGGCCGGCGGGTGAAGGCTGTATACTTCGCGCTGCACATCAGTCAGTGAGCAAATTCTTTTCCAGTGATTACAGGATCTAAACGGTGAAAATACTGGTCGGCATAAAACGCGTGGTGGATTATTCGGTGCGGGTCCAGATCAAAAAGGACGGCAGCGGGATAGGCACCGACGGCGTCAAGATGAGCATCAACCCCTTCGACGAAATCGCGCTGGAAGAGGCGCTGCGCATCCGCGAAGCCGGCACGGCCGCTGAAATCGTGGCGGTTTCCGTCGGCCCCACCGACTGCCAGCAGCAGCTGCGCACCGCGCTGGCCATGGGCGCGGACCGGGCAATCCTGGTGGAATCCACCACACTCCTGCAGCCATTGATGATCGCGCGCGTGCTCCACGAATTGACGAAACACGAGACCCCGGATCTGGTGATGCTAGGCAAACAGGCAATTGACGACGACAGCAACCAGACCGGCCAGATGCTGGCGGCCCTGTGGGATCGTCCCCAGGCCACCTTTGCCTCCAGAATCGGTCTGCAAGGGACGGTGGCCACCGTGACCCGTGAAGTGGATGCGGGACTGGAGACCATCGAAGTGGATCTGCCGGCCGTGTTCACCACCGACCTCAGGCTCAACACACCGCGCTTCGTGAAAATGCCGGACATCATGAAAGCCCGCACCAAGCCGCTGCAGATTCTCAAGCTGGAGGCGCTGGGATTGCAGGCTGCGCCCATGCTTGAGTCTGTGAAATATGCGCCGCCACCCCAGCGTGCCGGCGGCAGCAAGGTTGCCGACGTGCCGGCATTGGTTGCCGCTCTCAAGCAACGCGGGGTGCTGTGATGAACCGGATTCTGGTGATCGCAGAACATGACGGTGAACTGCTCAATCCAGCCACCGCCAGGGCGGTGAGCTGCGCACTGGCCATCGGCGGCGAAATCGATATTGCGGTGTTCGCGCAGCAGGCATCGGCAGTCGCCGCCAGCGCGGCGAAGCTCAAAGGCATCAAACGCGTGCTGAAAGTGGAGCGCCCGGAAAACGCCCAGCCGCTGGCGGCCATACTGGCGCCACAGATCGCAAAACTAGCCAAGGATTACACCCACGTGCTGGCGCCCTCCACCACTTTCGGCAAGGACCTGCTGCCGCGGGCAGCGGCGCTCGCCGGCGTGCAGCAGGTGAGCGACGTCATGAAGGTGATGGATGCCGTAACCTTCGAACGTCCCATCTATGCCGGCAACGCCATCGTCACCGTGAAGGCGCCCGACAAGCCCTGTGTGATGGCTACGGTGCGCACCGCTTCCTGGCAGGCATGCGAAGCCGGCGGGCCGGCGGAAATCACCGCCGCCAATACCGATGCAGCGCTGCCATCGCACACGCGCTTCGTGGAACTCAAAGCCGAAAAAAGCGAGCGTCCGGATCTGCAGTCCGCCCCACGCGTGGTGTCCGGCGGGCGCGGCGTGGGCAGCAAGGAAAATTTCGCAGTCATATACAAGCTGGCGGACAAGCTGGGCGCGGCGGTGGGCGCCTCGCGGGCCGCGGTGGACGCGGGCTACGTGGCCAACGACCTGCAGGTAGGCCAGACCGGCAAGATCATCGCCCCGGATTTGTACGTGGCGGTGGGAATTTCCGGCGCCATCCAGCACCTCACCGGCATCAAGGATGCGCGCACCATCGTGGCCATCAACAAGGACCCGGATGCGCCGATTTTCCAGGTGGCCGACATCGGGCTGGTGGGAGATCTGTTTCAGATATTGCCGGAATTGGAAAAAGAATTAGATAAGACTTAAATATAACGGGGTTCCGCTCCCGCAGCGCAGGTTATTTTTCTTTGGCGCAAAGAAAAGTAACCAAAAGAAACATTCCAGAGCGTCATCAACCGCATCTGGCTTAGCCACGCGCTTCACGCTGCACAGGTTTTCTTTCTGTGCCGGTTTTTTTGTCAGTTATAGTCACATAGGCGCGCTGGGAGATTAACTCTGTGACTCCGCAATGCCGGAATCAGCATCCCTTGTTTTCAAACCCCCATGGTTTCCGCCGAGTCTCACAGCCGGACGAAGAGAAGGCCCGCCCTTACGGGGCGGGGCGAAGTCAGGACGACGAGCCGGCACAGGGATGTGCCGTCTGTGCCGCCCTGAGTCTGGCGAGGAGCGAGGCGACGCGCTTGAAATCGAAAGACTATGCTTTCGATTTCAAGCAAGCGCGGAATCCTCGGGGCGTGTTTCTTTGGCTACTTTCTTTGCATGAGCAAAGAAAGTAGCCCGAGGTGCGGGGGCGGAAACCCCGTCTAAAAGGCTGCGGCCGTAGGCCGCACTTTTACTTCTGTGCCAACTGCTCTATCCAGCGATATAAGATGAAGGTCACCGCCACGAATGCCACGCCGCCGATCCAAATGGAGGCGGTTTCAAAGCCCTTGCCCACCACGGCCAGCGGCCAGGCTTTGCCGGAAAACGCCACGACGGCCGCCACCACCACGCCCAGGATGCTTTCGCCCACGATCAGTCCGGAAGCCAGCAGCACCCCCAGTTGCTTGGCAGCCTCCGCCTTGGGCCGCTTGTCGGCACGGCGGTTAAACCACCAGCCCACGATGGCGCCTACCACCACCATGAGGGTTACGGAGGTGGGCAGATATATGCCCAGGCCCACTGCCAGCGGCGGCAGGCGCATGGGTTTCGCGAAGCGCGCCATCAGCTCATCCAGCACGATCAGCCCCAGGCCGATGAGCGCGCCGATGCCGATCAGGGTCCAGTCGATGTTGTTCTCGATCACGCCCTGGGCCAGGGCCGAAATCAATCCGGCCTGCGGCGCAGGCAGTGCGCGCGCAGGATTGACGCCCGGCGCACCCAAGAACCCATAGGCATGATTGAGCATATCCATCACCGGCGGAATGATGAGGGCGCCGGCGATCACACCCACCACCAGCGCCCACTGTTGCTTCGAAGGCGTGGCATCCACCAGCTGGCCGGTCTTCAGGTCCTGCAGGTTGTTGTTGGCGATGGAGGCCACCGCGAACACGATGGAGGTCACGAACAGCGCGAACGCCACCAGCGCCTTGCCGGCTTCCGGAGGCAGGTGCGATTTCACCGACAGCACCAAGAGCAGCGCGGCGATCACCACGACCAGGATGCCGATGCCGGACAGCGGACTGTTGGAGGATCCGATGAGTCCGGCCATGTAACCGCACACCGTGGACACCACGAAGCCCAGGATCACCACGAAGATTACGCCGCCAACGGTGAGCAGCAGCGCGTAGGAACCCAAGCCGCTGATGACGCTGAAATGCCACAGCAGCCAGGCCACCGGCAGCAGGCAGATCAATGACACCAGCGCCACCATGCCGATGGGGATGTCGTGTTCGGTGCGCGGCAGGGTATCGGCCTTGCCGGCCTTGCGCACCTTGGCCGCTTTCATGGCGCCGGCGAGTCCCGCCACTACCGGCTTGATCAAGGTACCGAGGGTCCAGACTGCGGCCACGCCGATGGTGCCGGCGCCCACGAAGCGCACATAGTGGCTCCAGGCACCCTGCGCTACGTCCGCCGCCGCACCGGCGGCGGGATGCAGCAACGTGAAATGCGGCACCGCCCAACCCCAACCGATGAGCGCACCCACCCCCATGGCAATGCCCACCGACAACCCCACCAGATGGCCGATGGCGAACAGTGCGAATGACAGGCTGAAATCGTATCCCGTGGCCCCGCCTTTGCCGAAGTGGAAATACTGCGCCACGTCACTGACGAAGATCTTCATTTGCACGATCACGTAGAACACCGCGGATACGATCGAACCCACTACCACGGCCTTCAAGCCGGCGCCGCCCGATTCCACCGACTCGGACGCCGCCGCCGAGGCCGGATTGGAACCGACCTTGAGCACCTCGGCGCAAGCCACACCTTCCGGATACGGCAGATCGGAATCGGTCACCAGTGCGCGTCGCAGGGGAATGGTGTACATGACACCCAGGATGCCGCCAGAGGCGCAGATGGCGAACGACATCCAAAATGGAAACCCGCTCCACCAGCTGACGATGATCAGGCCCGGCAGTACGAAGATGATGGAGGACAGGGTGCCGGCGGCCGATGCCACCGTCTGCACTATGTTGTTTTCCTGCATGGTCACGCCGCGGAAACCGCGCAGGATGGCCATGGAAATCACCGCCGCCGGGATCGAGGTGGAAAAGGTGATGCCCGCCTTGAGGCCGAAAAACACGTTCGCGGCGGTGAAAACCAGGGTGATGATCACGCCGATCAGCAATCCACGAAAAGTAATTTCACTGAGCTTGGTCATGCCGGATGGGGCTTGCACGTTCACGTGGTATCTCCCAGTAGCTGAATTAAGGTTGTATCCAGTTCCCCAGTGGTGGGCCATCCAGCGTTTCGCGGCTTGGGACGGCGGTGGCACGATAACCTATCTTTTGGCGGCTGTCTCTCCCGCTGGCGGGCACGCCACCCGCAGTCTTGCAGGCTCTGGCCGCGGGCCGGACAATAGTCCGGACATGTGGTTTTATCTACTACCCGCTTCGGATACTCCATGAACCAGCCGCTCTGGACCCCCAGTGACCGCGTCAAACAGCACGCCAACATGACGCAATTCATTGATCAGGTACGGAAAAGCGCCACCGGTATCAAGGATTACGCAGCTCTGTATCGCTGGTCCATTGAGCATCCGGAAGAGTTCTGGCCCGCGGTGTGGAAATTTTGCGGGATCAAGGCCTCAAAGCCCTGGGAACAGGTGCTGGTGGATGGCGGCAAAATGCCCGGTGCCCGCTGGTTCACGGGCGCACGCCTCAACTTTGCCGAAAACCTGCTGCGCCACCGCGACGAGCGGCCAGCGCTGGTGTTCCGCTGCGAACAGGACGGCAAGCGCGTCTGCTTAAGCTACCGGCAACTGTATGCGCAGGTGGCCGGCCTGGCCGATGCCCTGAAAAAATCCGGCGTCCGGAGCGGCGACCGGGTGGCGGGATTCATGCCCAACCGTCCGGAAACCGTCATCGCCATGCTGGCGGCCGCCAGCCTGGGCGCCATCTGGTCCTCCTGCTCGCCGGATTTCGGCATCAACGGTGTGCTGGACCGCTTCGGCCAGATCGAACCCAAGGTGCTGTTCACCTGCGATGCATATTACTACGCCGGCAAGACCCTGGACTGCCTGGAGCGCATCCGCGGGGTGCTGGAGAAACTGCCCTCGGTAGAGAAGCTGGTGGTGGTCTCCTACGTGAACCAACAGCCGGACGTCTCCCGCATCGGCCGGGCAGTCCACTGGCGCGATTTCGTCACCGGCGCCGCCGAGATCGAATTCGCGCAACTGCCCTTCGACCATCCGGCGTACATCATGTACAGCTCCGGCACCACCGGCGTGCCGAAGTGCATCGTGCACGGCGCCGGCGGCACCTTGATCCAGCACCTCAAGGAACTCATGCTGCACACCGACCTCAAGCGCGAGGACGTGATTTTCTACTTCACCACCTGCGGCTGGATGATGTGGAACTGGCTGGTATCGAGCCTGGCGGCCGGCGCCACGGTATTACTCTACGACGGCTCTCCGTTCCACCCGGATCCGGACGTCCTGTGGCGCATCGCTCATGAGGAAGGCATCACTATTTTCGGTACCAGCGCCAAATACCTGTCGGCCGCCGAAAAATTCAGCCTCCGCCCTCAACAAAAATACCCACTTGACAGGCTGCGCATCATCACCTCCACCGGTTCACCGCTGCTGCCGGAAAACTCCGAATACGTGTACCGTGACATCAAGTCCGATGTTTGCCTGTCGTCAATTTCCGGCGGCACCGACATCATTTCCTGTTTCGCCCTCGGCAACCCCCTGCTGCCGGTGTATCCGGGAGAACTGCAGTGCCGCGGCCTGGGAATGGCGGTGGAGATCTGGAACCAGGACGGCAAACCGGTGCGCGGCCAGCCCGGCGAGCTGGTGTGCGTCAAGCCGTTTCCCTCCATGCCGGTGTTTTTCTGGAACGACGCGGACGGAAAAAAGTACCACGAGGCCTATTTCGACGTGTTCCCGAATGTCTGGCGCCACGGTGACTGGGCGGAACTCACCGGATACGACGGTCTCATCATCTATGGGCGTTCGGACGCCACCCTCAACCCGGGCGGGGTGCGCATTGGCACCGCGGAAATCTACCGGCAGGTGGAAAAGCTGCCCGAGGTGGTGGAGAGCTTGGCGGTGGGCCAGGACTGGCAGGGCGACGTGCGCGTGGTGCTGTTCGTGCGCCTGCGGGAAGGCGTACAACTGGACGAGGCGCTTGCCGGGACGATCAGGAAAACCATCCGCGACAACACCTCGCCACGCCACGTACCGGCCAAGATCATCGCGGTTCCCGACATTCCGCGCACCATCAGCGGCAAGATCACCGAACTGGCCGTACGCAACGTAATCCACGGCCGGCCCGTCAACAACACCGAGGCTCTGGCCAATCCCCAGGCGCTGGCGCATTACCGGAACCTGCCAGAACTGCAGCAGGACTGAATCTGTATGGACAGACTGCACATGTTGCAGACCCCGCGGCAACGTTACGAAGCGGATCTGGCAATGCCGGGATTCGCCAGGGACGCGGCCCAGCTCAAGGCGGTGGCGGCACTGGACCTGCTGTTTCATTCGCTGCTTAAGCGGGTGCCGCTTCCAGGATGGCGGCGCTGGCTGGGGCAATCCCAAGGGCCGTTGAAAGGCCTGTACTTGTGGGGTTCCGTCGGCCGCGGCAAGACTTGGCTGATGGACTGTTTTTTCGAGTGCCTGCCGTTTGCGGAAAAAAGCCGCCTGCACTTCCACCGCTTCATGCAGATGGTGCATGCACAGCTGAAGGCGCTGCCGGATCAGGAGGATCCACTCCGCATCATAGCCAGCCGGTTCAGTGAAAAGTCACACGTGCTTTGCTTCGACGAGTTTTTCGTGTCCGATATCGCCGACGCCATGCTGCTGGGGCGCTTGCTGGAACATCTGTTCGCGGACGGCGTGACGCTGGTGGCCACCTCCAACATTCCGCCGGATAAACTCTATAAAGACGGCTTGCAACGCGAGCGCTTCCTGCCTGCAATCCGCTCTCTCAAACAGCACACCCACGTAATGAACGTGGACGGCGGCACCGATTACCGCCTGCGGCACCTGGAACAGGCGCGCTTGTACTATATGCCCCATGGCACCGAAGCCGATGCGCATTTACACTCCTTCTTCGAACATATCAGCAGCGGCGCCCAGAGCAGCGATGGGCCGTTGCTCATCAACGATCGGGAAATTTCCGTGAAGCAGCATACCGAAGGTGTTGCCTGGTTCCGGTTCGAAGACATCTGCGACGGACCGCGCAGCCAGCTGGACTATATCGAAATTGCCCGCAGCTACCACACCGTGCTGATTTCGGACATTCCAAGGCTGGGCGTGGAACAGGAGGATGAAGCCCGGCGCCTGGTGGCGCTGGTGGACGAATTCTACGACCGGCGCGTGAAGCTCGCGGTGTCAGCCGCGGCGCCGCCGGAACAGCTGTACACCGGCAAGCGCCTGGCCTTCGAATTCCAGCGCACCATCAGCCGCCTGCATGAAATGCAGAGCCGGGAATATCTTTCATTGGCGCATCTCCCGTAAAATTCATATAACATAGTTGAGAGGATACCGATGTCTTCTGAAACACCCTTTGACGAAGCCGCCTTTGCCGAATGGCACAAAGGCCAGCAGCAACTGGTGGCCGAGTACCTGCGCAACCTGCAGGTATTTGACACCGACATCACCGGCGAGTGGCTGTGGATCATCCCGCACCGCGGCATGCTGGGACGTGTGTGGCCCAAGCATAGTGAAAGCCCCAAGCTCTGGATCATCACCGGCATCGTGCCCACCGATCACGTGGAAGGCGGCGCTGCCCAGACCTGCCGCGACGCCGCGCGCTACTTCGCCCTCAAGTGGCAGATGGAAGCCGCACGTTTGGAGCACGGCGACGGTAAAAAGCCGCCGCCGAACGACGGCAGAATTGACTGGAAGGACGTGCGCAGCAACATCGCCCGCCGCGCCGAATGGCTGTTCGACCTTATGATGGACGACAGCCGCTGGACCACGGGAGGCAAGCCAAAAGCCCGTATCGATGAGGACTCGGCAAAAATCTAGGAACCATCGCGGGGCTGTTGCTCTTTAAATGCAAATCATTGCGCGTCTGCCTGTTTCTCCGGCGCGGCATCGGAAAATGCCTTGAGGGCCAGGCAACGTGAATTGATGCGCTGGATGGTTGGATACGCCGACAGGTCCACTGAAAACCGCTTCGCATTGAACACCTGCGGCACCAGGCAGATATCCGCCAGTGACGGCGTGTTGCCATGGCAAAATTCTCCGGTGGCGGGATTACTAGCCAGCAAATTCTCCAGTGCAGTGAACCCTTCCACTACCCAGTGGTGATACCACTGCTCGCGGGCCGCATCGTCCGTGGCCAGTTCCTTCTCCAGATATTTGAGCACCCGCAAGTTGTTGAGCGGGTGGATATCGCAGGCGACGATTTGTGCCAGCGCCCGGACCCGGGCCCGGCCTGGTGAATCCTTGGGCAGCAGCGGCGGGTTTGGATGGACCTCCTCCAGGTATTCAATAATCGCCAGCGACTGGGTCAGTACCTGGCCTTTATCTTCCAGCGCCGGCACCAGCCCTTGGGGATTTACTTTTCGATAATCTGGTTGATGTTGCTGGCCGCCGTCTTTTACCAGGTGCACATAACGGTAGTCCGCCTGCAGACCCTTTAGATTAAGCGCGATACGCACCCGATAGGCGGCGGTGCTGCGGAAATAGGTATATAGCTTCACTAATCAGCCTCACCCTCCCCTCTCCCGGTGGGAGAGGGTAAAGAATTATTTAGATTTTTCGACTGCCTGTTCGATGGCGCCGAATATGGTGGCGCCGCGCAGGTCCAGCATCTCGATGCGCACCCGGTCACCGAACTTCATGAATGGGGTTTTGGGCTTGCCGTCCTTGATGATCTCCAGCACGCGTTTTTCCGCCAGGCAGGAGGAGCCCTTGGATTCGTCCTGGTTGGCAACCGTTCCGGACCCCACGATGGAACCCGCCGCCAGCGGCCGGGTCTTGGCGGCATGGGCAATGAGCTGCGGAAAATTGAACTGCATGTCCACGCCGGCGTTGGGTTCGCCGAACAGCTTGCCGTTCAGATGCGTCACTAGCGGCAGGTGCAGCTTGCCGTCCTTCCAGGCACTGCCCAGTTCGTCTGGAGTCACCGCTGCTGGCGAAAGCGCCGAGCGTGGCTTGCTCTGCAGGAAGCCGAAGCCCTTGGCCAGTTCATCGGGGATCAGGTTGCGCAGCGACACGTCATTGATAATCAGGATCAGTTTGATATGTTGCGCTGCCTGGTCTGGTGTCACTCCAGCCGGTACATCATCCACCACCACGCCCACCTCCGATTCAAAATCGATGCCCCAGGCTTCGTCGGCCATGCGGATGGGCTCGGTGGGCGCCAGGAAACCATCACTCACTGCCTGGTACATGAGTGGATCATGGAGAAAGCTCGGCGGCATTTCCACGCCGCGCGCTTTGCGCACCCGCTCCACGTGGGCCAGATAGGCGCTGCCGTCCACGAACTGGGGTGCACGCGGTAAAGCCGCAGCCAGCTCTCCCACATTCAATTCAAAGGTATTGGTGACCCTGCCCTTATCCAGCGTCGCGGACAGTTCCGTCAGAAACCGCTGATAAGCGGGCACATCCACCACCCGCTGCTGTACTTTCGTTTCCTCCGTCACCCGACTGAGGTACTCGGCAGCCTGATTGCCGGCATTTATGGAGCCATATACCAGCTCCAGCTTGCGCTCCACCGCCGGCCAGTTTTCCAGGGCTTGCAGCAGATTCGCAGCGATTCCAGGCACCTCAACGGCATGCTGCAGTTTCTTGTTTACCACAATCAGTGTGCCGTCGCGGCCGTTTTTCAGGGAAGCAAGTTTCATTCTTTATAAGCTCCGGACAAATTTCTTAGCAGCACGATTATTGAGCCATCACTGGATGCCGGTTTGCACCGGCATAACGATGCAATCTACAAGCCGATGCTATTTCTGTTTGGGATTGAAGTGTTTCCTGATCCCCTGCCAGCACTGCCAGTAATCATCCTGTAGTTCTTTGGCTTCCATGGCCTGTTCCACGGGACGGATCACTGCGCGGGTTTCGAACATGAAAGCCATGGTGTCGGTGACATGTTGGGGCTTGGCGGTATCCACCGCCATGGCCTTTTCGTAGCTGGCGGCATCCGGTCCATGGCCGCTCATGCTGTTGTGCAGCGAGGCCCCGCCGGGCAAGAAGCCGCCGCTTTTGCCGCCTTGCTTGGCATCATAGACACCGGTAATGAGTCCCATGAACTCCGAAGCGATATTGCGGTGGTACCAGGGCGGGCGGAAGCTGTGTTCCGCCACCAGCCAGCGCGGCGGGAAAATCACGAAGTCCATGTTGGCGGTGCCGGGCGTGTCGCTCTGGGAGGTCAGCAGCGTGAAGATGGAGGGATCCGGGTGGTCGTAGCTGATGGAACCGATGGTGTTGAAGCGGGTCAGGTCATACTTGTAGGGCGCGTAGTTCCCGTGCCAGGCCACCACGTCCAGGGGTGAATGATCCATCTCCGCGGACCACAGGTGGCCCTGGAATTTGGCGATCAGCTCGCACCTG
>JAGWOR010000068.1 GCA_028870845.1 Gammaproteobacteria bacterium | reverse complement strand
GCCACAAAAAGGGTACCGGCGGCTCCTCGGGCGTGAGTTTCCTCAAACAGGCCCTGGACCTCACTTTCTTCCCCGAACTCATCGACGTGCGCACCGAAATCGGTATTCATTCCTGACAATCTAAGGGCCCGCATCATGCATACCACTACTGAGCAAAGCCGCGACCCGGGATTCGCTTCATTTTGGGGACATCCGCGCCCCTTGTGGATGCTGATGGGTGTCACGGTATGGTTCAATTTCGCGTTTTACGGCTTCCGCGCCTATCTGGCTCCCTACATCGCCGAGAATTTCTATCCACAGCTGTCGTCCGCACAGGCCATGCAGCATGCCGACGTGCTTTCCGCCGGATTTCTGGCGCTCATGTACGCCACGCCCATCATCGGTGGTTACGTGGCCGACAAGATTTTGGGCGAAGTGCGGGCACTGGCCATATCCCTGTGGCTGGGCGTACTGTCACTGCTGCTCATGTCGCTGCCGACCCTGGCGGGTTTCGAAATCGGCATGGCGCTGTTCGCCCTCTCGGTCGGGCTCAGCGTACCCCTCACGGTGCTGATCGGGCTCAATTATGCCAAGGGCGATGCGCGCCGCGAGGGCGGTTACACGCTCTACTATATGGCCATCAACTTCGGTGCGGTTATTGCACCGATTATCTGCGGGATTATTATCGCCCAGCTATTTGGCTACCGCTGGGGCTTTATTGCCGCCGCCTTCGGCATGGCGCTGGCGGCAGTCTTGTTTCAGCTGTTTCATCGCATGCTGCGGCCAGCCTTGCCGGAGCATGAACACCCGTATGGTCCCATGGCGACTCTTTGGGTGCTGGTTGCGATCGCTGTATTGGTGTATCCCACGGCCTTGCTGCTGGCTTGGCCGGCAATACTGAATATTGCCATGTACAGCCTTATGGTTCTGCTGGTGGTGTACATCATTGCCGGCTGCGTGCTACGACGAAACCGCGTACAGTCCCAACGATATATCGCATTGCTGTTGCTGTTTGTAGGCTTGGTGATGTTCTGGACGTTCAGCTTTCAGGGATATTCCTCACTCAATTTCTTTGCCCGGGATCATGTCAACACCCCGTTCAATTACATTTGGTTTCAGTCAGCCAATCCGCTCTATATCCTGATATTCGCGCCATTCATGGCCATGCTGTGGCCGTGGCTCGACAAACGGCACAAGGACCCATCCACATCACGCAAGTACGGCATTGGGCTGCTGCTGGCGGCCTGCGGTTTTGGCGTGATGGCCTGGGCCATTCATCAGTGGGGCGGCGACGGTGCAAAAATTAACTGGATTATATTGGCGGTGTGCTATCTGCTGCTGACCATCGGTGAGCTGGCGCTGTCACCCATCGGCTATTCAATGATCGGGCAATTGGCGGCGCCGGAAGAAACTTCCCTGGTCATGGGCGGCTGGTTTTTCGGCTATGCGCTGGCTTATCTGCTGTCCGGCTGGATAGCCGAGCAAACCACCCCGGTGCACGTGGGCACAGCGCTGAGCGGCATGGCCGCCTATGCGCATGTCTATAGCCTGCTGTTCTGGTCGGGCTTGGTGGTGGCGATTCTGTTTCTGATGGCCGCACCCTGGATCCAGCGTCTCATGCATGGTGTGCATTGATCACGGCCACGTTTCAGGACGCTGCAAGGTCGGGCGTATAATCCAAGCTCCATATCGATGTGGCATGCAGCAGGAGGACAGGCCATGAGCGCACAACCCAATGTGGGCATGAATCCCGTGCAGTTCGAGAACCCCATGGGGGTGGACGGCTTCGAATTCGTGGAATTCGCAGCCCCGGATGCCAAGTTGCTGCACGAACTGTTCCCGCGCCTGGGCTTCAAGCCCGTGGCGCGCCACAAGCAGCGCAACATCACCCTCTACCGCCAGGGGGACTGCCAGTTCCTGGTAAATGAAGAGCCCGGTTCCTTCGCCGCCGATTTCGCCGCCAAGCACGGGCCCTGTGCCTGCGGCTTTGCCATCCGCTTCAGCAAGCCGGCCGCTGCGGTTCGCGATCAGGCCATGAAGAATGGTGCCCAGCCCATTACCCACAAGGAATCCACCAAGGCCATAAACGTACCCGTGATCCAGGGCATCGGCGGCAGCATGCTGTACCTGGTGGACCGCTACGGCCCCAAGGGCGAGGTGTATGCCGGTGAATTCGACTACCTGCCGGGCGTGGAGCGGCATCCCAAGGGTTTCGGCCTCACCTTTATTGACCACCTGACCCACAATCTGTACTTCGGCAACATGGAGAAGTTCGCCGATTTCTACGCCAAGCTGTTCAACTTCCGCGAAATCCGCTATTTCGACATCAAGGGCGCCAAGACCGGGCTGGTATCCAAGGCCATGACCGCGCCCGACGGCATGGTGCGCATCCCGCTGAACGAATCCAACGACCCCAAGAGCCAGATCAACGAGTACCTGGACGAATACAAGGGCGAGGGCATCCAGCATATCGCCCTGTTCACCAATGACGTATATGCGACCGTGGAAGCCATGCGTGCGGCGGGCGTCGAATTCCTGGATACCCCGGACGCCTATTTCGAAATGATCGACGAGCGCGTGCCCAACCACGGCGAGCACGTGGCGCGGCTGGCCAGGAACAAGATACTCATCGATGCCGACCGGGAGACCAAGAAGAAACTGCTGCTGCAGATCTTCACCCAGAACTGCATCGGGCCGATCTTTTTCGAGATCATCCAGCGCAAGGGCAATCAGGGTTTCGGCGAAGGCAATTTCCAGGCGCTGTTCGAATCCATCGAGCGTGACCAGATGAAGCGCGGGGTGCTGTGACTGTTACTGGCTAACTTTTTAAATGCGCAGGGTGAATGGGAATGCAGGAGTCGGTAATGGACCAGAAGCAGAATAAGCCAGAAACAAAACACACACCGAGTACCGAGAAAATGGCTCGTTATCAATCCGGCTTCGGCAACGAATTCGCCAACGAAGCCCTGCCTGGTGCGCTGCCCGTCGGCCAGAACTCGCCGCAGAAGGCTCCCTACGGCCTGTATGCGGAACAGCTCTCCGGCACGGCCTTTACCGCGCCGCGCCATATCAACCGGCGCAGCTGGTTGTACCGCATCCGCCCAGCGGCCATGCATCGACCCTTTGCAATGCTGCCGGATGGAACCTTCCATAACCGCTTCGACGAGCTGGCCGGCGATCCGAACCAGTTGCGCTGGAACCCGTTCCCGATTCCGGTAAAACCCACGGACTTCCTCGACGGGCTGTTCACCATAGCCGGCAACGGCGCCGCCGCGGCCCAGAGCGGCATCGGCATCCATATCTATGCCGCCAACCGCTCCATGGAAAACAAGTTTTTCTACGACGCGGACGGAGAACTGCTGATCGTGCCCCAGCAGGGCCGCCTGCGCATCGCCACGGAACTGGGCGTATTGGAAGTGGCGCCTTTGGAGATCGCGGTCATCCCCCGGGGCGTGCGCTTCCGGGTGGAGTTGCCGGACGCTGAGGCGCGCGGCTATGTAGCGGAGAATTTCGGTGCGTTACTGCGCTTGCCGGAACTGGGGCCCATTGGCTCCAACAGCCTGGCCAATGCGCGGGATTTTCTTTATCCAACGGCGGCCTATGAGGATGTGGAAATCAGGTGCGA
Organism: Gammaproteobacteria bacterium; assembly: GCA_028870845.1. Taxonomy (GTDB): domain Bacteria; phylum Pseudomonadota; class Gammaproteobacteria; order Natronospirales; family REEB76; genus REEB76. The sequence continues at coordinate 1,101 of JAGWOR010000068.1, read as the reverse complement.
GCTGATCGCCAAATTCCAGGGCCACCTGTGGTCCGCGGAGATGGATCATTCGCCCCTGGACGTGGCGGCCTGGCACGGGAACTACGCGCCCTACAAATATGACCTGACGCGCTTCAACACCATCGGTTCCATCAGCTACGATCACCCGGATCCCTCCATCTTCACGGTGTTGACTTCCCAGAGCGACACGCCCGGCACCGCCAACATGGACTTCGTGATTTTTCCGCCGCGCTGGCTGGTGGCGGAGCACAGCTTCCGCCCGCCCTGGTACCACCGCAATATCGCCTCGGAGTTCATGGGACTCATTACCGGTGTCTATGATGCCAAGCAAGGCGGCAAGAGCGGCGGCTTCTTGCCCGGCGGGGCCTCACTGCACAACAGCATGAGCGGCCACGGCCCGGACGCCGCCAGCTACGAAAAAGCCATGGCGATGGATACCAGCAAGCCCCAGCATGTGGCCGACACCATGGCCTTCATGTTCGAAACCCGCGCAGTGATCCGTCCTGTGGAACAGGCCATGGAAGCCAGGGAACTGCAGGAGGATTACTGGCAGTGCTGGCAGGCGATCAACAGACATTTCAATCCCAAGCAGAAATAGCAGCGATTTTTATATTGCTTTGTCATGCCGGTGCAAACCGGCATCCACTGATGGTTTCAAACACGTGCTGCTAAAAAATAAATCCGGAGCGTATATAGAATGAAACTCGCTTCTCTGAAAAACGGCCGCGACGGCACACTGATTGTGGTGGACAAGAAACTGTCGCATGCGGTTGAAGTGCCCGGGATTGCGGCAAGCCTGCTGCAGGCCCTGGAAGACTGGCCGGCGGTGCAACCCAAGCTGGAACTGGTATACGGTTCTATCAACGCCGGAAACCAGGCTGCCGAGTACATCAGCAGGGTGACGGCGGAAACAAAAGTGCAGCAGCGGGTGGTGGATGTGCCCGCCATGCAGAAGTTTCTGGCGGAACTGTCAGCGACCCTGGAGAACGGCAGGCTCACCAACAGCTTTGAATTGAACCTGAATGAACTGGCGGCACCGCTGCCACGCGCGCCCCAATTTGTGGACGGCAGCGCCTAACTGGCGCACGTGGAGCGGGTGCG